>CALGNN010000107.1 GCA_937961455.1 uncultured Saprospiraceae bacterium
AGAATTGGAGGCAATATTGGTTAAATAAAAAAAGCCTCCGATTTGGAAGCTTCTTTATTTTATTGATTTTTTGGAGTAAAAGCGTATGGTGTGTTAAACAATGAAATATTTTTTTATACTACTGTAATTAAGACGCTTAGATTAAAAACCCACACATTTTAGCCCATCTACAGGGACTCTACAATATAACATATATTTAATATAATTATTTGTATAATATTTATGTGCTACATTATCAAGCTATTAGGTAGTAAAAATGAAGTTATTGATAAATGACTTTTAATAATTAATTATTATTTAAGTGGAATATTTTCAAGTGTGGCTAAAAAGTAATCCCAAAATTTCTGAACAGAACTTACCTGCACCCTTTCGTCAGGAGAATGTGCACCTCTAATATTAGGTCCAAACGATATCATATCCATATTTGGGTAGTGCTTTCCGAGTATGCCACATTCTAATCCTGCATGACATGCGTTTACATGAGGATCTTCATTATATTTCTTTTGATATAACGCAGTCATCATTTTCACAATCTGTGATTGTGGCTTAGGTGTCCAGCCTGGATAGGCTCCGCCTGACTCAACATTTGCTTCAATCAAGTGAAATACACTGCTAATGGCACGAACGAGATCATCTTTTTCCGTTTCGACAGAACTCCTTGTTAGGCATAAAATTTCACACACTCCATTTTCAACAGTGACCTTTGCAAGATTATTTGAACTTTGAACCAAGGCTTCAATATCTGGGCTCATTCTATAAATCCCATTCGGACATGCATAAATACTTCTTAGTAGACTGTTTTGCATATTCGAGTCCAAGCCTTTTGCTGGTGTCGCTACTTTGGAAAATGATACTTGAAAGTTAGGATCTGTAGTGTGGTATTCTTCTTTAATAATTTTAGCTTCAGCTTCGATAATTGAGTTAAACTTTGATAGACTGTTTTCTGGAACAGCTATAACTGAAAATGACTCTCTTGGAATTGCATTTCTTAGCCCACCGCCTTGAATTGAAGATATTACCATTTCCAACTCATTGTTGAGTCTATACAATATTCGATTCATTAATTTATTGGCATTCCCTCTACCGAAATGAATATCGACCCCAGAATGGCCTCCTTTCAATCCTTTGAGTTCTAATCTAATTCCAATAAAATTTCTATCAATTTCAATCGATTGATAATTCTTTTGGATTGTAATATCGACACCGCCAGCACAACCGATGGTAAGTTCTCGATCATCTTCCGTGTCTAAATTCAGCATGATAGTTCCAGATAGTAATCCTCCTTTCAATCCTAGTGCCCCTGTCATGCCTGTTTCTTCATCTATCGTGAATAAGGCTTCGATTGGAGGATGTTTAATCTCTTTTGATGAAAGCACTGCCATGATCGCAGCTACTCCTATCCCATTGTCTGCCCCAAGTGTAGTGCCATCTGCTCGAACCCAATCATTTGCATAAATCATCTTAATTCCTTCTGTATCAAAATCAAATGTGGTATCAGCATTTTTCTGATGAACCATATCAAGATGGCTTTGCAAAACAACGGTTTGTTTATTTTCCATCCCAGGTGTAGCGTCTTTTCTTACGATGACATTCCCTACCTCGTCGATTTGATATTCTAATGAAAGTTCCTTTGCAAAATCTACAATGAATTGTATAACTCTTTCTTCTTTCTTTGACGCTCTTGGGACTGCATTTAAATTGGAAAAGTGCTTCCAAAGGCTTTTAGGTTCTAATTTAAGTATTTCCGATTCCATTAATTTTGATTTCGATGTTATGGTACAAAAATCACTAAAAAGAATGAAAAACTATCATCAAAGATAGCGCAATAAAAAAAAGCCCCCAAGGCTGGCGGCTTTCTTACAAACTTCCTTTGAAGTTTTCGGTTGTGTTGATTACTACTATGAAACTGACATTAAGACGGAGAATTTTATAATAGTACCGCAATTTACACCCTACAAAAACCCTCTTCTTTTGACTTCTATTCAATGATTGTAAGGATTTTAGAATAAATCACCCCTACACATTATGTTTTGGAAATAAAAAAACCTCCCGTGAGGAGGTTTTTGATTGCGTAAATAACTTAATGGTTATTTGTTAGAACTACTACTATGAAATATATTCGACACTATTAAGACGAATTTCAAGCTAAAAAGTACATACAAGAAAGTCTACAAAGACTCTACATGTAAAAGAAAGTTAGATTAGACAAGATGACTTAATGATCTGATTGCAGGAAATCTATTGACTTGAAAGCCTTCTGCATAGGCAATTCCACTAGGTCTGCCCATTTCAGCGGCACGAGATTTAATAAAATCGAAAAAACCAGCTCCAGTTAGCGGCGTATCTGGTTCTGAAGAATTGGGATCATAAAACTGAGATTTGAAACATTTGATCAGTTCAATTTTCTTATCTATGTACGGTGTAATATCATAGACAAAGTCTGGCTTTAAATAATAGTCTTGAATATAATGATATACCGCTGTAGGCCGCCATGCTTCATGCTTTGTTTCAATTTTTCTTAATCCTGATAAAAAGCAAGCTTCCTTGACTAGCTTGGCTGCTTTCCCATGATCCGGATGTCTATCAGAATGTGCATTTGTAAGCACTATGTTGGGCTGGTAGATTCTAATTATTTCTATTACTTCTTTTAAATTTTCTTCTGAGTGCGTAAAGAAGCCATCTTTAAGTGAAAGTATTTCTCTAAAATTAGCTCCCATTTGAGCAGCAGCTTCTTCAGCTTCAATTTGTCTAAGTTCAGGTGTGCCTCTGGTGCCTAATTCTCCCTTAGTTAAATCTACAATTCCAACTTTCTTACCTAAAGCTAATTCAGACAATAAAGTCCCACTGCAACTAAGTTCTACATCATCCGGATGAGCTGATATAGCTAAAATATCTACTTTCATATTACCATCTTATTAGAGCTGAGCCCCAAGTAAAACCTGAGCCAAATGCAGCTAGGCAGATTAAGTCTCCATCTTTCACGCTACCCTCTTCTTTTGCTTCAGATAAAGCTATAGGAATCGAAGCAGCTGTTGTATTACCATATTTTTGAATATTGTTTTTCACTTGATGATCTTCTAATCCTAAGGTCTTTTGGACAAATTGACTAATTCTTAAATTAGCCTGATGTGGAATAAGTAAATCTATGTCAGTAGTTCTTAATCCTTCAGAAGTTAAAGCTTCTACGATTACTTCTGGAAACTTTCTTACAGCATTTTTAAATACCAATTGGCCATTCATATAAGGATAAAATAAGGCATCTTCATACATCTTCTCTGTAACAAATACACCTCCAAAAGGGCTATCCTCTTTAAATCCATACTTCTCTTTTTCACCATGATAACCTCCGTGTGATCCTGGATTTATTAAAGCTAATTCTTCAGCATGAGTGCCATTGGAATGCAGCTTAGTTGTAAGGATGCCTTTTTCATCATCTTTCGAAGCTTGTAATATTACTGCTCCTGCACCATCACCAAAAATAACAGAAACCCCTCTCCCTCTTGTAGTAAAGTCCAGACCCATAGAATGCATTTCTGCACCTACTAGCAAAATATTTTTATACATACCAGATTTAATAAATTGATCGGCAACACTGAGACCATAAATAAATCCACTGCATTGATTTCTAATATCCAATGCTCCAATTTCTGTTTTAGTTATCCCAAGTTCTCTCTGTAATAATACTCCACAGCCTGGGAAATAATAATCTGGACTTAGGGTCGCAAAAATGATGAAGTCTACTTCATCTTTTTCAATCCCAGCATCAGCAATTGCTGCAATAGCAGCCTTAGCTCCCAATGTTGTACTTGTTTGTTTGTGCCGTTCACCAAATCTTCTTTCCTTAATACCCGTACGTTCTTGAATCCATTCATCAGAAGTTTCCATGTACATTTCTAACTCAGCATTCTTGACAACTCTTTCAGGAACAAAATGACCTATACCAGCTATTCTAGATCGAATCATATTTAATATTTGACAGTAAAATAAGAAATTTATATGGCTCCTCGCCTATATTTACAGCTAAGTGAAAGATGCAGATGATCAGCTGTACCAGTATGCCTTAGCACATTAAATCCCATAAGCCGAAAATATATTTGACGAAGTTGATTTGCCCATTCAAGACGTCCTTTTGTTCGTAAATCAACAGCATAGGTATAGCCATCTTTTTGCTTATAATGAAGGGAACTATTAGAAGTTTTTAAACCCATTTTTTTATAATCTTCTGGCACTCTGCTTGCATCAGTAATGATCATATTTTTGTCAAAAAGAACAATTGATGCAATACCGATTCTAATAATGGGATGCAATTCTGAAAACTCTTTTTTGATCGCTTGATGCTTGACATTCGAACCATTGATATAAAATAAAGCATAGGCTACAAAACCTAAGACGATAAAAAGTGCTAAAGATGAACGGCGCTTAAACGCATCAAAAGATCCTATTTTACCTGTAAGCTTTCCATAGAAAAAACTAAAATAAATCATTAAGGCAAAAGCTGTTGCAACAGCTCCACAAGACAAAGCAAATGTTGGGGCTAAATCATAATGACTGTGGGTAAAAATAGACACTCTTAATAAGATCAGAAAAGGCAGAAAAACTAAGGCAACTATTTTTAATAAAAAATAAAGAAGCTTAAACATTAGCTAGCATTTGACTTACATAAAAATATATAAGAAAGCTTATTTAAATGAAAAAGACTTAGGTTTTCCTTTTCTTTTTTTCAGCAGCTGGAAATAATACATTATTTAATATCAAGCGATAGCCAGGAGAATTAGGATGTAAACTTAAATCTGTTTCAGGATCATTTACATAATGTCTGTAATCTTCAGGATCATGACCACCATAAAATGTAAAGAAACCTTTACCCATGGTGCTATGGATGTATCTAGCTTCTTTAACTGGTTTATTTTCACCTAATATTAATATGTCAGATTTAATATGTTTATCCACGAAAGCCGTTGTTTGACCCATGAATCCTTTTACCGTTCGAGTATGGTTCTGTGTTAACATGGTTGGGACCGGATCCCACTTGGCTGAAAAATCAAAAAGGGTAAAATAATCTATTTCAGCTGGCACTTTTCGTTTTCTATTATCTATGGATGAAAACTCATATTCCAAAGGATTTCTCACTAAAGTAAAATCCTTAAAGGCAAAGGTATTATCGAAATTGAGTTTACTTTGAGCGTGAGGATCAGCAGCATCACCATCATAGATATCCGCACAAATGTCCAAACCTTCAGCTGCAAGTGCAATATCATAGGAATCTGTCGCGGAACACATCGCAAACATAAATCCTCCACCAACTACATATTCCTTTACTTTCTTGGCGACGGCAAGCTTCAATTCTGACACCTTTGCAAATCCTTCTTTCTCTGCTAAAGCTTCCATTTTCTTAACATTATTTCTATACCATTGGGTAGAACCGAATGAACGATAAAATCTTCCATATTGCCCCGTAAAATCTTCATGATGCAAATGCACCCAATCATACTCAGTCAACTTATCATCAAGCACTTCTGAATCATAAACGATATCGTAAGGAATTTCTGCATAAGTCAATACAAGTGTAACAGCATCATCCCAAGGTTGAATTTTTTCCCCTCTATTATTTTCTTGTGGTGTGTAAACCGCAATCTTTGGAGGAACTTCTAATTTTATGGCATCTTGATTTTTCTCTGGATGAGAAATATCATTTAAGATTTTATTGAACTGTGCATCAGGAATTATTTCAAAACTAACATTCCTTGTAAGGCATTCTTTTTCAAAACTAGGCAAATGCTTAAAGGCAAAGCTTCCCCCTCTATAATTAAGCAGCCAAAAAGCTTCAACATCTTGATCTATAACCCAATAGGTTACACCATATGCCTTAAGATGATCCTTTTGCTTCTCATCCATGGGTAAGACCATATAGGAAGCTTTTAATGGAATTGATAAAAGAAATAAACAAACTATCGAAAGAAGATGTATTTTTTTCATAAGCATTATTGCATCATTAACCCAATAAAAACGACCCACGTTCACAATAATTATGGATATTTTGAATTATTTCAATGTAAAATGACAAAGATAAAGATTTATATCTTTACATCTTTGTGCAGATAACATAGAGTGTATTGGAAAATATAAGTTTTCAGTTCCCGGCATGGTACATCATTTTGTGCTGTTTATTGGGTTTGATGGTTGCCTTAGTTCTTTATTTTAAGAATCGATCATTTGATGAAAATTCAAAATGGCTTAACCTTCTATTAGGTTTTCTTCGATTCCTATCCGTTTCCTTGATTGCAATGCTACTTCTGTCACCCTTACTTAAGCTCATAAGTACTGACGTCAAAAAACCTATAATAGTTGTAGCTCAAGATCAATCTGAAAGCATTGATCGAGCATTAAGCGGTGAAGACAGTTTAAATTATGTAAATAAATTCAATAAGCTAATAAGTGATTTATCTGCTGACTATGAAGTTGATTCTTATAGTTTCAGTGATAAAACCACATCAGATATTGATTATACATTTAATGGCAAGCTCACTAATATTTCTCAATTCGTTCAATCCGTCTATGACAACTATAGCCATCAAAACTTAGGCGCCGTAATTATTGCTTCAGATGGCATTTTTAATGAAGGTAGTAATCCTGCATACCTTGGAGCAAAGATAAAAGCTCCCTTGTATACCCTTGCATTAGGTGATACTACGCCAAAATTAGATATCATTCTAAAGCGCGTATTCCATAACAAGATTGCATACTTAGGGGACAAGTTTACCATACAGGCAGACATCTCTGCCCAAAATCTGATGAATAAGAGGACGAAGCTCAATGTTTTTCGCATGGAGGGAGATAATCCAGTTAAAATTAAGGAGCTACCGATAAGAATTAACAAAGAAGATTTTTTTAGGACTGAAGAAATTATACTTGACGCCGACAGAGTTGGAGTTCAAACCTATCGGATTTCTATAGATGGAATTAGTGGAGAAAGTAGCAGATATAATAACAGAAAAGATATTTATGTGGATGTCCTTGATGCACGATTGAAAATACTATTGCTAGCTAATGGGCCGCACCCAGATATTACTGCCTTGAAACAGATTTTATCGATTAATAAAAATTATGAAATAACTACTAGATATATCGCTGAGTCGAATCAATCTTTAAATAATTTTGACTTTGTTGTTTTGCATCAATTACCTTCTAATACAAGTGCAAACTTTAATGCCATATTAGAAGAAATGAATAGAAAACGTATGCCTCGATTATTTATTAATGGGGCTCAGACTGACATTTCAAAGTTTAATGAAGTACAAGAGGTAATAAGTATTAAAGGCTCAAATAAAGCCATGAATAATGTTCAAGCAGTTGTAAATGGCATTTTCAATCTTTTTGTATTCAATGAAAATATTAAAACTGAACTTCCAAAATTCAATCCGCTTAAAAGCCCTTTTGGCGAAGTTACAGGCACTTCAGGATCCCAAGTACTTTTGTATCAAAAGATTGGTAAAATTGATACTAAATATCCTCTCTTAGCTTATTCAGAAAAAACAGGCACAAAGGTTGGCGTATTAAACGGAGAAGGAATTTGGCGTTGGAAGCTTTATGATTATGCAGAAAATGGTAGCACAGACATTATTGAAGAAGTGCTTTTAAAATCCTTCCAGTATTTAGCAGTTAAAGAGGATAAAAGAAAATATCGCGTCTCAGCACTAAAAAATATCTTCAATGAAAATGAAGAAATTTATTTTGATGCTGAACTGTACAATGAATCTTATGAACCCATAAACACTCCTGAGGCATTTTTAACAGTTATCAATAGCAAAGGGGAAGAATTCAAATTCACTTTTGACAAAACGAACAAAGCATACAACTTAAGAGCAGGTTTGTTTCCACCTGGAAATTATCGATATACTTCTACAACTAATTTGCAAGGAGAACAACTTAGTGTTGATGGAAAATTCAGTGTTAGATCCATTCAACTCGAGCTATATAATTTAACAGCCAACCATACAGTGCTTAAATCATTAGCTGAGCAAAATGGCGGCAATATGCTCTATATTAACGACTTAGACAACTTATATAATAATATAAAGGAAAATAATTCTGTAAAACCGGTACTTTATCAAACTAAGAAAAATAAGCTGATTTTAAATCTTCAATGGATCTTGGCTATATTAATTTTACTATTAATCATTGAATGGTTTCTTAGAAGATTCTACGGAAGCTATTAATTCAATAGAAAAAAGAAATGGACCCCAGAATATTCCAAGGTCCATTTCCAACACGGTTAAATCTAGTCTTATTTATTTTCCTCCATCAAGTTTATCTTGATAGATTTTTAACTTTTTCCATTCAGCAGAAGCTGCCATTTTTGCTTGCCTAGGCCATGTTTTAGGCTCTAATAATTGGAATCTATTTCCACCTTTTTGTAAGATCTTTCTTAGCTCATCAGGCGTTTTAGATGCAAGTATAGACCAAGATTTAATTCCATTCTTAGAAAATAACTTAGAAGTAGCAGGCCCTATACCTTCTATCAAAGCCAAATCATTCGCTTCTACTTTCTTACCAAACACCGTTTTTGCTGCAGTTAATGAAGCTGCTGAAAAGCTTGTTTTAAGTGCCTTTGTTTTGTTAGTAGAACCAGCTGGACGTCCTCGCTTACCAGTGGTCTTATTCTTCGAACCGGCAGGACGGCCTCTTTTTCCAGTAGTCGCTTTAACGACCTTAGTTGTTTTATTCTTAGATCCAGCAGGTCTTCCTCGTTTTCCTATGGTTGTTTTAACCACAGCAGTTTTCTTTTCAGTCTTATTTTTAGATCCTGCTGGACGCCCTCGTTTACCAGTGGTCGCCTTTACTTCGGAAGCAGTCTTAGTGGTTTTATTCTTTGAACCAGCTGGACGTCCTCGCTTTCCAGCGGTCTTAGTCGCCTTTACTTTAGTCGTTTTATTCTTTGATCCAGCAGGTCTTCCTCGTTTTCCTGTTGAAGCTTTAACTTTTGTTGCAGCTTTGGTAGTTGTTTTATTTTTCGAACCAGCAGGACGGCCTCTTTTTCCTGTAGTTTCTTTAGCAACAACAGCTTCTTTTTTAGACACTACAGCGTCTTTAGGACTTGTGACTGCTTCTTTAGTGACGGTCACAGCTTCTTTAGTACTTGCTAATGAAGAAGTCAATCCAGTTTTAACTGCCTTGTTTGTGCTTTCGACACTTGGACTGCTGGTAATTTTCGTAGATTCTCTTAATTTATATTCAAGGTCTCTGTTTTTTGTTCTTAGACTTGCATAATCTGCGTCTAATCTATCAAAAGACTCTTGTTTATCGACTAAATCTGCCTCTGACTTTCTTAATTTTCCTCTGAGGCTAGATAGATCATCTTCAAGCTCGGTAATTCGCCTTTTGAATCTACCCCACATGAAATAGCCAAGCAAAAGGCCTAATAATCCAGCTGCCAAAAGCATGAGAGATGCTGATGTAAAAGCCGTTGGACAAAGCTCAGATTTAAAAAATTCAAACATAATATGGTTGGTTTTAATTTATTTACTTAATTATTTGCACCTCAACTCTTCTGTTTAGGCGATCGTCTTTATCTGAAATTGGTGATGTCTCCCCTTCAGAGGCTACAAGAATCCTTTTTGAATCCACACCTAAAGCAATTAGTTCTGATTGTATTTGTTTAGCTCTATTCATTCCCAGTCTATAATTAAAGTCACTTGGGCTTGTAGCGTCAGAGTGACCTGTAAATTTCACTTTATGGTCATTGGTTTTCATGTAAGCTGCTAATTGCGCTAAGAATGCATCAATCTGAGATCTGTTCTTAATTTGTTTTGAGCCATAGTCAAAATAAATAACTGGCAAAGTTGCAGGTAATGCTGCATTTGAAGAAGTTTCTTTGAAATAAGCAAAGTCAATGGCTTCGAATTTTTCTTTCTTATCTTTTACAGAACCTGAAAGTAACTCAGACCTTAACTTTATGTCATTAACATCGGCTAAATATGGTTTGAATAGATCTCTCACAATGCTCGCACGCTCTACTCCCAGGTTTTCATAATCTTTTCCCTCATAAGACTCATCTGCATAATATTTGCCTGTAATTTCAAGAATTCCTTTTGATGGTATACCGGCTCTAAGGGAATCCCTTAAATTATTCCATTCAGGGTTTGCAGTAACATCTGCTTTCGACCAATCGAACAAAAGTGCACTTTTAGCTTTAGTATCCGATTTTGACGGTGAAGTATTAGCAGGCGCAACAATGTCTGTTTTAATATTTCCTTGTGTGCATCCATTTATATGTATCGCATGATAGCGAGCCATAAAGAAAATGGAGACTAAAGAGAAAATTAACCAAATGAGCTTCATATTAAATGAATTTTATTTAATTTGAAAAGAATAGGAATCAAATTAACAATTTTTTATTGTGGCGTGCAATAATAGTGCCTAATTAATAACAACTTGATTCTTAAGAACTTATAACTAAAACTACTAATATGTTTCTAAAGGAATTGAAGCTATTAAAGCTTGCTGTACCCTTTATTTTGGGAATTTTATTTGCCACCCAATTAAATCAACCAATTTCTAAAGTTCCACTACTTATTTTAATTATTTTCTTATGCTTTACCTTTTGCATTATTCCATTTAAATATCCTATTTCTTATAAATGGATTCCCAACTGCATTTTATTTTTAGGAATATTAATATTTAGCTTTCTGTCTGCTCATGCAAAGATAGATGAGCTCAACCCTCTTCATTATTCTAATAAAAATTCAGACAAGCACATTGTTGAAATTATTTCTATTTCTGAAAAGAAAAATTCTATTCAATGCATCGCACGCGTAAAAGCCATTTTTAATGAAAATACTTTACACAAAACTATTGGAAAAACTATCATTTATTTTAATAAAAATGATGATGTTAAAGACTTAAAAGTATCTGATTTAATCCTGATTTATGCAAGCTTTTCTGAGGTTGCCAAACCAAGAAATCCATATCAATTTAATTATAGAGAATATCTCCGTATCCAAGGAATTAATCGGACTGTATTTTTAAATAAAAATTCATGGTTAAGATTAAATAAAATTCCAATAAAATCCTTTAAAAATAAAATTACATCTGCAAAGAACCACCTTCAAAAAAAACTAAAGAATATCATTCTAAATAATGATGCTTATGCTGTTGCTTCAGCATTAGTATTGGGTGACAGGGATCATTTAAGTAAAGAAGTGAAAGAAAATTTTCAACATACTGGAGGCATGCATGTATTGGCTGTATCTGGCTTACATGTTGGCTTAATAGGCTTTTTATTGATTTTTCTCAGTGGATTCAATAAGCCAAAACACCATTTACTAAAAATGATACAAGCGCTAATTATTATTTCAGGAATTTGGATTTATAGTTTAATAACTGGCTTACCAGATTCCGCTTTTAGGGCTGCAATAATGCTAAGTTTATATATTTTATCTAAGGCATTTAATAAAAAGACAAATAGCATTAACATTTTAATTGCGGCTTTAATTATTTCTTTATATGTAGATCCATTTTGCCTTTATAAAGTAGGGTTTCAATTTAGTTATTTGGCTTTAATTTCGATCCTAATTTTTTATAAACCTATTGCCAATTTAATCATTACAAAATATACGTGGCTTAATAAATTTTGGCAATTAAATGCCCTATCAATAAGTGCACAAATCTTGATTGCACCTTTATCAATTTATTATTTTTCATTATTTCCACTTTATTTTCTTTTAACCAACATTTTCGCCATAAATTTTGCTTCCATTATATTATATAGCCACTGCTTTTACTTTATAATACAATACTTAGAAAGCATTTTCCTGAGCTCTTATTATTTCTCAAAAATATTGGCTTTTTATATTAATCTTGAACTTGATGCTTTTATTAAAGTACTCTCTTTCATTAAAAATATCCCTGGATCAAGCTCAAATATTATATTTAGCCATTTTGAAATGTTAATTCTTTATGGAATAGTTTTCTTTCTTAGTTTAATGTTTTTAAGAAAAAGATTAATATTTGGGCTTTTGGGTATTTGTCTAAGTATATTTTTTGCATTAAATCGTGTTCAAGTACAAAAAAATAAATCAGATAAAATATTTACACAAATTTATTATCTAAAAAAATCTCAGGTTATAGATTTTAAAATAGATGATACGATTTATTCATTACATAGTGCTCCAATTGACAGTGCAGAAAAATCCTTCAATATATTGCCTATTCGACATTTTTATGGAACTGAAAAAACAATAGAAATACCATTTAATGAGAGTTTTCAGAATAAAAATATTTACAAAAAGGATTATTTACTCCATTTCCAAAATAAAAACTTTTTATTCTATGACCATCAAGTCCCTCTTGAAAACATTGTCGATACATTCATAATCGATCACGCATTACTTAAAGAATTCGAATCTTCGGATTTATCAAAAATTCAAACACTATTCAAGCCCAAAGAATACATTTTCCTTTATAACAAAAACTACGATTTACTAAGAGATGCAAAAGCATTCTGTGCATTAACAAAATGCATTTGCCATTTCGTTAACTCAGATTTTTCTAAAACCATTAACTATGACACAAATTCACCAAAACCCCAAAAAGCTCTTCAATTATAGCTACAAAGAGCGAATTTTCATTCTTATTCTATTATGTGTATTATTTGCAACATTTACTTTACCTAACATGCTGTATTTACTTGAAAATGAAGAAGATATAGAAAGCAATGAAATGCTGAAATATGCTAATAAGATCGATTCATTCATTAATAGCGCTCACCAATCTAAAACCACTACATTCAAAAAAGAGAAAATCAAACAAGTCCCAATCAAAACGAATAAAATCAGCTCACCTACCCCTGCTCCTAAAAGATTCAATTTCAATCCTATGACAATTTCTAACGACAGCCTTAAAATCTTGGGTATAAGTCAAAAAACGGCGCAAAATTTCACTAAATTCAGAAAGCATGGCTTTGTATACAAACAAATAGACGATTTCAAGAAAATTTATGGAATTACTGTTTCGGAAATTGACATTTTGAAAAAATATGCGAAGTTTCCCAGTAATCCAGATATTGAAGAAAAGGTTGAAAAAAAACGAGCTCCTAAGTCTTTTAAGTCCGATAATAAATCGGAATCAAAAACTCCAAATATTGTAAATGCATCTGATGAAAAAATATATATTGAAATCAATACAGCAACAGAAGATGAGTGGCAAAAATTACATGGAATCGGCCCTTATTATGCCATGCGGATATGCAAATTTCGTGATCAACTAGGAGGATTTATAAAGATAAACCAGGTGGCAGATACTTATAATTTACCTGATTCCGTTTTTCAAAAGATTGAATCACAATTGATTTTGAATAAAGGAGTCAAAAAATTGGCACTTTTGGAAAGTGATAAAAACATCTTGGTAAATCATCCTTATATTTCTTATAAACAAGCAGCAATCATTGAAAAATATATTGCTCATCGCAAAGACAGTTTCAACTTAGAAATGCTATATAAAATACAAGCATTCGATAGCAGTTACATAAATAAAATTATGCCCTATTTAGAGCTGTAGTATAAACAATTGATAATCTTAATATCTTTGAATACAAATAGCACTTTTTGAAACATCTTAAAGCCTTAAATAAATACTTTTTTAAATATAAATGGCATCTATTGCTTGGGATCCTTTTTGTGCTACTGTCAAATGTTTTCCGAATTTGGCAGCCAAGAGTTATTAGGGAGGCATTAGATCTTGTCTTAAGCAAGTTAGAAAACTATAAATCCTCTTCTGAACTAATAAAAAATCAAATTGCGCAAGACCTTGCCGGAGATCTGATGTACTTTGGAGGACTCGTCATTGTACTTGCTCTTTTAATGGGTATTTTTATGTATTTCATGAGGATGACCATTATTGTTATGTCTCGATTGATAGAATATGATATGAGAAAAGAACTGTTTGATCATTACGAAATACTTGATCAAACATTCTACAGAAAGAATAATACTGGAGATTTAATGTCTCGAATCACAGAAGATGTTTCAAAGGTCAGAATGTATTTAGGTCCGGGCATACTTTACACGATAAATCTAGTAAGCCTTTTTGTCATTGCAATAAGTTCCATGCTAGAGGTTAGTGTAAAATTGACTTTGTATGCCTTGCTCCCACTACCTATTCTATCTATTACGATTTATTTTGTAAGTAGTTTAATTCACAAGAAAAGTGCTATTATACAAAAGCAATTAGCAAACCTTAATAGCATATCACAAGAAGTATATTCTGGTATTCGAGTAATAAAATCCTATGTGCAAGAGCGCGCTTTTGGTAAGTATTTTAAACAAGAGAGTGATGAATTTAAAACAATGTCTCTTGATCTCGCAAAGGTGAATGCTTTGTTTTTCCCAACTATAGTACTTTTAATAGGAGTGAGTACCATAATTACAGTTTACATAGGCGGAATTGAAGTCAGCAAAGGAAACATCACTCATGGAAACATTGCTGAATTTGTGATTTATATAAATCTTTTAACCTGGCCTGTAACAGCCATAGGATGGATCGCTTCAATTGTCCAACAAGCAAGTGCTTCGCAGATGCGGTTAAATGAGTTTTTGCAGCAGAGCCCTCAGGTCAAAAATGAAGGAAGTTCAACTAGTCCTTTGTCTGCTGATATAGAATTTAAAGAAGTAAGCTTCACTTACCCTGACTCCGGAATCAAAGCGATGGATCAATTAAATTTTAAACTCAAAAAAGGAGAAAAGTTAATGATCGTGGGAAGGACAGCCAGTGGCAAATCAACCATTGCAGATTTGATGGTACGAATGTACGACCCGATTTCGGGTGAGATCACTATTGGAAGTCAAGCTTTAAAGGAATTTGATTTGGGTCACTTAAGGAAAAATATAGCCTATATCCCTCAAGATGTATTTTTGTTTTCTGATACCGTTGAAAATAATATTCGATTTGGCAATGATGATGCAAGCTTAGATCAAATAATAAAAATAGCAGAGAAAGCATCTATCAATAAAGAAATACAACAATTACCTGAAGCATATCAAACCAAAATTGGAGAGAGAGGTGTAAGCCTTTCGGGAGGACAGAAACAAAGAATATCGATTGCAAGAGCACTATTAAAAGATCCTGACATCATCATTTTAGATGATTGCTTGAGTGCAGTAGATTCAAATACGGAACATGCCATCCTCGAATACCTTGAAAAAGCCCTCGAAAATAAAACTTGCATTTTCATTACACATAGAATTCCTAAGAGCATTGTTATGGATAAAATCATTGTTTTAGCTAATGGAGCACTTCTCGAGGAAGGCACACATGACGAACTTTTAGCGAAAAAAGGGGAATATGCAAAACTCTATAAAAAACAAAGTGCTCAAAATGAGGAAATTATCATAGCTTGATTTCTTTTGATTTTACTCCCTATTTGTATATTTTAGTAGTACATTGATTAACAAAGATTACGATTGTGGAAAACGAAAGTTCAAATAAAAATTTTGAAAGTGTTTATTCCTCTAAGGTTAGAGCAGGAAAAAGACGTACTTATTTCTTTGATGTAAGAAAAACGAAAGGTGAAGATTTCTATATTACATTGACTGAAAGCACCAAGAAGTTTAACGGCACTGGATATGAAAGACATAAACTATTTTTGTACAAAGAGGATTTTAATCGATTCTTAGGCGGACTTGAAGAGGTTATTAATCATGTCAAAACGGAACTGATGCCAGAATACGATTATGACGAATATACTCGTAGACAAGAAGAGTGGGAACGCAAAAAGGCACTTGAAGATGCTGAAGCTGCTAATAATCCAGAGGCTTCCACTACTGAACAAACCGCAGAAGTTTTAGAAGAAAAAGTAGATGTGCAGGAATCAAGTCCGGAAGTTGAAAGTTCAACCGAAGAAGCCGCTCCATCAGATACAAGCTCTGCAGGAGAAACTGATGCAGAAGCAGATGATGAAGACATCTCCTGGTAATCTAACTCATTAAATTATTCTCGCTTAATATTAAGACCACAAATGCTTTGGGTAAGCACCCGATTCAATTAGTTTGGATATCTTTTCCATGACAATAGGCTTGTCTTCTTTATAGGTAACCCCAAACCAAGAAGATGGCGATTCTAAAACTTCGAAGACATACCCGTCTTCTTTACTCATTCTATCAACTACTGTTGGGATGAAAAACTCTGATTTCAATTCTTGGCCTCTTTCTCTCAAAAAATCGTGAAAATAAGCCATGCTTTTATCAAAATATTCGGGAAACATGCCAAACATATTCATTGAAACCAATGTATTCTTATCTAGATGGCAGGTCTTATCATCTAATTCATAAGCTCCAGATCCATCTTCTGTTTTCCTAATTTTTAGTGTCTCAACAATTCCCTTTAAATGTCCTTCTTCATTAACATCACACACTCCTCTATTAACGGTACCATGTTCAGATAAGGTATTTTTCAAATAGTAACCAACAATGCACATCTTCTTATCTTCTGGTGACCTAGTAGAAAAATAATCAATCAACAATCGGTAAGAATCCTTTCCATAATAATCGTCTCCATTTATTACCGCAAAAGGTCCATCTACCACCTCAGCCGCCATCATTAATGCATGAGAAGTCCCCCAAGGTTTTTCTCGATCTTCATGAATATCATATCCTGAAGGAATCTTATCCAATTCTTGGGTCACGAATATCAATTCCACTTTATCATCAAACTTTCCTGCAAAAGCAGCTTGAATATCTTTTTTAAAGTGCTCACGAACTATAAAAACTACTTTTTCAAAACCTGCTTCTATCGCATCATAAATAGAATAGTCTAAAATGGTTTCACCATTAGGTCCAAATGCGTCTATTTGTTTTAGGCCGCCATATCGGCTACCCATTCCCGCTGCTAATATTACTAAACTCGCTTTCATCATAAGGTTAATACTATTTTTTACTACTTGGTTTAATTTTTTAAAATATAAATTTAAAACTTTCCCTGTCATTGGATAGATATAGATTTAGGATTCTCTATATTAAACCATCAAAACGCTATAAATACACACGAATGAACCTCTCAAGCTTAGATTGGACAATCATATTTTCCTTTTTTGCATTAACCCTTATTATTGGAGTTATTACTTCTAAACGATCTGGAAGCAGTGCTTCAGAATATTTTTTGTCAGGAAGAAATATGCCTTGGTGGCTTCTTGGCATATCAATGGTTGCAACAACTTTTTCAGCGGACACACCAAATCTAGTTGCGGACATTGTAAGAAAAAATGGTGTTGCTGGAAATTGGGTTTGGTGGGCCTACCTTTTAACTGGGATGCTTACAGTGTTCGTCTATGCTAGGTTGTGGAGGAGATCTGGTGTTATAACGGATCTTGAATTTTACGAATTAAGATACAGTGGGCCTGCTGCTAGATTTTTAAGAATTTTTAGAGCTTTCTATTTAGGCGTATTATTCAATATTTTAGTGATGGCTACAGTTTGTTTAGCTGGAATTAAAATAGGCTCTGTGCTGCTAGGATTAAGCTCAATACAAACCCTTCTTCTCGTAGCCCTTGTCACAGTGGTTTACTCTGCTTTAGGTGGTTTAAGAGGAATAATATATACAGACTTTTTCCAATTTGGATTGGCTATGGTAGGATCCATTTGGGCAGCCATTGTTATTGTCAATTTACCTGAGGTTGGAGGACTATCAAATTTAATGGCACACGAAAATGTCGCAGGAAAACTAAACTTGATTCCTGACTTTGCAGATAGAAAAAATTTTATTTCGCTATTAATTATTCCACTTGCAGTCCAATGGTGGGCTTCTTACTATCCTGGTGCTGAACCCGGAGGTGGTGGTTACATTGCACAAAGAATGTTAGCAGCAAAAGATGAAAAAAATAGTATGGGTGCTACCCTTCTATTTAACATCGCACATTATGCACTTAGGCCTTGGCCTTGGATATTGATTGGTTTGGCTTCATTGGTTGTTTTCCCTGATTTAGATGCTTTAGCAAAGGCATTTCCAAATGTAGAAGCTAATGTAATTAATGATGATCTTGCCTACCCTGCCATGCTAAGTTTTTTACCAAAAGGCTTGTTAGGACTTGTCATAGCTTCCCTTATTGCTGCCTTAATGTCAACTTTATCAACTCATTTAAATTGGGGCTCATCCTATGTGGTTAATGACATTTATAAAAGATTTATCAAACCTGAAGCTACTGAGAAAGAATTAGTAAATCTTGGTAAAATTTGTACCGTTTTCTTAATGATATTTGCGGCTGTCTTAGCACTATTTCTTAAAAGTGCTTTGGTTGCTTTTGATTATATTATTCTAATGGGCGCAGGTACTGGACTCATTTTTATTTTGAGATGGTTTTGGTGGCGAATAAATGCACTTAGTGAAATCGCTGCAATGATTATTTCTTTAGTCGTTGCCTTGTATTTCATTCTTGGCCACGAAGCATTAGGCTTCAATCCCTTGGAAGGGCACGTTCAATTAGTTTGGAGCGTTGCAATTACGACCTTAGGCTGGATTTTAGTTACACTATTTACTAAGCCTACCGATCAAAATGTTTTATATAAATTTTACAACATAATCAGGCCAGCAAAAGCCGGATGGAAACCCGTAGTCACTCAAGGCGTATCGACTGGTGCAATTAAAGAGTCTGACGTCAACACAGGTAGACTTCCATTGCAAATTTTGAATATAATCATTGCTACTTTTTCAATTTATGCAGCATTATTTGCCACTGGATATTTTATTTATGGAAATGGTATTCATGGATTAATCGCTGCTTCAGTTTCAGTGATTGGTATATTATTTATTTTCATGAATTGGAGTAAAATGTCTCAAGGGGACTGATTAATTTTATTCCAAATAAATACTGAATTCAATTAAATATTATCGTGTCCAAATTTTAATGACACGCTAGAAATTCTATTATATTCATACTCTAAAATTTTAATCAAAGAAGAATCAATAATAACATGGCGACATATTTTAGTAAGATTAAGAAGATAAATTTTGAAGGTCCTGACTCAAGGAATCCCCTTGCTTTTAAGTGGTATGATGAAAACAAAATCATCAGAGGCAAAAGCATGAAAGAACATTTCAAATTTGCCATAGCTTATTGGCATAGCTTTAGTAATTTGAATGCAGATCCATTTGGTGCTGGTACGAGAAACTTAGCATGGAATAAAGGGAAAGATGCTCACAGCAGAGCTAAACAAAAGGCGGATGCGGCCTTTGAATTCATGAGTAAACTAGGAGCCCCCTATTATTGCTTTCATGACTTTGACATGGTAGAAGAAGGCAATTCCTTAAAACAGTCAGAGGTAAGATTAAAAAAAATCATTCCCCATGTCAAGTCTTTACAAAAAGAGACGGGAATAAAACTACTATGGGGCACAGCTAACCTATTCTCCAATCCAAGATACATGAATGGCGCTTCTACAAATCCAGACTTTAACGTATTAGCTTATGCTGGAGCTCAAGTAAAAAACGCCATTGATGCAACGATTGCATTAAAAGGAGAAAACTATGTCTTCTGGGGCGGTAGAGAAGGCTATCTCTCATTACTTAACACTGATATGAAAAGGGAAAAAGAGCACCTCGCAAAATTCCTTACGATATCAAGAGATTACGCTCGAAAAAGAGGTTTTAAAGGAACATTTTTTATAGAGCCTAAACCAATGGAACCCACAAAACATCAATATGACTTTGATGCAGAAACCGTAATAGGATTCTTGAGAAAATTTAAATTAGATAAAGATTTCAAACTCAATATTGAAGTCAATCATGCCACTTTAGCAGGCCATAGTTTTGAACATGAACTTCAATGCGCTGCTGATGCAAATATGCTAGGGTCTATAGATGCCAATAGAGGTGATTATCAAAATGGATGGGATACAGACCAATTTACATACAGTATCAACGAAACTGTCGAAGCCATGCTTGTCATACTTCAATCTGGTGGTATTAAAGGTGGCGGGATCAATTTTGATGCTAAAGTGAGAAGAAACAGTGTAGACCTTGAAGATCTTTTTATCGCTCACATTACTGGAATGGATGTATTTGCCAGAGCATTAGTTGTAGCTGATAAAATACTAAATGAATCTGATTATCTAAAAATCAGAAAGGATAGATATTCAAGTTTTGATGAAGGGAGCGGCAAAGATTTTGAAAAAGGAAAATTAGGCTTAAATGATCTATACAAATTGGCTCATAAATCAAGCAGTATTAAAGCAAAAAGTGGTAAGCAAGAAAAATTAGAACAAATAATAAATACTTTTATTTAAGTAATTGATTTTGTTTAATTGGAAATTCACACATTAAACTAGCAATAAGGATTTCAATTATTGTAAGTTATAAAGTTTAATGTACTATAGAATAATAAACGCTATAGTCCTTTTGCCCTAGTACTATTTACCTATTTCTGTGTCATTATTTTTACATATTGCCAACATGTGATATTCTTGGTTACATTTTTCTTAATTTTATTTACACCCTGTAAACTTCAAAAATCTAATTATGAATCCAAGTAAAAAAATATTTATCCTTTTTTGCTTTTTATGCACTACTTCCCTTACCATAAATGCTCAAATTCACGAAGAACTAATGCGGGAAGGCGCGAGTTTCGAAGAAATTGTGAGACAATCAAATGCACACTTTGACAAAGTTGGAAGAATTAAAGGAGTGGGATATAAACAATTTCAAAGATGGCAATATTGGGCTCAGCGCAATCTAGATGCTAATGGTAGGGTCATCCTTCCAAAAGATGCTTCTAAAGCTTACAGAAAATTCAATTCTCAAAATAAAAATCAGAGAAATGTCACAGGTGACTTTGAAGAAATGGGCCCCAAGTCCGCCATTAATACAAGTACTTGGTCGTCTCATTTAGGAAGAGTCAGCGCCTTAGGATTGGATCCTAATGATGACTCACACATACTCATTGGATCTCCGACAGGTGGAATTTGGAAAACGAATACTACTGGAGAAGCCTGGGCACCTATTTTTGATGATCAAGCTTTAATAGATGTTTGGTCACTTGAAATAAGTCATGCTAATAGCAATCATTATTGGGCGGGATTGGCATCTGGCATGGTTCGATCTATGGACGGTGGTGTCACTTGGACTGCTGTAACTGGATTAGATGATGATGACCTTTACAATACGCTTGTTATGCACCCCACTAATGAAAACATTCTTTTTACGGTTGGACAATTTGAAGGCAATATCTACAAGTCGACTGATGGCGGAGCAAGTTTTAATCTAGTTTACACTACAGGCGGAGCAAATCTATACGATCTTGAAATAAAGCCTGGAAGCCCTAACACCATTTACGCATCTGGCTCTGGAACCATTGTTAGATCAACCAATACGGGAGATAGTTTTTCTAGCCTTTCAGGACCTTGGAATGGATCAGGTGTCATCATGATGGACGTAACACCAGATGATGCTGAATACATATATGCGCTTCAAGAATCAGGTGGTGGACTATACGGCATATATCGCTCTGTAAATTCTGGAACCAATTGGACAACACAATTAGATAACACTTGTAACTGCAATAATTACTTAGGATATAATACGAATTCCGGTGCTGGACAGGCACCTAGAGATATGGATATCGTAGTATCTCCTATTGATAAAAATGAAATTCATGTAGCTGGCACAGAAACCTATAGATCCCTTAATGCAGGCGGCACTTGGGTAAAAACAACTAGCTGGTACTTACCTGACCCAGAACCTTTCATTCATGCTGACATTGATTTATTAGTCTATCATGGAGACCGTCTTTATGCAGGTACCGATGGCGGACTTTTTTATAGCACAGATGAGGCAAATAGTTTCGAAGATATTTCTCAAGGCTTAGGCATCAGACAATTTTATAGAATAGGAGCTTCTGAAACTGACATAGATAGAGTTTCGGGAGGGTCTCAGGATAATGGAACTGGCGTGGTAAAAGATGGTATTTGGTATGACTTCATTGGAGCTGATGGAATGGAAACTTTTATAGATTGGAATAATGAAGACATTATTTATGGAACCATTCAAAATGGGCCAATTTACAAATCTACAGACGGCGGAAATACGGTCTCTTCAACTCCACAAGCACCTGGATCAGGAAATTGGGTAACACCCCTTGAGCAAGATCCTACTAACCCAAACACCTTATACACAGGAAAGGGAGAAGTTTATAAAAGTACTAACGGAGCCAATTCATGGACTGCAATTTCTAGCTTCAGTTCTGGAAATATAAGTGAACTTAAAATCGCAGCTTCCGACAACCAGGTGATGTATGCTGCCATCGGAAGTACACTTCAAAAAACAACAAATGGTGGAGTTAGTTGGACGAATGTTTCCCCTGGAGGTTTTATCAATTATATTTCCATTCACCCTACAGATCCTAACCGAGTAGCTGTTGCACTTTCTGGGCTAGGTGTTAGAGTTCGTGAAACTACAAACGGTGGAACAAACTGGAATGACATAAGCTCAAATCTACCTGATGAAATTACTATCGAATGTGTGCTATATGAGAACGATGGAAATTTAGGTATGTTCCTAGGTGGTAATCCTGGCATCTGGCACAAGGATAATAGTTCTGGTGGTGATTGGGCTAGTGTGAGTGCCAACTTACCAGAAGTTCGCGTTACAGAACTTGAAACTAGAAATCAAATCTTATACGTAGGGACCTATGGTCGAGGCCTATGGAAGGCTTCTTTAGATCTTGTAGATTATGCATTAGGAAGCCCAGAATCAACACAAGAAATTTGCAGCCCTGATGATGCTGTATTTGATATAAATGTAATTTCATATCAAGGATTTTCGGATCCCGTAACTTTAAGCTTCACTGCCTCAGGAGGAAGTCTCACAGGATCATTTACAACGAATCCAGTAATCCCTGGAAATTCAACAACATTTACGATTACAAATACTGCCTCATTAGCAGCGGGCACCTACCCCATAACCGTAACAGGAACTACAGCGGCAGGAGGCTCAAAAGATTTATCATTAACATTAATTGTTCAAGATGACATTCCAGCTGTTGCAAGTTTAGTTACACCTGCAGATGGAGCGACAGATGTTTCAGTTACCAGTAGTTTTAGTTGGAATGGCTCGACCGAAGCTGATGAATATTTGGTAGAGCTAGCATCTGATGCAGGATTTACAAACATCATCCAATCTGAAATTACAGTCTTAACATCTGGTTTTACATTTACTGCAGGTCTGGATATAAACACGACTTACTATTGGAGGGTTACTGCATCAAACCTCTGTGGAGATGCAGCTCCTTCTACAGTGTTTAGTTTTGATACACAAGACCTAAGTTATTGTACATCCACAAGTGAAAACGCAACAGAAGAATGGATTGAATCTGTGGAAATTGCTGGAATCTCAAATACAACGGGTTCTGATGGAGGATATGGAGATTTTAGCAACATTATAATAGATATGGACATTGGCCAAAGCTATCCTTTTACCTTGACTCCGGCCTACTCAGGAACCGTTTACGGAGAGTATTTTATAATTTGGATTGACTATAACAACAATGGTAGCTTTGAAGATGCAGGTGAATTAGTTTATGATGCTGGAGCAACATCTACTTCTGCAGTTTCAGGAAATATAACAATTCCCAACTCAGTTACGCCAGGAAATGTTAGAATGAGAATAAGCATGAAATACAATGCAGCCCCAGCATCATGCGAAATATTTACTTACGGAGAAGTCGAAGATTACACTGTAAATCTGGTCGATCAATCACCATGTCCAGCTGATGTTATGGAATCAGGGTCTTATGCAAGTGGCACTAACTTAGTTATTGAATCAACGACATATATTCAATCCGATGCAATTGTTGAATTGGGAGCAAATGTTACTTATGATGCAACGAGTTACATAGAATTGAATGGAGGATTCACCATTGAAGTCGGAGCAGAATTTCTTGCAATTATTGATGGATGTGGCGGTTCTGTATCACTAAAGGATGAAGAAGAAGATCGTCAAGAATAAAGAGCTGACTAGAATAGTTTAATACAACACTGAAAAACACGAAAGGAAAAAGAGTCTTATGAAAACTCATTTATTCCCTTTCGTGTTTTTTTGTTTGCAAGATTGTGTAGAAGTTGATACCTTCTATTTTCAAATGCCTTCTCTTAAGCTTCGTGAATAAAAAAATGAAATATCTATTTTTTAACCTAATAATACTCCTAAACTCCCTAAGCTCAGTGAGTATTGGACAAGCGGATAATCGTTGGGAAATCACAGAAAGAAATAGCATTATTTACAAGGTCGACCATAACAAAAAATTGAGTTATTCCGATAATATTGAAATGTCTGGCAAAAGAGTTTCTGCTATCATCTATTATCAAATCGATGAAAATCAAAATCTAATTATAGAACGAGATGTCATTTTCCCTCAACTGAGGACTTTCAATAAATCTAATGAGCCAGATTGGAAAAAGTATCGTGCTTATTTTAGACGTAGTACTAACCAATCTAGTGCACCAAGCATTAATGTCGGAAACCAAATCATCGTCCCTTCTAAAATAGATTCTATTGAAATTTCTGGAATGCTTCGCTTTTATTATAAGCCCGTTCAAGGTTTAAAGGTGACTAAGACCATTTACCCTTCTATGGATGAAAGATTTTTAGTTGAAGAGTGGAACATTAAAAATGTAAGCAATGAACAAATACCAATCAACATTTCAACTTTCAATCAGATAGAATCAGAATTGGGCTATAAAGGAAGCTATAGTTTTTCCGTGTCTTCTGATGCCAAAGAAAAGATCATTTTAGACGCTGCCGAAAACTATAATTTTGGCATCTACTTTTCAGCACAAATAAATAATGAATCCATAGACTTAAACTTAAATAAAGCTAGACAATCAAGATCCGAATTCTTAAAAACATGCAAGAAACAACTAGTACTCAACACACCAGAACCCATTTTCAACACCTTGTTTTACTTTGCAAAAATAAGAGCAACAGAAAGTATTTTTGAATCTTCTATGGGCCTTGTTCATTCTCCTGGAGGAGGTAATTACTATGTTGGAATATGGGCAAACGACCAAGTTGAATATAGTGGCCCCTTCTTTCCATACCTCAATTATCAAGTAGCAAAAGATGCTGCCTTCAATACCTATAAAAAGTTTTTAGAAAATATCCCTACAGATGGGAAACACATTCCTTACGCTTTCGAAGTTGATGGCAACTTCCCGATGACACATCTCGATAGAGGGGATGCCGCGATGATTGCGTATGGCACTTCTCTTTATATTTTAAATTCAGGAGATATTGATATTGCAAATCAGCTCTGGCCTCTAGTAACTTGGAGCTTGGAATACTGTCGCTCCAAACAAAATATTGATGGTGCCGTTGAGTCTGAATCAGATGAGATGGAAGGCCGCATTGAAACAGGAAATGCTAATCTGTCTACTTCTACGCTTTATTATGGCGGCCTCAAATACAGCATGCAAATAGCAAAAGCCTTAGGTCAAAACAGCTTAGCCATAACTTATGAGAAAGAGAAGGATAAAATGTATCAAGTCATTGAAACTTATTTTGGAGCCAATTTAGAAGGACTTGAAACTTACAAATATTATAAAGACAATAAACATCTTCGCCATTGGATTTGCCTCCCGCTTACCATGGGTATTAATGAAAGAAAAGAAGCAACACTCAAAGCATTATTTGATCTGCTATGGACAGACAATGGCATTCTAGTAGAATACAATCCAACTGAAGAAATAGCGCAAAAAACATTTTGGGATAGGGCAACACTGTATGCATTAAGAGGCG
>CALGNN010000108.1 GCA_937961455.1 uncultured Saprospiraceae bacterium
TTCTATTAAAAAGGCCATTAGCATCATACAAAAAGCAGCAAAGAAAAAAACCCAATTGTTGGTTTTTGGGGAATCATGGTTGTGTGGCTATCCTGCTTGGATTGACTACTGCAAGGATGTTTCATTATGGGATCATCCGCCCGTGAAAAAAGCATGGGCAGAGATGTATAAAAATTCTATTTGCTTAAATTCAAAAGAATTGCGCCAATTACAAACTGCTATTAAGAAGCATAAGCTTTGGGTGGTTTTAGGTTTGAATGAAGTCATACATTCTGGCAAAGGGAATGGGACCTTATACAACAGTGTTTTAACTTTCAACCCAAAGGGAGCCATCGTGAATCATCATCGAAAACTCATGCCCACCTTTACAGAAAGATTGGTGCATGGCACTGGAGATGGCAATGGACTTCAATCTGTAGATACTCCTTTTGGAAGGCTTGGCTCATTGATTTGTTGGGAACATTGGATGCCGCTTAGTCGACAAGCCATGCACGATACAGGAGAAGACATACACATCGCACTATGGCCCATGGTCAAAGCCAATAATATTATTGCCAGCCAACAGTACGCTCATGAAGGCAGATGCTATGTTATAGCAACAGGACAAATGTTATACAAGAAAGACCTTCCGAAAGGATTGGAATTAAAAAAAGAACAAAAATCAGATGCACTTTTAAAAGGTGGGTCGTGCATTATTGGGCCAAATTGCGAAATGCTTTTAGAGCCACAATATGATAAAAATGAAACCATTTATTTTGACCTTCCACCAGTAGATGATTTAATTCCAGAAAAAATGAATCTAGCTGTGAGTGGCCATTATCAAAGACCTGATGTTTTTAATTTCGAGGTAAATCGAAAAAGACTTTATTAATCCTTACTATTCTAATTAGCTATCTTTGAGAAATGAAAATTAATGAGGATACCGTAGTTTGGATTACAGGAGCCAGTTCAGGAATTGGGGAGGCCTGCGCAAAAGAGGCTAATAAAAAAGGGGCAACTGTTATCATATCAGCAAGAAGATTAGAAGCTTTAGAAAAAGTCAAACAAGCTTGTACCAATCCAAGCAAGGTTCATATCATCACCTTGGATTTAGTAAAGTCAGATGAAATGCCAAGCAAAGTAGCAGAGGCTTTATCGAAAGTGGGAAAAATAGACGTATTAATCAATAATGGAGGGGTAAGTCAAAGATCCTTGATCAAGGATACCGATTTTGAAGTATACCGTAGCATGATGGAAATCAATTTTTTCGGTACCATTGCGATTACAAAAGCCTTGCTTCCCCACTTCATAAAAAATCAATCAGGACATGTGGCCACGATTACCAGTTTGATGGGAATGTTTTCAAGCCCAAAACGATCTGGATATTGTGCTAGCAAACATGCCTTACACGGCTTTTTTGATTCCATGAGAGCTGAGCACCATGATGACAATATCAAGGTGACATTGGTATGCCCAGGCTATGTGACTACAGAAATTTCTATGAATGCTTTAACTGCTGATGGTTCGCCACAACAAAAAATGGATCGAACCACAGCTAGAGGAATATCCGCAGAAAAATGCGCCCAAAAAATACTAAAGGCCATTGAAAGAAATAAAGACGAAGTCTACATTGGAGGCAAAGAAATAGGCGCCATATATTTAAAACGTTTTGCACCTTGGCTTTTAAATAAAATCGTTAGAAAAGTAAACACCACATGACCATTAAAGAATTAATAAATAATATTCCTCAAGTTGGAAAGGTAGAATTTATCAGTATAAGACCTGAAAAAAGAGCTGATCCAGTTGAAGTCCGCTCAGTAGTTATTAATAAAGAAAATGGCTTAGAAGGAGATCATTATTCAAAAGTAGGAACCCGAATGGTAACTCTTATTCAACAAGAACACTTAGATGCCGTGGCTTCCATTTTAAAAAAACCTATCGATCCCTTATTGACTAGAAGAAATATTGTTGTTTCAGGCATCAACCTTATTAGCCTGAAAGACCACCAGTTTCAAATAGGCTCAGCCATTTTAGAAACCACTGGAGAATGCGTTCCATGCAGTAGGATGGAACAAAATTTTGGAGAAGGAGGATACAATGCTATGAGGGGCCATGGAGGAATTACCTGTAAGGTTATTGGTGAAGGAGCATGCAGTGTGGGCGATGATGTGAAATTAGTAGAAAAGAAGGCATAATTTTATTAACTGCGCAAAAAGCCTTATTTTAAATACTAAGAACTAAATAAAACAATTTTGAAAAGCTTTTTAAAACATGCAATGGCTTTTGCTTGTGTGATGCTTTTTTACTCGGCAAACCTCATAAGTCAAAATGTACATCTTATTATTTCTGATGCCGAAACAGGCAAGCCTGTAAGTGACGTACATGTTATCGTCATCAATTCTAGCATAGCGGCTACTACCAATCAAAATGGTGAAGTATTCTTTGAATGGGATAAAATTGCGGGAGCCGAACTCATGCTTTCACATCTTACATATGAACTTACTACCTTACAATTAGATTTAATAAATCCCATCGAGCAACAAATATTTTTACAAGCAAAAAATCTTGCCTTAGATGAAGTAACAGTAGTTACCAAATCATCAAATATTAAAGCAGCACGCTTAAAGCAATTTAATGAGGATGTTTTTGAGCAAAAAAAGGGAATTAAAAAATTAGCTAAAGAAATCTCAATTAAAAATGACTTTGTTATTCTCTTCCAACAAATGGAAGATAGTTTAATAGCTTTTAGTGATGATTTAATTGTTTTTTCAAATGATTATCTAGGGTATAATAGTTTATTTTATCTAGAGGATTATCTCAATTCAAACGATCATATTTTTTATAAAGGGAAAGTATCATTTACTGAATATGATAGACCCAATTTTGCTCAGAAAAAAAGGAGAAAGGCCATTTGGAAAGAAAGCTTCCAACATTTTCTAATTAGTGCATTAGAAAATGATTTAGAAAGAAAAAAAATAAGGGTATACCAAGACCATCCAGGCTTGGCAGAAAATAATTACGTTGGCAGACCTAATATTTTAAAAAAAATTGTCCCTACAAAGATTGAAAATGTCTATGCACTAAGGATGGATAAGCCTTTTATGGTTACACAAAATGGGAATAGATCTATTATTGAAACTTCGAATGGTGTGGTACTATTTAATAACCAAGGAGTGATATTAAATAATAATGAATTAAACATTTATGGATACTGGGGAGACTTAAGTTTAACTGAAATCTTACCCTTTGATTATTTTAAAGGAGAAGCTCGAGTAGACCCATATATTAATTCAAGAAGAAGCTATGCCATAACCGAATTAAAAAATCCAGAGAAAAAGAAAGCGAACGCATTAATTCAAGAAATATTTATTGATACGGATAAATTATTTTATGCAGCTGGTGATAAAGTTTTATTTAATGCACATTTATTTAATCATCAAACAAAAAACTACACCAATAATATTGAATTAATTTATTTTGACTTAATCTCTCCTGAGATGAAAGTTATTCAAAGTAAAACTATGTTGAACGCGGAAGCTTCAATAATGGGCAGTTTTGAATTGAGTAAAGATTTTTCAGAAGGACAATATATTATAAGAGCTTATACAGACTATCAGAAAAAAATAAATAAAAATATATTTAATTATACAAGTATTTGTGTGGGTATGATTCAAGATCTTACGATTGACACAAATAGTCCTAGCGACAGTATCATTGTTAGCTTATATCCAGAAGGGAATAAATTAATTGTAGGTAAAAATAATAATGTATTATTTACTGTAAAAAATGAGAAAGGCATAGCTCAGGATTTTGTAGGACTTCTTCATGATAATAGCGATAATACATCTGTTAATTTAACCAGCATTTCTCAAGGTATTGGAACCATAGATATTATCCCAAAAATTAATTCTAATTATAGTATCACATCAATCAATAATAATGTGCCTACTAAAATTGTAATGAATAATCTTATTGATACTACAGCAATGGTTCAAATTAATTCTAGAGACCTGGAATATGTTAAGCTAAAAATTAAATCTGCTAAAAAAGATCAGAATTACCACATTAAACTTTTTCATAGAGCTAAGAATATTTATGAAATAAATCCTGCAAGACCAGAAATTTCCCATAGAATAAGTAAAGACTTTTTACCAAATGATTATTTACAAATAAGTTTATTTAATGAAGATGGAGAACTTGTAAGTGAAAGGATTTTTAATAATAAAATACCACATGAAAAAATAGTACAAGTAAATCCAAATTATTCATTTTTTTATACGGGTCAAGAAGCGCAATTGTCATTATTAGAAGACAGCCTTTCGGCAAGCTATGTCGAAGATTTAATTTGGGATATAAAGGTGGTGCATGAGGACTTTTTGGGCAGTAGATTAACAAATGAAGATCACTACATAGAAGATAACTTAAAACTTAGGTCAAATGCTGATGAACTAACAGAAAAAAATATCGCATATGTAAATGGCCTTGAACAATATCCCTCAAGTTTACATCAAGATTATAATACCATTTATGAGGCATCTAAAAATGAAATTATATATGAACCGCAAATCTATCAAAGCTTAAGTGGCAATTTAATTGACCCTGAAACTAAAGAAGGGAAAAAAGGAATTATAAACATCACAACACTCAATCCCAACTTGTTTTACAAAGAGATCTATTCAGATGATACAGGCGCATTTTTGTTTGATAGCCTTCCCTTTTTAGACACTGCTAAATTTATTATTCAAGCTAGAATTGATATTCCAAAAGGAGGTGGATTTACAGAAGGAAGCAGATATGTGGAAATAGTATTAAATGATTTCGAAGAAAAACTTGAGTTACACCCTGAAGATTTCAACTACTATGAAAATGTTATGATACCTGACAGTGGATCTTTGCAAGCTGAGTATTTCAGCTATGATAAGGTTGATTATTCCATGAGTCAAACTATTGATCCAGTCACCGTTACAGGATCTCGATCATTGTATCAAGCCTTAGGGAATGTCTATATAATTGCAGAAGAACCTTACATAAGGCCTGAATGGAATGTAAATAGACTCATGGAACGCCTTTTTACTAAACAATTTAGAAATGACCCAAAAAATCCATTAAGACTTCAAATCTGGCTTGCTGACTCAAGAGGAGTGTACAGGTGGTTCAATACAACCTTAGTTGTTAATGGACAGGTTCAAAATAATATGGCGCTACTGAATAATTTGACGGCAGACAATATCATAAGTATTGGAAGATCAAAAACAGTAATATCAATTACAACAAACCCGGGATACTATTCCACTCAAAAAATGCTTGAATACAAATATGGACTCATCGAGCATAAATTTGCTGGTAACATCCCACCGCTAAAATACCAAGGTCGAATTCATAGTACCGATCCTTTTGCTTTTAAAAATGATTATAGAAAAACCTTATGTTGGGAAAGCAATTTAGATCTCTCCTCCACTAAAGAAAAAGTCATTTCTTTTAAAACCAGTGAAATCCCAGGTAATTATGTTGTTCAACTAACATGTCTGCATCCTATTCATGGAATTATTACATACGAACAAATAATCGAAGTCAAAGAAGTTGAATAAATTGAGGCAATAATTTGAATACGGTATTGTTCTTGTATTTTAAATATTACATTTTTATTCATTGTAAACTCGACAAAAAAGCTGCCAGCATTATGCCTAAAATTTACCTATTTCTATTTATTGGTTTTTTCTCATTACTTGGCTGCAAGAGTGGAAAAAATTTAGTCAACACAGATACAAAAGAAAATAAAAGTCTTGTACCATTAAAGCTACCATCAAGCATCACTAAGGAAATTGTTGCCGCTGACTTAAGTGTGAAAAGTACAACAGAAATAATTTCAACACTAGCCTCAGATGAGTTTGAAGGAAGAGAATCTGGAAAGCCTAGTTTTGATCTCTGTGTCGATTATGTATCGAACCAATTAAAGGAATTTGGAATCAAGCCACTATTCAACAATAACTATAGAGACAGTTTCAAATTGAAGGGAGTTTCAAGTTATAATGTACTTGGGCTCATAGGAGATTATGATCCATCCAAGGAGCACATAATTATAGGAGCTCATTTGGATCATATTGGCTCAGAAAAATCTGGTGAAGACAAGGTATATAATGGTGCGAATGATAATGCAAGTGGCGTAACGGCTGTTTTACAAATTTCAAAAGTACTCGCACAATATCAATTTGATAAAAATATCATTGTAGCATTATTTGGAGCTGAAGAGAAAGGACTTTTGGGCTCAAAGCATTTGGCAAAAAAAATGGCAAAAGAAGGGTATAATCTTTCAACCGTTTTCAATTTCGAAATGATCGGAAAAATCTTGACCACGGGTCCTAATAAAGTTTACCTAACTGGATACAACAAGTCAGACTGTGCTCAAATTATGAATGAACTGCATGGGTCGCTGTTTGTAGAGTTTTTACCTGCAGAGATATCCTATCAACTTTTCTCTAGATCAGACAATTTTCCATTCTATGCCGAATTTAAAATTCCGAGTCATAGCCTTTCAACTTTTGACTTTCAAAATTATGCCTACTATCACAAACTAGGAGATGAAGTGGAAGAATTAGATTTGGAAAACATGAATGAAATCATAAAATCTTCAACCTTAATCATAGCAAAGTTCATTGCGGAGGATCGGCAAATTAGCATGAAATCTAAGCAATAAAATCTTCAAAAGCAGGGACTAGAATTAATCGACAAGAAATAAAATTTAGCTAATTCAAACCAAATGACAGCTAGCTAGCTTATTTATTTAAGAATGTTCTGTTATTTCGGTATCGTTCTTGTACTTGGTAATTGTTAAAATAATTTAATTTCACATTGGGAATTAGGTAAAATAC
>CALGNN010000109.1 GCA_937961455.1 uncultured Saprospiraceae bacterium
AACATGTTTGACCAAATATGTTCTTCTTGAATGATCGCCGCTACATACAAGTGCTCTTCATCCCAAAGCAATTTCATTTTTGTTTCAAAGTCTAACTCAAAATGATCGCTTGGCACAATATTACCAAAAGGTAAGGACCAATGAACAGCAGATTTATTCCATGATGCTTCATTAAGTTTTCCGTCTATGGTAATATCCCCAAGCATTCTTGCATTATATATATTGGGTTCAGTGCTAATCAAGAATTCATCATTTTGAATCTGATTGGTTTTAGACTTACATGAAAGAAAAAAGATGCAGCAACAAGAGATAAGGCCAAAAAAGGATAATTTCATAGATCAGATTTAGTACTAATATAAAATAAAGAGGGCAGGCTTTGAAGGCACACAGATTCATTTTATTATTCATTTTGTGTTCGAGTAAAATACTTTTTGCTCAGCAAGAAGAATTAATGGTGGATCAGATTAGGATTGAAGGAAATAATAAAACAAAAGCCATTGTCATTTTTAAAGAACTCAATATAAGTGAAGGAGATCAAATAGCCCTTAATGACACTTCTAATCTCCTTGAAGAAAATAGGAATAGAATATTAAGCACTGGACTGTTTAATAAGGTCCATCTTCAATTTAAAAAAGATAGCTCCCAAAATATTTTGCATATCCTGGTCCAAGAAAATTGGTATTTCATCCCTAGCGTCGTACTCGAATTAGCTGATCGAAGTTTTAATGTTTGGTGGCAAGAGCAAGGCCGTTCGCTACAAAGGATTAATTATGGATTGCAACTCTCTCATTACAACTTTACTGGAATGAAAGATCCATTGCAGATTAAATTTCATTTGGGCTTTACGCGAAAAATTGAACTCAATTATAATTACCCTTATTTAAATGCTAAGAAGACCATTGGTTTAGGAGCAGGAATCTTCTATGCTGATAATAAGGAAATGCCTTACATCACAGAAAGCAATCGAAGCCTTTATGCAAGAGCGCCTGATGAAAGAATACTACTTAAGAGATTGAGAGCTGGTTTGGTTTTAAGAAACAGACCAAACCCATACCTTTATCAAGCTTTTAGATTGGAGTTTCATAAAAATGCAGTTGATCCCTATGTCCTTGAATCTTTAAATCCAAATTACTTTCTAAATGAACGGACCAGCATTCAATTTTTTTATGTAGAATATGACTTTCAATTTGATAAACGGGTTTATACGCTTTATCCTCGATCCGGCTACATATTATTTGCCAATGTTAAAAAAGAAGGTGTAGGTATATTTAAAGAATATGAAAATTTTAGTGCATACGTAGGCTTTGAAAAATATCAAAACTTATTCAGCACTGTAGTATTTGGCACACGCAACATAATAAAAGCGAACTTAGATCGATCAAGGCTTTCATTTGCAAACAATACAGGCCTCGGATGGAGTGATGATATTGTAAGTGGCTATGATTTATATGTAATGGATGGTAGTGATTATTTTTTATCTCTTAACCAATTGAATTATAAATTGATTGAGAAGAATATTGAATATCCTTTTTGGTTACCTTCTCAGTTTAAAACCATGAATGGCAAAATATTTTTGCGCTTCAATTTTGATTTTGCTTACGTAAATGAAAGACATTATACCCAAGGCAATGATTTGAACAATCGCTGGATTTATGGTTTCGGGCCTGCACTAGATTTTATAGCTTATAATAATTATCTCCTACGCTTAGAATATAGTTTTAATGATATTGGAGAACATGGATTGTTCTTAAACACCACCATTTCGTTTTGATTTGACTTCGTCAGTTATTTCGCTAATGACAAGTATTTTACATTGAAGAAAAGAAATTTCTTCTCTGGTGCAACATTTAGGAATTTAGTTTGAATAATATATGTGAAAGGACGTTCTAAAAATTATTCTAATTACAATTAAATTATTCAAATGAAACTTATTAATAAATTAGCTTTTCTCTTAATCGCGTTTGTTTTCGTTTTGAGTTCTTGTACCAAAGAAAATATCGATGACAAAGAAATCGTAATTGAAGAGCCAGAAACAGAAGTAGAAGTTAATCCTTTAGTTGCCAGATCTTCAGGTGGAGATGAAGGTTTAATGCTAGATTGTTTTTCTATAGACTATCCGTTTGATCTTATTGATCAAGACGATGTTACTTATACCGTAGCTTCAGAAGATGATTTTATCAGCTTAATGGAAGACCAAGATTTGATTCTTGTTGACTTTGTCTATCCACTTAATATTACTTATGACGATGATGAAACTGATGTCTTAGCTGACGAAGAAGCATTGGTAAATGCTTTTACCTCATGTATTCCTGATGGAGGTTGGGAAGATGGAGATTTTCCTGCATATAATGTTAATGATGAAAACTCCTGCTACTCGCTAGTATTTCCAATAGATCTTGAAGATACAGATGGAACCCAGGTGACGGCAAATGATGAAGATGAATTCAATGCATTACTTTCAGAGGATCTATACTTTTTCGTATTCCCAATAAATCTTGTTCATGAAGATGGAACACAGGTAAGTGTTAATGCATCTGAAGAATTATTTGAAACGCTTTTTTCATGCGGTGGTTGGGAGCCTTATGATTCTACCTTCACAGGATGGGAAGATGGTTTTGAATACATCGGATGTTATATGATCGCTTTTCCACTAGATGTAGTAAACAGTGATGGAGATGTGGCAACGGTAAATAATCACGAAGAATTATGTGACCTAATGTTACAAGGAGAATTTGTTGATTATGCGTATCCTTTAACTCTTATTGATGAGGATGGAGAAGAGGTTGTAGTCAATACTGAAGAAGAATTATTTACAGCTTTACAGGAATGTGGAATTTTCATTGGAACAGAAGAGGGTTTAATCATCTTATTTACATTAGCAAGTGGAGGGTACTATGATGATTGTTACACCATTAACTATCCAATTGAAATTATTTTCGTAGATGGTAGTTCAATGAGCATTAACAGTCAGGAAGAACTTGAAACTTCGATGTCTAACCCAGATGTATTCCCTATTGATATGGAATTACCTGTAAGTGTGACATTAGTAGCTGATGGATCAACTGTAGAAATTAACAATGTAGAAGATTTATTTCAAGTATTAGAAACTTGT
>CALGNN010000110.1 GCA_937961455.1 uncultured Saprospiraceae bacterium
GCCTCGCATATGCATCATAATATATGGCAGACCTGAATCGGCAACGGTATCATACATTTTTGAATCATAGTCCCCGCCCGATATATCATTCACCATGTGTACACCTGCAGCGATCGCTCCTTTCGCTACCTCATGGTGAAGGGTATCAATAGACATCAGTTTTTGAGGGTATTGCTTTTTTATCAATTCTATAACGGGTATTACTCTATCTAATTCTTCAGCTACAGTTATGATTTCTGCACCTGGCCTTGAACTCATTCCCCCTATGTCGATAATGTCTGCACCCTCTCTTACGTATTGATTCAGCTTTTCTTTAAGGGCATCACCTTCATGATTTTTAGCACCATCATAAAATGAATCAGTCGTTATATTGAGAATGGCCATAACCACTGGCTTGGAGAGATCAAGGATTTGACCACCACAGTTGAGGCTAAAATGTTCTTGCTTACTCTTGCTGAAACTCATAATCTCTTTCTACTTTACATATTCTTATTTGATATTCTTGATACCATTGTTTTTTTCCCATTTGTTGAGCAACTAAGTGTTCAGCATCTTCTTTCCAAGTTTTTATATGATCAAGACTCTCCCAGTAAGAGATTGAAATACCTGTATGTTCTCTTGCAGATTCAAATCCAAGAAAGCCCTCATGCGCTCTAGCTTTTGATAGTATAAATTCAGCCATATCTTCATATCCAGTCGAATCTTTGCTCAATTTTGAGCTAAATAAAACGGCATAATATGGAGGTGATGGAAAATTCTTAATCATAATAATAATTTGATGAAACAAAATAAGTATTATTTTAGAGTTGCATTCCCTGTGCGAACATCCACCATAACAAGAAAATAAGAAAACTTACTCCGTGTATGAGGAAAGCATCGATTGTAATTTTAGGGAGCCTAATGGTTGTGGCGGCGATATGGTATTTTACTGCATCTCAAGATAAGACTGCAGATGTTTCAGATGAAATCATTTTGGCAGAAGCTGAACCCAAAGAAATTTATGGATACAATGAAGAGGATTTTTATATCGAGCAATCTGTCATTGGGAAAAACGAATTTTTAGGAAGCATCTTGGATCGTGCAGGCATTAGTTATGATGTCATTTCTACTTTGGCACAAAATGCGAAGGATGCCTTCGATGTGCGTTACTTGCGAGAGGGAAAACCTTACGCCATCATCTGGTCAAACGAAACACAGCAAGCCTTGGAATTCATTTACCAATCCAATCCATTTCGATATGTCAGTTATCAATTGCAGGAGCCATACAAGGTTGAAGTAAAGGAACATAATATTGAAACCTGCGTGGAGACCTTCAGTGGAACCATCGAAAGTTCTCTCTGGAATAGTATGAAAGATGTAGGAGCGATCATGGAACTCATCTCAAAAATGGAAGATGCCTTAGAGTGGTCCATAGATTTTCAGCATGTACTTGCTGGAGATGAGTACAAACTGGTATACGAAAGACAATACATCAATGGTGAGGCTGTAGGCATTGGTAAACTTATTGGAGCTTACTTCAAGAATTATGATACGGAATTTTATTCCATCTATTACGAAAATGAAAAGTATCAGGGTTTTTATGATGAGACGGGACGTCCGATGAAAAAAGCATTTTTGAAATATCCAGTGAGATTTTCTAGAATATCATCTTATTATAATCCAAGAAGATTTCACCCTATATTAAAAAGAACCAGACCACACTACGGAACAGACTATGCTGCACCTTATGGTACTCCGATCAGAGCTGTAGCAGATGGTGTCTTACAAAAAGTAGGATTCACAAAAGGAAACGGTAATTATATAAAGATCAAACACGATAAGGTATACCAAAGTCAATACTTACATATGTCTCGTTTTGCCAAAGGCATGAAGAGTGGTGTCCATGTGAAGCAGGGGCAAACCATAGGCTATGTCGGTGCAACAGGATTGGCTACTGGACCTCATGTGTGTTTTAGATTTTGGAAAAATGGTAAGCAAGTAAATCATTTAAAACAAAATCTTCCGCCACCAGACCCACTTCCTGAATCACAACTGGAAGACTATCTCAAGACTCGTGATATTGTAAAAGGAGAACTAGATCAGATTCCAATTTTCAAATTAGAAGCGTCAGCTACAGTAAGCGATACGAGTGAAGTGGTTGACAATCTAGAAGCTTTCCTTTTAGAGTAGTTTGCTTAATCTGCTAATGACAGAGTGAATCCAAAGGTAGAACCCTCTCCTATCGTACTTCTAATATTGATGGTTTGGCCATGAGCCTCAAGGATGTGTTTGACTATTGATAGTCCTAATCCGGATCCTCCAACCGTACGAGCTCTGCTGCTATCTACACGATAAAATCTATCAAAAACATGTTTATGGTGTTTTTCATCGATTCCAATTCCAGAGTCCGCAATTTCAACTAGTATGTATTCGTCCATGTTGTAAAAAGCCAGTTTGCAATGTCCTGATTCTTTACTATATCGAATGGCATTGGTAATAAGGTTGATGATGACACGACGGATTTTTTCTCTATCGGCTCTAACGATATAACTTTGATCTGCACCCTCTTTGAATTTGAGGTCTATGTTATGATCCGTGGCAAACTTCATCAAATCATCGATGATTTCTTGGCCTAAAAGTTTAATATCAAAATCTTGTAAGTTTAAGATTTCTTGATCGGTTT
>CALGNN010000111.1 GCA_937961455.1 uncultured Saprospiraceae bacterium
TTGATATCGATCTGAATATTCCCTTTACCGAATCCTAATATTTTATCTCCTGCCTGCTCGTCAAAAATGATCTCTGTGGTCGCATCTTCGTTGATGATGAGATTCATCTTCAAGGTGTATGCACTCTCTACAACTTCTTCAATTTCTTTTTCTTCCGTTGTGACAAACTCAATAAAACTCAAATCAGAAGCTTCTTTGTCATAATCAACTGGAATGGTGAGTTGGGTACCCCTTGCTGTCTCCGTATAGATATCCATAAGAATGTCAGAAGTGGGTCCCGTAAATTTTGCTACCACAGAACCAATGCCATAACCATAAAATAATTCATTGTCCGTTTTGGTGGTTTTAAGCCCTAAGATTTTTGGAGAATTTACGGTGATGTTCATTCTCATATCTTTAAAATTATGATGAAATATCCCGCCAAAAACTGTTGCCTTATTACCTAATTCATCTGTAAATTCTGCATTGCTCAAGTCAAATACTTCACTGCTTAATTTTATCTTTTGCTGATTGATGAAATACCTGGTTCCCAGATAAGCAACCTTCGTGGAAGCTTCATTGATTTTCATGATTCCATCTAACACAGGATCTTGAATAGGACCTGTGAGTGTAAATTCAGCATCAGCGTATCCCTCGGTCTCTGTGATTCCATCTTGTAAAAAATACTCTAATATGGCTACTGGATAATCATTGGCATTTACATTAAAATCAAGATGATTGTGTAAGGATTCATCTATTTTTTTCAGTGGCGCCCAATACTTCCCTTCTGCGAATAAGGTACTCGTACCATTGTTCAGGCTAAAGGTTCCTGTTGCTGGCTCACTTAAAGAAGCTAGTTTGAAATTTGCATCAGCCAAACCAAAACTATCATTATTGACAATCAAATTCGGCACCTGTGCGTGCAGATAGTATTGTTCGTCTTCAAAGATATCGGGAGCGCTAATATTGATTTCATATGGACCAGATATTTGCAATTTTTCCATATTGCTGAGCTCATTTAGGTAGGCTACATCAAAGCCTGTCACATTCAGTTCAACTCCCTTATTCGCTATAGAGTGCAGACTGATTTTTTTGTCTGAGCTGCTAAAATCAAAATTCTTAATGTCTATATATTTCTTTCCAAGTCTTACATAATTTCCCTCTGATATGGTCCACTCATTTTCAAGCATTTTCAAATTTGAAGGAGCTAATTTCAAGTCAAAGAATTCACCCTGCTTTTCCAATTTTCCCTTTAAATGAATGCTCTCAAAAGCATCTGTGAGATCTTCAGTGTTGATATCAAATTCGATGACATCATTATCAATACTGGCTTGGATCAGGACTGGATTAACTTCAAAGTTGTTTTGCAATTCTGTCTTGTCTACTTTGATGTTTACAAAATTCCCCTCTGGTGTTTCTGAAAATGAGACTTCTAAATCATTGAAACTGGCAGGATAATAATCATATCGTCCAAGGTAAAAATCTGCTTTCAAGTAATCTCCTGTGCTATTATAATTACCTTTGAGACTTGCATCTTTTACATTCTCAAAAGGAAGGTCAAACAGGGACAAGAAATTTCTAGAATCTTTAATTTTTACATCATAGCTAAAGTCGACATTTTCTATTTCTGGTTGCGATCGATTGGGCTTAATAGCCTCAGTGAAAGCAGGATACTTTTCTTTTAAGTGCCAGAGCATTGAGGCAAGCATATCTCTAAACTTGAATTGACCATCCAATTTTGCATCGAGAATATCTGATCGTATTAAAATGTCTTTTTCATAACCAAACTTTGGCAGGGCTTCTAAATAAAAACTATCTAGCTCGTAAGTATTATTCCCAGCAGAAACAATTTTGACATCTACCATAGAAGCAAGTCCATTGATATCATCTATATCGGAACCTGAAATATTCACATCACCATAACCACTAAACTGCAAGGTCTCTTCTGAAAACCCTAAAGCCTGCAAATCCAAATGATTGATATTGGCGATCATATCGAAAATGGGCTCTTCATCTATAATAAAGACTGCCCCTTCAAAATTCATATCAATGTTTTCATCTTCAATTTCAAAAATTCCATCAAATCGATTTCGCTCTAGTTCTCCATCCAAACTAAAATTCTTGTAGGTGTAATCTCTGAATGGAAATGAGCTAACCTCGGCACCCAATTTGGCAGACATGGTTTCTGGGTTTAAGCCTTTTCCCTCTTTTACTGATCCGGACATTGTTAGCAATCCAAGCTCCTCATTATCTACAAACTTTCCAAGATCAAATTCATTGAAAGCGATGGTTCCTGAATAGGTGGCTGCAGACTTTCCTTCCTTCAGATCCAATCTCATATCCATCTTCGCTGAACCTAAGGCTGTATTAAAATTCCCATAGGTTACAAAGTCATTGAAGAATCCATCAAAGCGACCGTTAAATTTTATATTTCCAAGTTTAAAGTAATTTTCAGGCAGACTAAATCCAGGAATAATTTCATGAAGGGTTTGTACATCAGTCGATAATTCATTGAAGGAAATATTAACCACTTCCTCTCCTTTCACTGTTATATTTCTGCTATTGAAGTCACCTGAGATAAAGGTCTTATTGCCTAAGCGTAGTTCAAGATCATTAGAACGCAAATTGTTGATCTTGCCTTTGATTACACCTTTGAGGGATATGGACTCATTCAAATTTTTCTTAAAAAACGCATTCTCTTGCAGTTCTGGAATAAACAATAAAATCTCCTTTACGCCTATCTGAGATTCTGTAATCTCGGAGCTGATTCTAATCTTATTATTAAAATCTGAAAAATCATGAAATTCTCTAAATCTAAGTTGAATGCTGTCTTTGGCGTAACTCTGATGTGTTTGTAATTCAAAATTGGAGAAACTCAATTGCTTCGTATTAAGTTGCATTTTATCACTTGAAAAACTCTTAATACCAAAGGGACTTTCTTTATGCTCCATCTGGACATCATTCAATCGAGAACTCAGCACATAATCTTCCAGTTTTAAATCTGCTACATCGAGATTTATCTGCTCCATAGTAAAATACCCTGGATCAAAATGCTCCTTCTTAAATGGCTTTGCTTCTTTTCTTAAATCCGTTAATTTGAAGGTATGATTTAACACATCAATTTTGTCGATATATATCAGAGGTTTGAAAGCTTCTGGTATCTGGTCTTCACTTATAGAGACATTGACAAGGTTTCCTTCTGCTGCAACAGCTTCTTCAAATTGTGCAGGTTCCATGAATGTAATTTTCGAAGAACCATTCACAAGATTTATATCAGATAGATTGAAATAAAATGAATCCAAAACAATTTCATTGAATTGAAAACTTCCCTCATCAATATAAATATCAGTGATTTGACCTCTTTGTTTATCTGTGCATATAAATCTCACATCCTTCATATCTAAGGAGTTCAGATCTAGGCTTAAAGTGGTCTTTGTACTATCTACAAAATTGGGATCATAAGTTCCATCGTCCTCTTTCTTAAATAAGCTGAGCAGTTTTTGAATATTAAAATATTCATCATTCTCTTGGCGATCTAAATTAATGTATGCCCCGTCAATCGAGATGTCTTTCACATCGAGCTCATTAGACAACAAGGAAAACAAATTGGATCGCAGATTTACATCTATTTGATCAATGTACAATAAGGTATCCTGATCAAGACCTTGCAAGTACACATCCTCAATTTTGGCATCCTTGAAGATGTTGAGTTCAAATTTTCCAATAGTAAGTTCTGTTTGTAATTTTTTTGAAAGGCGCTTGGCTATTTTGTCTGCGCCCCAATCTTGAACGGAGGCAAAAGACAAGGCAAATAAGAGCACAACAAAGATTAAAATAATGGAAATACTAAAGAATAAGACTGCACTCCAAAACCTGGATTTCTTAGGTTTTTTACTAATGATATTTTCTTTATTTTTTTCCAATAGATCTTTCTGCAAAATTCGCTTAACTAATGAACACTATTTTGTTCATTTTCAATTCATTAGAAAGCAAATTTAACTTGAATTTAATGCATATTTTCCAATTTTATGCCCGCTTCTCTGGTTTTAGTCGACAATTGAGCTTTAATTCTCTAATGCTTCATATTTCACAAAAAGTTGGATCGCTTCTTTCGCCTCTTTGACATCGTGGACACGAAGCATATTTGCACCATTTTGCAATGCGATCATGTGCAGGGCAGTGCTTCCATTAAGTGCTTCTTCAGCACTTATATGTAAGCTTTTATAAATCATAGATTTTCTAGAGAGACCTACGAGTATTGGATGGTCTAAAATTTTTAAAATGGAAAGGTTTTTTAAAAGTGTAAAGTTTTGTTTGATGTTTTTGCTGAAGCCAAATCCTGGATCAATAATGATCTGATTGATCGATTTTTCTTTAGCTATTCGTATTTTTTGAATCAATTCCTTAGTGATGTCTGAGAGCAGGTTTTCATACTTATTTTTTTCTACCATATTTTTTGGTGTACCTCGCATATGCATCATAATATATGGCAGACCTGAATCGGCAACGGTATCATACATTTTTGAATCATAGTCCCCGCCCGATATATCATTCACCATGTGTACACCAGCAGCGATGGCTCCTTTCGCTACCTCATGATGAAGGGTATCAATAGACATCAGTTGTTGAGGGTATTGCTTTTTTATCAATTCTATAACGGGTATTACTCTATCTAATTCTTCAGCTACAGTTATGATTTCTGCGCCTGGCCTTGAGCTCATTCCGCCTATGTCGATTATGTCTGCACCCTCTCTTACGTATTGATTAAGCTTCTCTTGAAGTGCATCACCTTCATGATTTTTTGCACCATCATAAAATGAATCGGGCGTTATATTAAGAATGGCCATAACCACTGGCTTGGAAAGATCAAGGATTTGACCACCACAGTTGAGGCTAAAATGTTCGTGCTTACTCTTGCTGAAACTCATAATCTCTTTCTACTTTACATATTCTTATTTGATATTCTTGATACCATTGTTTTTTTCCCATTTGTTGAGCAACTAA
>CALGNN010000112.1 GCA_937961455.1 uncultured Saprospiraceae bacterium
ATGTTTATCATGCAAGGAAGCCGAAAATAATAGCCAACAATTAAGGCGAGTTTTTTCCTTTTAGGATTTAATATGCTTTGAAGCGTTAAGAAAATAATACAGCCTTGACTTTTTGTTACTTTTGCGTTAAGGCAAAAGTAATACACCATGATTATTTCTAAATAATTCATGAATCTTAAAGAGTTACTATTGTGTCTTACTTTTTTTGCTTCTCCAAAAAAAGTAACAAAAAAAAGAGCCTAGCTCCAAGGAATTATACGACACTTCGTGTCGCATACCAAAAATTGATTCAAATAGATCAAGTCATTCTTTCCCATCTACCTTCGGTAGATGGTTTTAATAAACCAACGAGTATTTAATCTTGTGGTTAATAAGAATTAAGTAATCATTTTTTATTCTGTGGATCTAGAATTTCAACGAATGATTCAGCGTAGCTGATGATGACTGACAAGTCATCAAGAGCGTGAATCGTGAAAGTGGAGGAACAAAAATTGCACCTTCGGCGTTCACTTTTTCACTAAAAATAATAAGGCCAGGATTATAAAGTTTTTATGGGCCAAATATGTTAATATTTTTGACTTTTGTGTTTCAAAAGCTAAAAAGCTAAAAGCAAAAAGCTAAAAGCAAAAAGCAAAAAGCAAAAAGCAAAATGCAAAAAGCTAAAAGCTAAAAACTAAAAAACTAAAAAACTAAAAAGCAAAAAGCTAAAAAACTTAAACACCTTAATATCCTCCTAAGCTTCGCTTCTTATTTAAAACAATTTTCAGTGTATTGGAATTGGAAATATTTTCTTCTTGTGTACGGTATCCCTTATAACTTGCAACTAAGATCTTTTCGTTATTTCCCACTTCTAGTGAGAAGCGTCCATCAAAATCTGTAGTGGTGCCGATGGTAGTTCCCTTGATGAGGACATTGGCGCCGATCAATGCTGCTCCACTTGGATCATAGACGATTCCAGTAATGGTGCGGCTAGCTCTTTCCATTTTGACAGTAAGGTATTTTCGCTCTTTGATTTTAATTTCTTGTTCTGTAAACTTTGGAGCTTCGATCAGAATACTGCTTTTAGGGTCCACCAATATTGAAAACTTACCATTCTGATCACTCGTGGTTTCTGCCTCCGTTTTACGCGCGTATATGGTGGCCTTGCTTATAGGCCTATTATTGATGTCCACTACATTTCCTCTTAATGTATATTGATTGCTTCCCTGCTGTATTTTGTCCAAGTAGACAACTACTCGATCTTTCTGAGTTAAAGGGATCCTTTGTGTTTTGTGATCGGGAAAACTTACTATTAATTCTTGAGTCTGTATGGGGACTTCAATTTTGAAAGCTCCTGTTCTTGTAGTTGTTTGAATTTTGCCTGAGACAGTACTTACATTGACACCTGTTAATTTTTGCATGCTTTTGTTCATCACCAAACCATTAATAGTCCGAGTGTTTGATTGAAGTGTGATAGTTTTATTATTTACAGATTTATCAAAATAGATTTTTTGGGTTTGATATCCATCCAATGAAAAATATAATGTTTTTGGGTAATTAAATGAATAGGTGAAATCTCCTTTAAAATCTGATTTATAAATTTGTTTAGGTTCTTTTTCAGCAATGGATACATTTTTTAAACCCCTATTATTTTGATCAACAACTTTTCCAGATATTCTAATCTTTGGAAGGGAGGCATCAGTACTTAGCGTGACATTTAACTTAGTTGATTCACCTAGGGTCAATACGGATTCTTTATAATTTTTTGCAGATACTTTTAGTACCTCTCCAGGATGTGCTTTTAGATTAAATTTCCCATAGCTATTGGACTTATAGATGATGTTATTTTTTGCAGATTTAATGGAAGCATTACTAATGCTTTTTCCTGACGAATTAGTAACTAATCCAAAATAATGTAGTGGTTTAGACTTTGATTCGTCATTTGGATCTGATCCATTGGTTCCGCCTATTGGATCGGTAATATTTATTTTATCTATTAGGTCTTCTGTTAGTTTAATCCTTTTCGTAAAATCAATTCCATTATTTGGGTGCTTTTTATAGAATATAATATCGCTTTGTAAAGCCATTAAGATTTTACTTTTCATGGCCGCTGATTCAAACAAAGGGGATGGCGGTTTTTCCCATTCTTTCTCGATTAAATTAAATCGCATCTTTCGAACCTTTTGGTGAGGTTTTATCGGTAAAGCATCGATGGAATCTTGAGCGATGTATAAACTATAATTTTCAAATGCTGGTATGACCTTATGCAAAGTGTCCTGCACTCTCGCTAATCTGGCGTAATTGGACGGATTGAATTTTTTGATACTAACACTTTTCTTTAAAGCATACTCTGCATCCTCAAGATCTCCTTCTTCGAATTGTTTTTCAGCCATGAAAACATAAGCCCATTCTTTCATCTTTTCATTGTCATAAGCTGCTATTTTATTTAGTAATGCATCACCCAATTCATAATTACATGAAGCACCTAAAGAGATTTTAATAAAATCGGCTAAGAACCCTTTATCTAAAAAGCTCTTTAAAAAGGATTCCGAATTGTCCTCCAAGTGAAGCTTTGTTTTGACTTCCATCGACAGCTCTTTACTTATAGCACTTGGTGGATAAAATAATTTGATTTCTAAGGTGTCTTTTTTTGTGACTGCACCTGATAAAACCATATTGCTGCCTTGGTCTTTAAATGCGGAAACGAAATGCTCTTCAATGAAATCCGTATTGCCAGCAAAAGCAATGTGTGCTTCTGGAATAGGGCAGTAAGTGGAATTGATTTCTAAGTCCCTTAATGCTTCATTGATAGTTGAAGAAATATTTCCCGTATCATCATTTTGATTCTTGAATGTAGTGACTACTACCTCACAAGCATCAAAGTTACATTCAATAACTTCCTCTGCCCAAATCATTCCTTTAATATGTTCGTAAACATCTGTAAATATGGCTCCAAGCAAAAGAACTGGAATCGTACCTGTAATCAACCAGCTTCTGAGATTGCTTTTAAGATTGATGATATTGCCAACTAAATTTGAGGTTTGATTAAAGCTGTTTTCATAATAGTTTGGATTTGTTTTAGATTCTTTATTCGAAAATGCTTTAATACTTTTTCTTAATCCGGACTTATAGAAATATTGCCACTTAATCGTTTTTATGGCTTTTGCCATATTACCATTAGCAATTTGTGAAAGCAGTTTTTTGGCGGAATTGATAAGCTCCATAAAGGGGTTATTTATGCTTAAATTATTTTAAGTTGAATGGCTTCGTCTTGGACAATAGCATTATAGGCAGCTTGATAGGCATTGTCAAATCTTTTGGCCTTAAGCTCAGTATGTAATGCTTTATAAAATTTATTGGAATAGTCTACAGCTTTATTTGTGTCGATTGCAATATGATAACACATGAAAGTAATCTTTGGGAATTCTCTTTTTAAGGCTTTTGCCATATGATCACTGTAACAAGCATTCAGGAAAACCAGCTCTATATCATTGTGATTTTTCAAGACATTAAATACTCTTGTTATTTCTTGTGTAGTCAATAAATCTATTTCATCTTGATTTTTTCTCAGAACGATTCCATCTTCTTTACCGTGACTTGAAAAATGGATAATCTCATAGCCCCCAAATTGCAATTCACTCTGAAGCATTTCATAGTTGCAATTAAAACATGGGTTCACTGTCATCCAATCATTTTGTGTTAGATTTTTAATGACCATAAATTCTTTGTCGGAATGTAATTCCTCAAAATTGTCACCCGCTCTGAAATAGAATTCCTTAGGGTTGGCACTTACGAAAAGAATGTCTTTCTTAAATAAGGTCTTTTCATCGAGTTGACTTCCAATATCATTAAGCAAGCGCTTCCTGAATTTTGCTCCTTCCTTTTGAGAACGCTCTTCAGAGATATATGGAGGGGAAGCATTCTTGTCTTGCTTGATTTGATGAAGCGTTGCACTTGTACTAATGAGTTTGGTAAGTAAGCTTGAAGAAAAACCCTGGGAATGTTCTAGACTGTCTCTACAAATGCTCAATAATTCTTGTTCGAAGGTAGTTGGTTCGTCGACTGAATTTTTTAAGGTATTGTAATAATTAAGATAATTGCTCATCCTTTAATAGTTTAAATGGAGAATGGATCTCCTTCAGTAAAAAATAGACTGGCTTTCCCATAGCTTAAAATGTTGGGATTGGGCGCATCGTATATATTTGAAATTCTATCCAGAATATCTTGAGGCCCATTGATGCGCTCAGTTGATAGAATTTCTTTTAGAGCTTTGGTGAAAATTCCATTGCTAACCGTGTCATAAGTCTCTTGATTATCTTGGCAAGCCGCTAATAATAAAACTGAGGCATTGACAGAAGCTTCATCCTTTGGTTTTGATACGCTTGTTTGAAAGGTTTTATAAAAGTCAAAATGTTTGGACTGATTTGATTTGGCAGCATCCTTCGACAATTTTTTACTGATCCAATTATTGGCTATGCTGCTAGCACCTTTTTCATCTGAAGGATATTCACGCGTGATGGTACCACTGTGGCAACTATCAGATACCACTAAGACTCTTACCTTTTTTTCTATGCTAGAAAAGATATCATATAATTCATCATCTAATAATTGACGATCATATAAACACCAAGTTGAATCATATTTTTCATCATCATCACTTGTCCAAATATTCTCCAAAGTAGCTCCATGCCCAGAATAGGAAATCAATAAGATGTCTCCATCTTCACATAGGGCTATAGCATCAGTAATGGATTGAATAACATTTTCAGAAGTTGCATCCGAATCTGTTAATAGTGCTTGACTTTGATAACCATAGGTGTCGACAGCAATGTCTTGCATGTCGTTAGCATCCTTCACTGCTGATCTCAAATTTTGCATGTCTGTATAATGATCTTGATCAACCGTGTTTAATCCGATATGTATGGAGTATCCTTTCATCTTTGTTTTTTAAGGATGAAAGTTTGATGGATTAGTTTCGAAAAAGCCCTTGAATAGAGACAAGTTTCAACTAAAGGATTTGTTCCCCTCATGATGAAGAATGGCGTTTGGTTTAATGAGTTATTTAAGTCCTTACAATATTAGGCTACTTTTCGATTAAAATCATCACCATAAATAGGTAGTTTATATTGGGGGTGTTTTGCAAAACCATTCTTATTCAATTACTTTTTTTCTTGATTTATGAACGAATGATCTGCGAAGCAGCAAAGCATGACAATGCTTTGAGAGCGTGAACCGCGAAAGCGGCGACAACCAAAGTTTAGCTAAATAGGTCTTGGATTATTTTTATGAAATATAATAGGGTCAGAAAATTACTATTGTGTTTTACTTTTTTTGCTTCTCCAAAAAAAGTAACAAAAAAAGGAGCCTAGCTCCAAGGAATTATGCGACACTTCGTGTCGCATACCAAAAATTGATTCAAATAGATCAGGTCATTCTGTCCCATCTACCTTCGGTAGATG
>CALGNN010000113.1 GCA_937961455.1 uncultured Saprospiraceae bacterium
GTTTGATCAAACTCGTGCCTGTAAATGCGCCAAAAGCAGGAAAAATGCAGACCTTATCCGTAATATAATAACAAGGAAACTTAAATACTTGACGTGCTTTTCCGATCATACGTGCTGCAGGATGCACATGACCACAAAAATTAATCATGCCCTCTGGTACTTCCTTTTGTGGAAAATGGGTACAATAAAATGGACCAAGATTTAGGGATTCAACTACCTCTAAACCGTAGAATGCATATTTCTCTTCGTTTAAAATATCATGGTTCCCTTTCACTAGAATGAATTCGACATCTTCAAACATTAACACATTCGCTCCAAATTTTTCCCAATCCTCATTGTAATCACTGTGAAAAAGATCTCCTAAAAAAACGACCTTTTTAACGGCATCCCGTTCTATCGCTGCGACCAAATTTTCATGATTATTAGCACTTACACTTGCAGGAATTGGAATTCCATTTTTAGAGAAGTGAGTACCTTTACCCAAATGCAAGTCGGCTAGAAAAAGGGTTTGCTCTTTCTCCCAGTAAATGGTTTTATCTGGGTGTAATTGAAGGGATTCTCCTTTCAACTCGATTACAAGGTGATTCATTTTCTATTTTTCGAAGATTGCGAAGATAGTAAAAATGGAATTTTGGAATTGCGAATTCAATATTGTTCTTTACTTACTTTTACCTTGATGCAAAAGTAACAAAAGATCAAGGCTGTTTTATTTTCTTTACACTCCAAGGCTTTCAAAATCCTAAACAGAAAAAACTCGCCAATTGAGCGATTCATTTTTTTTATTTCTTCGATAATATAGTTTTGGATTTTGCTCAATTGATTTAATAGGCTCAAACAGTTTTCTGTTTTTGACGGATTTTATAAGACTTTCCGTTAAAAATAAAAAGGCCGAATAAAAATCTTGAAATCACGTTTTCGGCCTTATTCATTTTAAGCATTTTGAAAATAGTATTCGAAAAGACTCAAATACAATCATTCCTCAGGAATTTTTTATACCAGATTTTTAAAATTTTGTTTACTGAATTTTAAAAGTAAAAGACCTCTTTATGATCTTATTTGTGTCCGAATAATATTTTCAAAATGCTGTGAAAAAATGAATACAGCCTTGATTTTTTAGTTCTTTTGTATCAAGACAAAAGAACGTAATAAAGAAACTACTAGGTCTTACTCAAAGGTTTGTAATCGCATCTTCGACATCCTAGTGCTCAATTGTTCTGAAGATAATTTTTCTCTTAAGCGATCTACTAAAATGGGAAAGCTAAAAGGACTTACTTGTCTCACTTGTTTAATAATGATTTTTTGTGAAGCGATTCTTTCTAAAGCTTTACGCATTCTTATTTCCTCCAATTGAAAATGCATTACTTCGTCGATCGTTTGGAGGTACAACAAATTGTTAGGTTCATATTCATGGAATACATCAAAGAGCAATCCTGCGCTGGATTGCAAATGACGATCTCTTTTCTTCTTATTAGGATAACCATCGAAAATTAAGCCTGATATTCTGGCAATCTCTCTAAACTTTCTTCGGCCCAACTCTATAGCATTGACACTGGCTTGGATGTCAGCATTCAAACCCTTTACAGAAAACAAATCCATTTCTAGAGCCTCTTCTAGCGGAATTTCTTGGTCAGACAACAATTCGAATCCGTAGTCATTCATGGCAATGCTAAAGGTGATGGGTTTGATTTTAGAAATTCTTTTCGCCAATAAAGATCCCATGCCTTCATGAACAAATCGCCCTTCAAAGGGGTACATGAAAATGTGAAAACCCTCAGAGCTTTGAAATTTTTCAATCAGTAATTCTGTTGATTTTGGCAAGGCAGAACGCAGGGTTTGTAGTTCGAGCAATGGACTGAGCTCTCTCATCTCCTCGTCTTCGATGATGCCTTTTTTAAAATCAGAAATCAATCCCCTCATTCCATTAGCCACAGGAGAAGACATAGGGATTCTTCCTCCAAGCCATGAAGGGATTCTACCTGTTTTCTTTTTACTTTTTCTGACAAGTGCATCCATGCCTTTCATTCTCACATACTCTAAAGATCTACCGCCAAACCAAAAATTATCTCCTGGATTCAACTGACCAATAAACCACTCTTCTACTGTCCCTATCTTCTTTCCACTCACATATTTTATGTTGACCATCGCATCACTTACGATCGTGCCAATTGAAAGTTTATGCCTGACTGCCACCTTTTTATTCATGACCCTATACTCTCCTTTTACGGAACCTAATTTTTTATACTCATCGTAGGCCTTGAGTGTTTTTCCCCCAGTAGATAAAAAGCCTAATAGCCACAGCCATTCATCTTCTGTAATACTGCTAAAACAATAAGTAGTTTTAATCTCTTCAAATATTTCCTGACTTCTAAAGCCTCCTGATACTGCCAAGGTCATAAGGTATTGAAGTAAGACATCAAAACTTCTGATGTAAGGAATTCGATCTTCTAGAATTTTTTCTTTGTAGGCTTTTCGCAAGGCTGAAAATTCCATGAGTTCCATAGAGTGTGTTGGAACACAATAGATACGACTGACGGCACCTGGCTGATGTCCACTTCTTCCTGCTCTCTGCATAAACCTTGCAACTCCTTTTGGACTCCCCACTTGAATGATGGTTTCAACTGGACGAAAATCAACCCCCAAGTCCAAGCTTGAGGTACAAATCACGGCTTTCAATTTGCCCTTGTGTAGTTCTTCTTCTACCCAATTTCTAATATCTCTACTAATCGATCCATGATGCATTGCCATCTGTCCCGCTAGTTCTGGAGCAGCCTCTAATATCTTTTGATACCAAATTTCAGTTTGACTTCTTGTGTTGGTAAATAACAAAGTGGAATTTGAATTTCTAAGAATTGGAATCACTTTATCTAAGAGTGAAATACCAAGGTGTCCTGACCAAGGGAGTGTTTCTATCTCATCGGGGAAAACTGTTTCTATAGCAATCTCTTTTATCAAATCGCTTTTGATAATAACTTTCTTCTGTTTGTACACGCCTAACAAAACATCGAGTGCTTCATTCATATTTCCGATGGTGGCCGAAATCCCCCAAACAGATAATTTAGGAACTACGTGACGCAATCTACTTAGGGCCAATTCCATTTGAACACCACGTTTTGTTCCAAGTAGATCGTGCCACTCGTCTACTACGATACATTGCAATGATTGAAATCTTTTTTTATAGCCATCAGTAGAAATTAAAAGATGTAAACTCTCAGGTGTAGTTATTAAAATCTCTGGAGGAGTATCTATTTGTTTAGCTCGGTCTTTTGAAGAAGTGTCTCCGGTTCGGACGCCTACCTCCCAATCCATGTCAAGATCTTCAATAGCCCTTTTTGCCGATTTTTCTATTTCCTTAGAAAGCGCTCTGATAGGGGTAATCCAAATGAGTTTTGTTCCTGGTATAGGATTTTCTTGGTGATAATTTTCCGCAAGCACAGCCATCAATATCGAAAGCGTCTTGCCACTCCCTGTAGGAGCATTCACGATACCATTCTCTCTTTTCCAATAAGAATTCCAAGCTTGAATTTGAAACGGAAAGGCTTTCCAGCCATTTGCCTCAAACCAGGCATTGGCTGTTTCTAAGTATTGTTTTATGTCTTCTTTTTTAGCCAAAATCAAAAATACCTAAATGGGGTGATGTTTTCACCTGATAAAGTAAGCAACTTTGAAAAATTAACAACTTAAACTATAGATATGAAAAACTTGATAACGCTATTGTTATTAGTCTCAAGCACAATTGCTTTTAGTCAAACTGACGACTGTGCAAAATTTGATCAACTCATAGATACTTATGTTAAGGCTTGGAATGATGAAGACACCAAGTCTTTTGAAAAAGTGTGTCACAAGAATGTGAGTGATGACAAGCTCTATAATGACATCAACGGTTTGGCTCAATACGCTCAAGCCGTATGGTCAAACTATGAAAACACGGAATTCAGGGTTTATGACAAAGCTTGTGGTACCAATCATGTAAGCTTAGTTTACTCAACGAGCGGATTTTCGAAAGAATACCAATCTGATTATACTGGTACTGGAATGTTACTTTTAAAAATAAAGGATGATAAAATTAGTGAGATAGATGGCGTCCTTGATATTTACCAATCATTATTTGCTAAGGGGTTCAAGCTTACTGCAGCTGACCAAAAGAAATAAAAACGATTCTCTAAAAAGAAGAAACACGACATACTGAGCTTGGTCTTTACCAAAAAAATTGCATCTAATTGTCTTGGCAAATGCTTTTTAATAATAAAGATTTTTATCAATCTTGCGTTATAAAGTAAAAATAATCAGATGAGGTTTATCGCAGTTTTTTTGTTATTCCCTTTGCTTGTACAATCACAACAAATTGAATTAGGTGATGTTAATTGGCTAAGAGACTATGATGAAGCACTCCTTCAATCTGAGATTCAAGACAAGCCCGTATTTATACTATTTCAGGAAGTCCCTGGATGTGCAACATGTAGAAATTATGGTGCTGATGTTTTGAGTCACCCATTGATTGTAGATGCGATAGAAAATGAATTTATTCCCTTAGCCATTTTCAATAACAAAGGTGGTAAGGACGCCGCTATTCTAAAAAAATACAAAGAGCCTTCTTGGAATAATCCAGTGGTACGAATAGTAAATTCAAAGGAAAAAAATCTTATAAATAGAGTTGCTGGTCGCTATGATAAAGCAAGCATAAGCCTTGCCATGATCAAAGCCTTACAAGAGGAATCACATGTCGTTCCAGAATATTTACATTTGATGCAGCAAGAATTTGAAGCTCATAATGCAGGAACTAAAGAAGCTTATTATAGCATGTATTGTTTTTGGAGTGGCGAAGGTCATTTAGCCAAGCATCCAGCAGTGGTTGCCACAGAGCCTGGGTGGATCGGTGGAAAAGAAGTCGTGAAAGTCGAATACAATGAACATTTGAGTAGTCAAAAACAGTTGGATGAATTTGCTAAAGAAGCCTCTTGTCAAGTGATTGAGAAAAGCAATGCTTATAGACCAGATAAAGATCTTCAGTACTATTTAAAGAATACGGATTTTAAGTATTTGCCGCTTTCGAGCATTCAAGCAAGTAAAATAAATGCATCACTTGCAGAAGGTCAAAATCCTATTGCTTATTTGAGTCCGCAGCAAAAAGAGTGGCTTCATACAATTAAAAAGCAAAAGGTAAAAGACAAAACACTCTATTATGAAATGCCTTTAGCTGAGGCGTGGAAAAAGCGAAGTGCAAAGGAGCGTTCTTAGAAATTTAGCTTCATTTTATATTTCTTTTTGTGACGCTTTAGCTCGTTTACAAATGAGCTCACCTGGGCTTTATATTCAATTTAAGTAGGCAAATCCCATATCCCCCTTTTAGGTGATATTTCATTTTATCGGTAACCTAAATCGTAACCGTTACACTTTTTTATGAACCAAGAAACCAATTGATTACTTAAGCCATAAGGTCATTATCGAAAAAAGTTTCTGATTAGAAAATGAGAATAATCTAACCTTGACCTCAGCTTATAGCATCGGATCCACCCCGGGATTCGATGCTTTTTTATACGTGTTTTTTTAGGCTCTGTAAAGAATCAATATCCTCAAGCTTTTGATCTCTTTTCCAAGCAATGATGGTTGGATTCTTCAAATTAAGACCTGACTTCTTTCTGTTAGAGCTTTCTATGGCGTCAAAAGCAATTTCAAAAACCAATTCTGGGGCAACACTGGTCACAGGACCAAATCGCTCAATTTTATTGTTTTTTACAAAGCTGGTAATCTCTTGAAGTTCTTCATTATTCAAACCTTTACTAGCCTTGGCTATCGGGACCAATGTCTCTTTATCTTTGAGTGCAAAAGTAAATTCTGTATACAAGCTGGTTCGCGAACCTGTTCCTCTTTGTGCATATAGCAAAACAGCTATTGTTGTATAGGGCTCAAGCTTCCACTTATACCAATCTTTCGGATTTTCATTTGCATGGTACAAAGCCGATGTCCTTTTCAAGATCAATCCAATAGCTTTTTCTTTTCTAAGTTTTATTCTCTTTTCGTTTAAGTCATTCCAATCTCTAAATGCTATAGGGTCAGACAAAAGAATTTTTTGATGATTCATTTTTTTAATAAAAGCTTCCAATTTAAGGCGTCTGTCAGAAAGCTTGAATCCTCTTAGATCCATATTTTCGTCAACCATTACATCAATGGCAATTAAGCTCACTGGAAGTTCTCTAATGTCTTTCGGGCTAGGTTTTTTTCTATTCAATCTTTTTTGAAGCACTTCATAATTCAAAGGCTTATCATCGAAAGCCAATAGTATTGCATCAATGACGGTACCGTCTGGAATCATTTCAGAAAAAGAAAAAATTTCTGGAAAACAATGCGTAATTAATCCTTCTGCATATGACCATAAAAAAAAATGAGAGGCCTTTTTAATTAGTTGAACTCTAATACCATCCCACATCATTTCTGCGTACCAAGAATCTGCAGGACCCAATTCTTCTAGATCTTTATCCAACTCAAAAGACTTTTGAAAAGGATAGGGTTTAGAAAACAAATCTAAATCAGAGCTCGCCAAAAACACATCATGGAAATTATCATTTTGAGCGGTCCATTTACTTAGCAGACGATGAGCTATTTCAGTTTTTTCTTTTCCAATATGCATAGCTATAGCCTGTGCTAATATCTTTTGAGAAAGCTTGTATCTATAGCTTCCCGTTAAAATTTTGTTGAAAAACAGCCTTTCAGAGGTTGTTAATTTTCCCCAAGAAGATGTAATGAATTCATACAAATCATTTTCGGAGGCTGTTTTAAAATGAGTTATCGTCTCCATCCAAAAACTCAATTTATTTTGTTCCGGTTTCTTCGGAGGCGGAAGAATGAGGGAAATGGTTTCCGAAAGATCCCCAACATACTCATAGGATACTTCAAAGAGCCATTCCGGAATATTAGCAATGGCTAAAGCAATAGGTTTAAGTTTTTTAAGACTGATAATTCTCTTTGGAGACTTTTGTAAAAGTAAGCTCAAAGCCCACATCTTCTCTGTGTCATCTACTTCATTAAAATAATTTGAAATAGCCAAAACCTTGCTCGTCGAATTAGAAGTAGATTCTAAGACCTCAATTAATGTTACAAAATTCTTCATTCAGGTGCTTCAGGTATAGGTGTCTCTCCAATATATTTTGATGAAACAGGAATTGCATTATAACCCTGCTCATTTAAATATTTTGCATACTGCTTAGTAAAACCATGTGTGACATATATGTGTGAAGCACCTGATTCTTTTATAGCATAATTTAAGTTTTTCCAATCAGCATGATCTGATAAAATAAATCCTCTGTCAACAGATCTTCGGCGCCTAATAGCTTTGGTCATCATCCAACCAGAAGCTGAAGCCGTTTGATAATTTTCAAATCGATCCATCCAAGATGTTGACATGGTCCCTGGTGTGCTAATTACAAATTGACCTACAAGATCCTTCGGTTTAATGCTTTCATCAATCTTTATGGTTTTTCGAAATTGTACACCTTGATTTCTATATACCTCATTTATATTTTCTATGGCTCCATGTGTATACACCCTTTCTATAAAATCAGGAAGATTTTTTAAAATCCTTTGAGCTTTCCCAAGAGAATAGGCTCCCATTACTGAAGTAATGCCCTGTGATTTATTTAAGTCATGCCATGCTCCTATTTCCTTAAATACTTCTTTTTGATCTTCCCAATCATAAAAAGGAAGCCCAAAAGTCGATTCTGTTATATAATGGTGACATTTTATGGGTTCGAAGGCTTGAGAAACAAAATCATTTTGAATTTTATAATCACCGGAGGCTAGCCAGATTTCTCCTTTATATGCCACTCTAATTTGAGCCGAGCCCAATACATGCCCAGCTGGGTGAAAACTAAATTGCACACCATTGATCATGGTTTTCTCTCCGTAATTAACCGCAGTGATTCTTTTAGCTAATCCTAATCTTTGCCGCATAATCGCAGCTGTATCATGTGTTGCTAAATAGGCCAAATTGCCTGGGCGTGCATGATCAGAATGCCCATGAGTAATTAGGGCCTTTTTGACTTTTTTCCAAGGATCTATATAAACATCTGCACGCTGACAATAAATCCCTTTATTATTAAATTCCAACAAAGCCATGTATAAAAATATAAATTTGCACGTTAGCACTCATTTAGAATTTATAAATATTAAAGCAGACTTATCAAAAGAGCGTTTTTAATCAATATTATCCTTCTGATTACATTAAATCTTTTTGTAAAAGGTTTCTATATACTCGTAATGGAAGTCGAAGTTCAGAATACACTAGGAGCGTCTGAATTTGGGATCTTTTTTGCCTTATTTAACTTTACTTATCTTTTCCAAATTGTAAATGATCTAGGGCTTCAAAACTTTAATAATAGAGCCATTTCTCAAAACCGAGAGCTTCTTGGCAGCTATTATCCAAAGATTTTTGGAATGAAGTTGTTTCTTGGATTGATCTTTTTTGCCTTACTTTTTTTAGGAGCCTTGATGATGGATTATCCTCCTAGGTATTTACGATTGCTCATGTGGATCGGAGTCAACCAAGCGCTACTATCACTCCTATTATATCTGAGAACCAATATCAGCGGACTTGGGAAATTTAGTCTAGATAGTTTCATCTCTATACTTGATAAATTGGTACTTATCATCCTTTTAGCATTCCTTCTATTTGGAGATGCATTTGAGGTGTTTAAACTTGAATATTTTATTTGGGCACAAGGCATTTCAATTTTTGTAAGTGTGTTAGTCTGCTATGTCATTGTAAGTAGACAGAGTAGTAAGTGGTTTCCTTCGTTTTCATTTTCCTTTAGCCGGGATTTATTGAAACAAAGTATTCCTTTTGCTTTGGTCGTTATTTTAATGAGTATTTATACGAGAATTGATGGAGTTATGATAGAAGCTCTTTTAGAAAATGGTAAAGAAGAGGCTGGCATTTACGCTGCTTCCTATCGTTTGTTAGATGCAGTAAACATGTTAGGATTTTTATTTGCTTCCTTGCTTTTACCCATGTTTTCCAATATCCTCTCTGTGAGTAGAAGGGTGAATGAATTATTATCATTAGCCTTTCGATTTATGATCGTATTAAGTGTAAGTAGTTGTGTTATAATTATTTTCTACAAAGAGGATATCATGCGTTTATTGTATGACGATTATAATACCTACTGGTCTGATTTGTTAGGTGTTTTAATCTTGACCTTTATTCCCATGTCCATGAATTACATTTTTGGAACGTTGTTGACTGCAGATCATCAACTTCGAAAAATGAATACCCTCTTCTTGTTTGGAATTCTTTTAAACCTTGGTTTAAATTTATACCTCATTCCAATTCATGCCGGTATAGGAGCAGCGTATGCTACATTAATTACCCAATCATTTATTGCAATCGCTCAAATATTTTTTGTCTTTAAGTCATTTAAGCTTCTTGGTTGGCAAAATACTTTGGGTAAGTCTATCGTTTTTGCAGGAGCTTTGTTACTTTTTTGTTATTACTTAAATACAAGATTTGAGTTCAGTTGGGAGCAAAACTTCTTCTTTAGCATAATAATTGCATTAATTGTTCCTTTTGTCACGCAATTAATTCAAAAAGATGATTTCAAGGTCTTGTCGGATGGAGCTAGCAAAAAAATACAAGCTTAAATACACACACTAAAAGAGAAATTCTATATGACCCAGCAGTTTAATCTGATTGGCATTATTCAAATATTGTATCGTTGGAGAAAGATGATTCTTGGTCTTTGTTTCCTTGCTGGAATATTAAGTATTGGGCTTTCATTGCTAAAGAAAAATTATTATAAAGCTTATACATCTTTTTATATCGCCCATCAGGATTTATTTAAACCAGAAAAATTATTTGGGACTTCAACAGGTAACATGTATTACTATGGAAGTTCTGAAGATGTAGACAGAATATTATCTATTGCACAATCTGAAGATCTAAAGTTGCATATTATCAATAAGTATAACTTATTTGAACATTACGATATTGATAAGGATGGTAAAAATGCCGATAAGATGATTCGAAAGGCATTTAACAAATTATATACCGTTCAAAAGACCAAATTTGATGCTGTGGAGATTTCAATAGAAGACGTCGACAAAGAATTGGCTACACAAATGACCAATGAATCAAGGATCAAATTAGATCAATTAGCGACTTCTATTATTAAGGATCGTCAATCCAAAATGATTCAAACTTTTGATGAGAATATTAAGCTTAAGAAAAAGAATATAAAAATACTTACTGATTCTATTTCTATGCTTAGGGAAAAGTATGGAGTTTTTGAAAGCGGCGTTGCAGGTGCGGGATTATCAAGTCTTGCAGCTTCTGTTGAATCTTCGCTTAGTAGACAAAAGGCTCGGTATAATGCATTAAAGCAAAGCCCAAGCATTCCACAGGATACCTTGATTATGATTCAGGCTTCAATTCAAGGATTACAAACAGAACTTGACAATCTTATCGGAGCTGATAGTAAGTCAAAATTTAATTTAAACAAATTCAATAAAGGGAAGGGTCAAATTGACGGATTGGAAGAACAGTTTGTTGCCATCAATGAACAACTGGGAATAGATATTACCCGCTTGGAGCAATATGAAGCTACCTTAAGGTCTAATACGTCTTCACTTCATTTAATTGAAGAGGCTAAAGTGCCGGTAGAAAAATCTCGACCTAAAAGGTCCATCATTGTTTTAGCTTCAGTTTTCGCAGCATTTATCTTTAGTGTTTTAGCTGCACTATTTCTGGAGTCAACAAAAAACATTAATTGGAAAGAAATCTTAAATGAATAGTCTAAGCTTCAAGGCTATTTTTGAAAGACCTAAATTACTCTTCAATATTTTTGGGATTATTATTCTGGCTTCCATTGCTATGGCTATTCTCTTTGATAGCCTGCTTCTATTAGCGATCCCTGCTGTACTTTTATTCCTTGCGGTAAGCATAATAAAACCTATTTCCGTCTATTATTTATTGGTTTTTCTTATTCCATATTCTATAGAGGTAAGCCTGCCGGGAGGATTTGGAACAGATTTGCCAACAGAACCTTTGATTGTCGGTCTGATGTTTTTGACCATTTTCTATTTATTTCAAACAAAGAGCAAGAAGCTTTTCGCCTTCCTTCTCCATCCAATTTCATTGGTGCTTTATCTGCATTTTGCATGGATGTGCTTTACGACGATATGTTCTACTGATCCCATAATTTCAATAAAATTCTTGTTAGCAAAGTTTTGGTACATCATGGTATTTTATGTTTTGACAGGAATCGTTTTACATTCTAAGAAAAACATAAAGTTATTTGTTTATGGTGTAGGGATAAGCATTTTTATCACCATACTTTATGCTCTTTTTAATCAAGCTCTTATGGGCTTTGTTTTTGAGGATGTCAATTTGGCCCTCAAGCCCTTTTATAGAAATCATGTAAATTATGCTTCTTTATTAGCACTCTTTTTACCCTTCGTTGTAGCTGGATTTTTCTGGATTCCATGGAAGAAATTACCTTTAGCAAAATTATTTTCTGCCTTTGTAGTGATCATTTTTCTTTGTGGCATCTATTTTTCATACACAAGAGCAGCCATAATTTCTGTTCTCGGTGCTTGCGCCATGGTTTATGTAATTAAATGGAAGTTGGTTCCCCTTTCTTTTATAGTAGTTATTGGAATGGCTGTATATGGTCTCTTCAATATCATTCAAGAAAACAAGTACTTAGATCTAGCTCCAGAATTTGAAAGAACCATTGCTCATAAAAAATTCGATAATCTTATTGAGGCAACTGTCAAAGGAGAAGATGTATCAACCATGGAAAGACTTTATAGGTGGGTTGCAGGATTTAGAATGGTAAAAGAAAAGCCCTTGACTGGATTTGGTCCAGGAACTTTTTATTTCAGTTACATGCCTTTTACCTTAAATATGTTTGAAACCTATGTAAGTGATAATCCTGAAAAATCTGGAATACACAGTTACTACATTATGTCCTTTGTCGAGCAAGGTGTAATAGGTGGATTGATTTTCATATTCCTGTGTTTTTACTTACTCTGGAAAGTTCAACTTAGTTATCATAAAGAAAAAGATCCATTTTGGAAGTCCATCATTATGGCGTCTGGTGTCTCATTTGCTGTCATCCTAAGTATTCTTCTCATTAATGATATGATTGAAACAGATAAGGTAGGCTCCTTCTTTTTTATAGCAATGGCCTTAGTGGTGCATGCAGATTTAAGAAAATATCAGAAAATAAAAAAGCCCAACTAAAATAGTTGAGCTTTGTGGGAGATATAGGATTCGAACCTATGACCCCCTCGGTGTAAGCGAGGTGCTCTGAACCAGCTGAGCTAATCTCCCCTAAAAGGAACGCAAATATAGTAAATGCTGCTAATTATAAAATTTGATTCACTAAAAATTTTTCCTTTATAAAATAACTAGTTAAGTGAATGAAACTTAACTTTAAGGGGCTTTGAATTAATTTTTCAAAAATATTACTCCATGAAAGTTTACATCTATTTCAGTTTCTTTTTCTGCTTCCTTGCTTTAAATGCTTGTGAATTCCCAGGTATAATTGAAAAGGACAAAGAAGAAAAAGAACCAGATGCTAAAATAGATGAAGATGATAAAGAAGCGAATGGAGATGCGGGTGTATGTTTTGAACTAGTTTTTCCTATCTCTGTGACAATGCCTGACAAATCCATTATAACAGAAGAGGATGAAAAAAGCTTATGGACATCTATTAAAGATTGGTATGCAGCAAACCCTGATGTTGAAGAAAAATTTGAATACAACTATCCACTAGATATCTATTTCTCAGAAGATGATAAGCAAATTACCTTAGCAAATGAAGAAGCACTTTTGAAAATAAAAAAATACTGCTTTGAATATGCAGGTGATTGCTTTGAATACATTTATCCTCTTTCTTATTTGCTTCCTGATGGAACAAGTTTAAGTTTCAATTCACTTTCAGAATTAAAAGCTTGGTACCAAGAGCATCCAAATTCAGAAAAAGACTTAGAATTAATTTATCCCTTTGAACTTAGGTTTATTAAAGACGATATCATAAAGTTAATTTCAACAGAAGCTGAATACAAGGCTGTTTTCGAATATTGTAAATAATTAGAATAAAATAAGCGTTTGTATGATCCTCACGAGTCCAAATCCAATGGATAATGAGCAGCTTATTTCTAAAATCCATCGTGTCTTTGAATTAATGATTTTTCGAATTCCTGATAGCGATACTATGGCAGATAAAATTCCAACTATACAAAAACTCCTTATGACTAATATTCCATCAAGGTTGGGGTTTTTTAACTCTAAGCCCCAGGAGTTTATAAATATGTTGATAAATATATATGCAGTCGTTATTAGACTAACAGAAAGTACTGTTAGAAATATTAGGATGGGTTTAGGTAGAGACATTCTGTAATTTATAAAAGGTGATTAAATTTAGTTGCCTGAAAAATTGCCTGCTAAGGCATCATTAATTTGTCCGGCGTTACTCAAAACAGCATCGCCATATTGAGAGTTGTTTTGTACTTCTTGGAGACTTATAGAAGACCCTCTATTATATCTTGTAGCAATATCGCGAATCTGATCATCTGTTAAATTTGCTGCATCAATTCCTGGATAATCTATCTCAGATAAATCTGAGATGTGTTGAGCTGCAATAGCTATACTCACTACAGGATCTTTAAGAGCTTCTATAATTAAATCTTTTTCTGCACCAGATAAATTATTTGGATCATAGCCAAGTGTCTCGGCCGCTGTTCTTACTTGAATACTCATATTTCCATAAGAGGTTTTATTTGGATCTGCAGTGATCGTTAAATTTTCATCTACCCAATCTGGTCCACTATGATCAAAGCCTCTAATTGTTCCTGCCACATCGTCTATCCAAAGTGGATCTCCTCCAAATTCATTAAACCCAACACCAGCTAAGAGTAAAGGTGGAATGTTATATTGATCAGCAAGTGCGTTTATAATGTCTCTGTTTCCTTCTATGAAGCGTTGTTTTTCATTCCATAAATGTTCTCCATCTCCTAATTTCCATCTTGCAATATCTGTATTGGACCAAGTAGTCTCGTAGTTTTGTTCCTCTAATCCAGCAGCTTGATATACTTGTAAATGTGTAAGAGTAAGTGGACTAAATTCAGCAATACGCGCCAAGGTTTCATCATCAGCATCCGCAATCAAGGAATAAAATTCATGGCGTTCTGATTTATTCCAATCATTTGACCAAAATCCAGATGAATGCACATTGTGGAATAATACTTCCAATTCATGATCGGTTAATTCAGACAATAAAACTTCTCTTTGAGCTGGTGTTAAGTCTTTAAATTCATCTCTTATTTTATCTAAGTCCCCTTCTGAAACATCAAAATCATTTCCGTCATTTAAAATATCTTTTACGGATGCAGTTGATTCGTGTGTAGCCGCCACTTGTGCTGCAGCAGCTAACAAAACCGACTTGGCATTCGCAACGATTCCTTGGGCATTAGCTAATTGTTGGATAAATACAGACATATCTATTATTTGTGCTAAAATTAATACTAAAGCTTTTAGGATAAACTAATTCCAATCTAATTCCAACAAGATTCCTTATTGATCTATTAGGCTTTGCCCTTTTTAATACATTTTTGTAATAACACTATCGCTATATGGATTTACCGATTAATACGATACATACTGCAATAATGAAATTTGGACAGGCTACTGAAATAATAGCCTTAGAGGACCGCATATATAAAATGTCACAACATCCATTAAATCAAGAAGAAATGGTACATGTGATAAATCCATCAACCGAATTAGGATACACCATTCAACAAATTCAACTAGCGATTAAAAATGCAGCAGAAAGAGCCCCATTTGACGTAGCAATAAGCCTTTCTTATAATACAACTTCCTTGGGAGAAAATCCCACGTTTGAAGTAAGTCCTATTTTAGATCATCCAACATCGGTAGGAGAACATCCTGAAGAAGAACAGCCTGTTTTTATGATTACAGCTGATTCCAATATTTTTCCTGTCGGAGGTGGACAGTTTTGTATTGGCTATGATTCTGAATGGGATAACTTTGGTGATGACTCACACAACAGTTGTGATTTTAGGTTCAACACCACTGATCCAAATCATCTTAATTGCCATTTAGGCTTAGATATTTTTGGTCCTACCGGTGCCCCCATTTTAAAAAGTATCGCAAATGGTCCCATTCAATCTGGAATACTCGTATGTACCCTAGGGAGCTCTGGCGCTTACTCGGAACCCGATTTACATTACTCTGCATTTAAAGATGTTCCTTCAAATACTTACAAGGGTGAAATATATCGTAGTCAATATACTGTTGGTCCCTCGGATGCTTTTCAATACGCAACAGATTCAGAAGGAAATGAAAATTTAAGATTTTCATTCCAACTTAATTCCACCTTGATTCTATCAAATAATTTATCAATGCTATTTATTCGAAATAAATTCAACTATAATTTTTAAACAAAAAAAATAAAACAAGAAAATATGGATGTTCATAGTTTTAAAGATCGGGCTGAAGAGGCCATTATAGAGATCGAAGCGAATCAGGAGATTGCCCGCTCCGCTAAGGGAGAACTTGAGGGCTTAATCGCGGAATTAAAAGGCTACTTAGAAGAAGCCG
>CALGNN010000114.1 GCA_937961455.1 uncultured Saprospiraceae bacterium
ACTGGCTGCAGCAGCAATGCTTATGCTACTTTCTGTCATACAGCCAAACATGATCATTTTTTTGTCTTTCCTTGCTTCTTTTAAGATTCTATAACATGGTGTAATGCCTCCAGACTTTGTCAACTTTAAATTTATCCCGTGAAACAGATGCCTCTTTTCAATATAGTCTTGGAAGCTGGTAATACTTTCATCTGAAATTATAGGTATGGAAGATTCTCTTTTGAGTAATTCCATTCCTTTTAAATTTCCAACTTTTAATGGTTGTTCAATAAACTCAATATTTTTATTTGAAAATGTATCTGAAAATGTCAGACATTGTTCAGCGGACCATGCACAGTTAGGGTCAATCCTAAAAGGTGCATCAGTCCTGGATCTTAAATATTTTATAATCTCAATATCTTGATCAGTGCCTAATTTAATTTTATACGAAGGCCATGGATTGGCTTGAATATCTTCCCACATATTTTCTTTTGTGTCAATAGAGATGGTGTAAGAGGTTTGAGGAATTTCGCCAAGCATGGGAATTCCCAAAATACTTCTTACTGATGAGCCATGCATTTTACCATAAAAATCATAAGCTGCAATGTCTAATCCTGATAGTAGAAAAGGATGTATTTCTAATTCTGAAAGTGTGTTATATAGTTCGGAAGGATGTTTAAAATCCAATGATTCAATTATCGATTTGAATTTATTTAAGTCCTTTATAAAATCTTCAATATGAGCGTCGTAATAATCGTGTTGTATGGTTTCTCCTATTCCAACAAAATCCTCGTTTTCTAAAAATAGGGTAAGCACCTCTCTGGTGTTATAGCTACCTCTTGAAATATTAAAAGTTTTCTTTAGTTCGAGTAAGTTTTCTTTCCAGGATATTTTCATTATTAAAATTCAAACAAGTAGTCAATGAGAGAATCTTCTGGAGCTAGATTAAGTTTTTTCTTTAAACGATATCTTGCCATTTCTACACCTTTTGAAGAGATATTTAGTAGTTGTGCTACTTCTTTATTTGATAAACCAATTCGAATATATGCACATTGCTTCAAGTGTCCTTGCCGCAGACTACTATGCTTATCTAGCAATTTATTGAAAAAGGAAGGATGCACCTGTTCAAAATGTAATTTGAATGAATCCCAACTATTATCTAAATAATTATTCTCTCGAATTTTTCTTGATATTTTACCTAGATCATCTATTGCTTGTGGATATTTCTTTTTTAAAATCTGCAAATCAAAATCAATATCGTCTAAAAGATTTTGTTTTTGTGAAGAGTGTAAAATCTGTGTAGCAAGTTCTCTATTTCTAAATTCTAGTTCTGATTCAATTTTGTCCTTTATAAGAAGTTGTGCATTGGATTCAAGCAATTTATTTTGCATGAGTTTCATATCAGAAATATCTAATATGGTTCCATCTATAAATTCTCTACCATCATCTGTTTTAAAGAATTTACAATTTTCTAAAACCCAAATAGATTTTAATTCTTTATTGACCAATTCAGTTTCGTAATTAATTAAAGTCACCTCCTTTCTAAGGTATTTGTAAATACGCTCTCTTTCATTATCACCTGCATAAAAAGAATGCAGGTAATTTGATTCGTTCAATTCCTCCAAAGAAGAAAATCCAGTGATCTTTAAAAAAGCTTTATTGACAAAAATGAAATCTTTCCCTATTTCAATTCTATAAATTCCCTCGGTAAGGTTTTCAATTATATTATGCAGCGAACCATTTATATAATTACCGTTTAAGCTCATAACTTAGGTGCGTTAGTTTCAAAAAATAAAATTCGTTACAAGGAATACGGATGTACAAACAATGCAGCTAATATTAATTTTTGCAATTAAGGCAAGTAAGACTGAGTCAGTCTTACCCAAAGAAAGCATGTGATTTATGATTGATAAATTCGAAAGAATTTCACTGGGTGAATTTCTAATTATTAACATGTTGATTGTGTGATTGCATGCTAAATTTACACAATAATATTATAAATTTTACCCCGAGTAAGGAATTTTATTGTACGACATTTTAAATAAATGATAGAAAATTCTATGCAAGTTTTGGTTTTCGGCAATAGATAACATGGTTTATTGCAAAAACAATAAGAATCAAAATTAAACCTAAGCTTTCTCTGATATTTTCAATATAGGGTGAAGCGGCCTTCATAGAATCAGTGATGCTTGGAAATCCATCAGTTATCCATTGAAAAATATCTTTTACATAAGACAAAATAAAAACCAGAAGAAAGAGCTCCCAAAGCGTCCAAATAGTCTGATTCATCTTTATAAAACTTTTGTAAAGAAGCATGCATGCACTTATGATATAAATGACCATCCACAAATAAGGGTCTGGATCATTCCATTGGAAATAAGCAAACAATACAAATAATAAGGCTAGTATGCTATTTACGATTTTCATTAAAATTCAATTCTATATCCCAACACAGGAAGAATGCCTAATTGATTTGCCGTTACAATGTCTTCGACGATTTGATCATAAAATACATTGCTCACATTCTTATTATTGCTGAGATTTTGAATATCCAAAGAAATCAAACTTGAATATTTTGGTTTATTAATTCTATAGTAAAGGCGCATCGATGTATTAAAATAATTCTTTAATCTGACGGGGTATAGAATACTTATGTCATTGTTATAAACTGTATAAGAACGTGCGATAGATTCGGATAAATTAATGGATCTACTTAAGGTGCCATTACTATAGACTCCTGACAGTGAAAGCCCAAAAATATTTTGTCGTTTAATGGTATTCAATTGCCACTCTTTAACTAAAGAAATATTGCTTAGAAAATTTCCATTAAAGGGTTGATTTAAAAATTCACTTCCCGTTTTATAAACTGCATTATATACCGTGATATTCCCATTTATTTGAAAATCATTATTAGGACTGTAACTAAGCCTGGTACTTAAGCCATAATTAAAAGCTTTTCCATTTTTATTAACGGTATTAAAATTATAATTATCAAATAGATTTAGCGCCAAATTATTTTTATCTGCAGCAAGATTATAACTGTATTGGAAATAGGGTTTTATGCTTGTGCTTATTTTATCACTAGGTCTAGATATAAATGCAATACTATTCGAGAAGCTTCTGATGATACCAATATCTGGAGTAGTTATGTATAAAGGGTTATCATATTTTGCTGACTGAATACCTGATGATAATTCAAGACTTGATTTATTATTTAAGGACCACGACAAGAAAAGTCTAGGTTCAAGATTAAAGGAAGAATTTATATTTAAATAATTCGCTCCTAGATGCAGAGACAGGCTAAGCGATTCATTTAAATCGCGAATAAAATTGGCATAAGGATAAAGTTGAATATAATTGATGTTTCCTTTCACATCATTTTGAAAAATCCAAGATTGTTGGACCAAATCAAAAAGTTGATTTGTGAAAACTAAGTCTTCATTTCCAATATTTGTTCTTAAACCGAATTCCGATCGTAATTTATTAAATGTGATTTTATAATTTACTAAGGAAGAAAATAATTGAGCTCTTTGATCGTAAATAGAATTATTATTTTCTGAAGATTTAAAATAAGAATTTCTATCCTGATTGAGAAGAGAAACATTGCAAGTTAGGTTTAGTACTCCCGAGCCCACTCTTGACTTAAGCTGTAATCCACTGATGGAGTTTTTGCTTTTAAAAAAAATATCTTTTAATTGTTTTTCATTTTCAAGTTCATTGATATCTTCTTTGCCTATAAAACTATTTGCACTTGTTCCATTAAAAGAGTAAAGTTTTAAAGTCTGCCCTTTATTAAATGTTCTGTGATATTGAAAAGCAAGATCTTGAAATGATATTTCTTCACCTCCAAAATCTACGCCTAAGGCATTTATGAGTCCTGTGAAAGAATATCTATAATTTATGATAAAGGATGCATTATTTTTTCGAGACAAGGGGCCTTCTGCAGACAGATCAAATCCTACAAAATTAGCTTGTGCGGTATAATGAAATTCATCCTTATCCCCGTTTCTTAATTCCAAATCTAAGATGGCTCCAATAGCATTATTAAATTTCCCTGGAAGGGTAGCTGGATGAAAATTTGAGCTGCTTAATAACTGAGCACTTATCATATTAACACCTCCTCCATATTGCACCGGAAGGTCTGAAAGGGTTCCTGCATTTGATAAATGATTTGGATTCAAAATCTCTGCACCCTCTAAATTCCATTTCAACATACTTGGAGAAAACCCTCTTACACTGATATGATTTGCCTGATCATTTACATTATAAACTTCTGGATAATTCACCAATTGTCGAGCAAAGTCATTGAAGGTCGCAGGCATTTTAAAGCCTTCTTCTAAACTTAGTTTTGTACTTAAGCTTGGGGTGATTCCAAGATCTGATACTCTTTTACCTACTAATGTGACTTCTTTAAGAGCAGCTGATCGAGGTGTTAATTCGATATATAAATCAGGTACTCTACTACTCGTGAGTAAAAGATCTTTTACAATATGATTTTCAAAAGAAATATGTGAAATTTCAATTTCGTATCTACCTAAAGCAATGTTCTCAAAATAAAAATACCCTTGTTCGTCTGAGAGGGTATTATACCTTGTTTCATTTTGCAATAAGCTTACATTGGCACCTACAACCGTCTCAAAATTGCTGGGATCTATGATTTGTCCTTGGACAGATTGTTTTATTTCCTGCGCATTGATAGGAAAACAAAATCCACATGTGAAAAGCGTTAATAAAAGTATTCTATAAACCAATGAGTTTTTTATTGAGTTCTTCATCGGCACCCGTTCCTGCAAAATCATCAAATGCTCTTTCTGTTACTTTAATAATATGATCATTAATAAATGAAACCCCTTCAGCTGCACCTTGTTCAGCATCCTTAATACAACATTCCCATTCTAAGACAGCCCAGCCATCAAATCCATATTGAGAAAGCTTGCTAAATATACTTTTAAAATCTACCTGACCATCTCCTAAAGATCTAAATCTTCCTGCTCTGTTGGCCCACGATTGGTAGCCTCCATAGACCCCAACTCTTCCACTTGGATTAAATTCTGCATCCTTGACGTGAAACATTTTAATTCTTTCGTGATATAAATCTATATAAGCTAAATAGTCTAACTGTTGAAGTACAAAATGACTTGGATCGTAAAGTAGATTGGCACGTGGATGATGCTTTACTTTATCAAGAAACATTTCAAAAGTGATTCCATCATGCAAATCTTCACCAGGATGAATTTCATAGCAAAGATCAACACCAGCTTCATCAAAGGCATTAAGAATGGGTGTCCATCTTCTTGCCAATTCGGTAAAGGCGGTATCTACAAGTCCCTCTGGTCTTTGAGGCCAGGGATACATGGTATGCCAAATAAGCGCACCTGAAAAGGTTACGTGAGCTTGAAGGCCTAAGTTGGCACTTGCCTTAGCTGCTTGTAGCATGGTCTGATGTGCCCATTCAGTTCTTTCCTTAGGTTTGCCTTTTAAATGTTCAGGAGCAAAAGCATCAAACATTACATCATAGGCTGGATGAACTGCTACTAATTGCCCTTGAAGGTGTGTGGACAATTCCGTAATTTCTAAGCCATGTGCTTGAATTTTTCCTTTCAGTTCATCACAATAATCTTTGCTCTCTGCAGCCTTTTCTAAGTCAATTAATCTACTTTCCCATGTAGGTATTTGCACACCCTTATATCCCAAATCAGCAGCCCATTTGCAAATTCCATCAAGCGAATCAAATGGCGCAGAGTCTCCCATAAATTGAGCTAAAAAAATAGCTGGTCCTTTAATCGTTTTCATAAATCTTTTACATTAAAAAATAATATATATGTGTTTTTTTTAAATTTTCTCGAACAATCTATTATCAAATTCCCTTATTGAATTACGCTTTGCAAAAAAGCACTATGACAAAGCAATATTCGACATGCTTGTTATAGTATAAATATTGTTTAACACTTTCAAATGAAACTGGAAGCATTCGCATAATTATGTTTTCAGTTTCTTTTTTTTTCTTAAAAATCAATCCATTTCTTTTCGGCCTTTCCTGATTCTATTACTTTGTAAATAAATTGCATGCCCCTTAATCCATCTTCGACTGTTGGAAAATCCAAGTCTAATGGATTGGGCTCAGTGCCTTCTATTCTTGACCTTACGGATCTTGCAAAATTCTTGTATATGTTAGCGAATGCTTCTAGGTAGCCTTCAGGATGACCGGCAGGGATTCTTGTTGCATTTTGGCTTTCTTCATACAAATCACCAACTCCAGTTCTCAAGATTTGCTTGGGCTTATCCAGCCATTTTACTTCTAGCGAATTTGGCTCCATTTGATGCCACTCGATTCCGGCTTTCTCTCCATATACTCTGATTGATAAGCTGTTCTCCTCTCCTGCCGAAATTTGACTTGCATATAAAATTCCTCTTGCACCATTTTCAAAACGCAATAATACATTGCCATCATCATCGAGCATTCTACCATCTACAAGAATGCTGATATCCGCACATACTTGAGCGATCTTTAAACCTGTAATGTACTCTGCTAAATTTTCTGCGTGTGTTCCGATATCTCCCATGGCACCTGCAATACCAGACTTGCTAGGGTCCGTTCTCCAAGCTGCTTGCTTCTGCTCTGTCCCTTCGAGCAGTGTCGATAACCAACCTTGAGGGTATTCTACTACAACTTTTTTAATCTTTCCAAGCGCTCCATTCTTAATCATCATTTTGGCTTGTTTTACCATAGGGTAACCAGTGTAATTATGCGTGAGTGCGAAAATTAATCCGGAGTCATTTACCAATTTTACTAAGGCTTCTGCTTCTTCAAGATTAAAACTCAAGGGTTTGTCACAAATTACATGGAAACCATGCTCTAAAGCCATTTTTGCTGGAGGAAAATGAACATGATTGGGTGTCACGATTGAAACAAAATCCATACGCTCTCCTTCAGGCAATTCTTTTTCTGCTAAGATCATTTGCTCGAAAGATTCGTACACTCTTGAAGGATCTAAGTAAAGGTCTTCGCCTGAAAGTTTTGATCTTTCTGGATTGCTGCTGAAGGCACCACAGACCAATTCGATCTCTCCGTCCAAGGCTGCTGCCATTCGATGCACAGCACCTATGAAGGCCCCTCGTCCTCCACCTACCATGCCCATTCTTATTTTTCTTGACATTTGTTTTTTATGAATGATTATTTATTCAAAATCTACAGTTCATTTTTAATGTGCAGCACTAACTCCTTGGTCGTTTGTTTTTCTTTTCATATAAAAATAAAGTAGACCAAATAAAAGAATTAGTATCGCTGGGAAAATAGCCATGTTATCTAGGGTAGCTTGCCCAGCTGCTAAATCAGCCGCATCTGCATCCAGTCCTAAAGCCAATGAAGCCTCCCTTTCTTTGTCTAACCAAGACCCAATGATTGGGTTCCAAATACTTACGGCAAACATTCCAGCTCCTCCCATTAATGACATTCCGAGTGCTCCTGTTTTAGGCATATATTCTCCTACAAATCCAATCATTGTTGGCCAGAAATACATTACCCCTAGAGCAAAAATGATTGCTGCTAAATAGACCATTGAACCTGTTGCCTGACTCATCAATACAAGTCCAACTGTAGCAAGGACTGCAGAGATCCAAAGCACACCCGTTGGGTTTAATCTATGAATAACTGGTCCTGCAAAATATCTTCCTACTGCCATGAGACCTGTAACCATAGCTAAAATAAGCATGGGTTTTGCTCCTGCGCTTCCCAAAATTCTTTCAACCCACTGTTGTGTTCCTAATTCTGAAGTTGCTGTGAGTGTCATGCAAACAATCATAAACAGGAATAATGGAGAAGTTATTACAGCTTTAATATTTTCAGTTGTATTTGATTCCAAATTTTGTGTCTCTGGAAATTTTTGTCCAAATATTAAGAAGCCATATATGATTGTTGGAATCAACATCACAGCAATTTGCATTTGCCAAGACATACCTGCTCCTGTCATAAATTGTGAAACCAATGCGCCTATTACAATTCCGCCCGGAAACCAAACATGAAATTTGTTAAGCATGGTTGTTTTATTTTCTGGATACATATCTGCAACCATTGGATTACATGCGGCTTCGACAGCGCCATTAGCAAAACCAATAAAGAATGTTGAGATCAAAAGGGTCCAAAAACCACCTGCAAAAATGGTCATAACCAATCCTAATAAATGACCAATAAATGCGATATACATAATTTTTCTTGGACCTAAGCTATTATATAAAAGACCCAAAACGATCATTGCTAAAGGAAAGCCTAAAAATGCCATTGAATTCACCCAACCTAACTCAGTGTCGTTTAATGCAAAATCCGTATTAAGCTGTGTTAGGATTCCTGCTCGAATGGCAAAGGTCATTGCCGTCACTATTAAGGCTAAACAACTCGCATTAAATAACCTAGACTTATTAATGTTTTCCATAAGTATTTTTGTTTGTTTTGTTTTTTCGCTTCATAAGATAAGAATGATTATAAAGTATTGAAACTATGCCATACTAATAATTAAACTTGATCTAAATTATTGGTGTAATTAAAGCTCTTTGATTTTAATATTTCTAAACCAGACAGGATCTCTATGATCTTGTAAAGAAAGGTGACCTTCATTACTCAATCCAAAATCAGGCATATCTTTAAACTTACTATTGGCAATCATCTTTGTCCAATTATCATCGAACATTTGAAACTCAACCACCTTCCTTCCATTTAACCAATGCTGGACATGGCCATCCTTAATTATAATTCGCACTTTATTCCATTGGCCTGCAGGTTTGACGGTTTCATACTTACATGCTATCATGTCATAAAGATCACCAGCCCGATGTGTCTCATATTGTGCATCAGGATGACAGGTATTGTCTAAGACCTGCATCTCTGGACCTGTCAACCATACATGGTCGTATTTATCATCTTCTACTACATTGTACATGATGCCACTATTGCCACAGGCTCCAATTTTCCACTCCAGACTTAAATCAAAATCTTTATATTTTGCTTCGCTGATGATGTCTCCTCCATCTGCAGCGGACCAATTACCTTCTGCATCTTTGGTAGCATTGAGGTGCAAAGCTTGATCATCAATAATCCAGCTTGAACCGATACTTTCCTTTTTAAAATTTCTCCAACCCTTGGTGGTCTTTCCATCAAAAAGCAATTTCCATCCTTCCGCTACTTCTGAAGCAGAAAGGGTATTTACTGGAGTTGTTTTTTGCTCGGTTCTAAATCCATTCTGACCGCGTGGAATTTCATTCATGGTGTACCAAGCTTCTGTTGTCCACAACTCATGAATTTGATCACTTACAAAAGCCTTTTTTAGTCTTACGTAAATGAGATGATTTTCTTTCATTCCGCTCAATTCAAGAAATACTTTTTTTCGATCTTCAGATACATTTACTGATTTAATTGGCAAGGTACGCTCATCTAATTTGGGTCCTCCATAGGCTTCTGTTGGCTTGTAATACCATTGTTGAATTTGATAATCTCTTGGGTTCCATCCATCTCCTTCTTGCAGGGCTTCAGTAAATTCAATCTCTATCCCATTTGACTTAGCTCTTACGGCGAGCATTTCAAAAGTTGACTCATTGTTATATTCTAATCTTTGAAGTCCATACCAATACTTTGAGGAGTGTTGCCAATTTCCATTTGAGCCAATCCCTCCGACGTATAATGCTCCATCAGGTCCCCATACCATTCTATTGATTCCTGCTTCTAATCCTTGTATGAATCTAAACAAGCACCCTTGTAACTGACCATTGACTTCTTCGACAAAAACACGTTTTACCCCACCGTTCGTCACTTCACAATGTATCAGTTGATTCTTGTAAGGACCTTTTTCTATTCCTAGCGGAGTAGAAGGTGAATTACCAATTTCATCCTGAGGCAACCATACAACAGGTAACTTTTCTTTCAAGCCTTCAGTACCAGCAAAATCCACAGAGCGTGATCCATAAAAAGCCCCTTCTTTGACATGCATAATTTTTGAAGAAGGGAGCCAGTCCCCTTGATTATCAGCAATAAACAATTCTCCTCCCATACCTTGTCCAATTCCATTAGGTGTGCGAAGTCCATGGGCAATCAATTCCATCTTGCCGGTCTCTTTCGAAATTTTAAATAATTTGCCTCTGTCTGGAATTTGGGGTTGAGTACTTGCACCTCCAGGATTAATTGCTGTTGCTAGAGCTCCATAAAAGTAACCGTCTTTGTATTCCAGCCCAAATGCAAACTCATGGAAATTAGCTGAGACCTTCCATTCATTGCAAATGGTTTCGAACTCGTCAATCATATCATCTCCATTGTGATCTATGAGTTTAGTTAATTCTTGTTTCTGTAAAACATAAATATCTCCATCAACCACTTTCAAACCTAGAGGCTCAGCGAGGCCAACAGCAATCCTTTTTACATCGATTTTTGAAGGGTCTCCAGAGGCCACATTGCTAAGTATAAATACTGAACCATCTGCATCCCAAGTGCTGATTACCATTCTTCCATCAGGCAAAAAATCCATGCCACCAACCTTAGGTGTAAAATCATTAGGCCTTGCTTGGCTTAGATTAAAACTTGGGTGTACATCTTTTAAGGCAGAACCATCTCCAGGTACACTGATTCCTTTTTGCATAAGATTTTCTCCAATGCCTTTTGGCTCTTGTTCGGACTTATGATGGAATAAGTTAGCCGCAGGTATTGGCTTGAAATTGCCACCTGCAGTCCTCCAATTAAACAACATAGCCTTACCACCCTTCCCTTGAAAAAATTCAATTTTGAAAGGATGAAATCCTTCTTTTAAAGCGACACTGGCTTCCTTTGATTCTGTCCCATGCCATCCATCATTGTCTATCAATACATCTTCTCCGAGATATAAAATCGAACCATCATCGCTTCCAATTTGAAGATCATAAAGGCCATCTTCAGGCACTTTCAAATAGCCATCAAATTGCATTACAAAATCTTCTCCTGCCCAAACCAATTCTGCATCTAAATGATTAATTGTAGATGTCAATCCATCAAATTCAGGTTTCTTTGAAAAATTAAATTCTTCCATTTTCCCGGTCTTCAATTCTTGCCTCCAAAAATTAACAAGTACTCCTGGAAGCATCACATCATTCTTCTTGTTTGAAGCGAAAACATAGTCTTGAGCTTCTGGTGCCGTATTCGTAGATTCAGGTGGCAGTAAAGCTTCTTCTTCCTTATCTAAATCCATGATGTAGCTTACCATATGTTTGATATCCTGTATAGCTAAATCAGGATGAGCATTCATAATTTGTGAACCCCAAACCCCAGAGCCTCCAGATTTGACTTTTGAAGCTAAAAGGTCAATATTGGCTTGCGTGTTTCTATATTTTAATGCTACATCAACATAAGCGGGTCCTATAGTTTTTCTTGTTTCATTATGACATGTTCGACAATCACTTTTGTTTAAGAGACTTTCTCCTAATGTAATATTGGCTTCTTCATCGTCGAATACTAAATCACTTTTAATTAATGGGTCTTTGACAAACATCATGGAAATGCTTGTTTCACCAGAGCCTTCAAATTCCAATTGGGCATTTCCATGAACGGCTTCGATGGCACCAAATTTCTCATTACTTAATTGGTCTAAATTTAGCTTTCCATCAGAGCTGATATTAGATAAAGAGGAAACTGAATGTATGGGGATATTTTTAACAATACTTGTCCCATCAGGAAGATTTGAAACCATAAATTTTCGTTCCAATCCTATTTGATTTGATTCTGATTCTATTACTTCTGGCTGTTCAACTACTTTTACTTTAGCGCCATTTGGCAGCATCAATTCATACATTAAATGAACATGACCGTCAACAAACTTGTGTCCTTTATAAGTAGTATTTAGTGAAGCCCCATTTAGTGTCCAATTGTCTTTTCCATCAGGTTGAATGTAAGAGTCTCCTATGCTTACGGGCTGAGGACCATGTTCTGTATTGTATACTGCACCTCCAAAATCAACCTTGCCCTTCCATACTTTGTATAAATTTCCAGTCTCTGCGCTGTAAGCTGCCCACAATTTTTCGTGAAGCGCAAGAGTTAACATTCTAGGTTTTAAATCAAGAACTGATCTTATGGCCCACGGATTAAAGGGTCTATTTAGGTCAATTAGATTAGAATTATTTTCTGGTACGCAAGTAAAAAATAATACAGAAATTACCACAAGTAGCGAAAGTCTCCTCATCTTTAATATAAAATTTAGCTTTTGATAAATATAAGGAACAGATTTATAACCATGGGAAATTTATTTTACTATACGATCATAGTAGTATTTGCATTTACACTAACTAATTGTGCCTCTAAAAAAACAAAAGAGTTGAAAGCTGAAACAAGCACTGAAAACGTTGAAGAAGCTGCAACGGAAGTTGATAGTTTTGATACGTCTAAATATATGGTTGTCGAAATTGAATTGGGTGAACGCCATTATATAACAATAAGAGAAAAAATTGATCCCAAAACCAGTCAAGATTTTTACGCTAAAAACCTATCCATATTATTAACAGAAGCAAAAGACAAAGGTGCTGAACTAGTAGGGTCTCCTTCGGGTCTTCTTTATGGTTGGAATGCTCAAACAGGTCTGTTAGATGTAGCAGCTGCTATAGGTGTGAAAGATCCTGAACCATTTAGAGGGACTTATAAAATTATGACCTATGATCCAGGGTGGTATATAAGCACTGATCATTATGGGTCATTTAAACAAGTCAATGCAGCTCATGCTGCGCTTGAAAAGTACAAAGCAGAAAATAACATGTTAATGGGCCGTCCTGTTATAGAGGAATATGTAACTGATCCAAGTTCTGTTCAAAGTCCAGATGAGGTGTTGACGCGATTGTATTATCCTGTAAAAAAGAAATAGGTTTTTAAGATTTAAGCCACGAAATTTTCTTGATTTTGATTCCCGTATTATTAATTACATCTAAATAAGCCACATAGATATTACCATCCATAGTGAGTAAGCTTGGAAATCCGGAATTTCTTTTTGCTGAGCTTTCTGCTACTTTGATGGTTTCCAAAGTTGCGCCTTTGTCGTCTACAATTTTTAAAACGATGTAAGTTTTTTCATCAAGGCTTTGCAAAAAAGATATGGCTAGATAATTTTCATTGATCCAAGCTATATCAATTCTGCCAAGAACATATTCATCTGTCAAGACTATTGGATCATTGAATTGAGAAGTTTCTGTTTCATAAAAGGCTAGTTTAAGCACGGGTATACTTTCTTGTTGTGTGTACCACGAAACTGCCAAAGCATTTTCCGTTTTTGCTATTGCGGGACCATTTACTGGGCATCCTCCAATGAGCCAATTATCGTTGTGGATTGAGGCTGTTTTAATGCCATCCCAATATCCAATGTCTCTTAGTTCTTTTTCTGTTCGATCTCTATAGACTGTGAAAGGTGCTCCATTAAAATATTGCATATCTGTCTGACAACATTCGCAGACCATACTATCAATCAGTCTTTGATCACTTATTTCAAATGCTTGGTTCATTTTAGCATATCTAATGGTCATGGGTTGATTGTTTTTCATTGCTCTCCCATCAAGCCAAGAGAAATGGATGTTGCCATCTTCAACGACAGATGATAGAAAGCCATGTTCTGCCGCAATGCCATCATCATGCAGTACACTTGGCTGAGCCCAATGCGCTCCTTGATCAACAGAATGTGAAATCATGATATCATAATCGTAAGTGCCGGTATCTCTCATTTGGAGCCAATGTGCTACTAGACGATTTTCATCTAAAGCATTTACAGATGGAAAATCGGCCCAATTGACAAACCAATCTGCTCCTGAAGCTATTTGACTCGGTTTTGACCATGTTTCTGCCTTATTAAAGTAGGAGAATTTCAATTGTACTTGATCATCATTTTCTTCAATCCAAGATAACAACTGCTGCCCTTTGTCGTTTTGTGTAAATCTGCAAAGGCTAGAATTTTTTTCGCTTGGGCTATGGATATCTTCAATTAAATAATGAATTGTTTCGTTAGAGTTGCAAGCGAGAAGGGTAAGAAAAAAACTGAGGAATAATAAAATTCTATACATAGTCCCTTAAATTTACCAATAAGCCTGCATAGTTTTTAACTAAAAAATAAATATGAAAAAATTATTCGTTGTCCTTTTAGTTCTTTGTTTTTCTATTGAAATGGAAGCTCAAATCAGCAAAGACATCTTGGAAGTGCGTGCAATATTATTTGAACAACAAGACAGATGGAATCAAGGTGATATTCCTGGATTTATGGAATATTATATAAAATCAGATGGTTTACTTTTTGGGGGAGCTTCGGGTTTAACTTATGGTTGGCAAAACACCTTAGATAGATATCAAGAATCCTATCCAGATAAGGCAGCTATGGGAGAGTTAACATTTGAAGTTAAAGATGTAAAAAAACTGAACAGAAAAACCATCCTTTTAAATGGAAGTTGGTCTTTGATGAGGGCTAATGATAATCCTGGTGGGCATTTCATGTTGGTATGGAAAAAAGTAAAAGGAGAATGGCTTATCATGGCAGATCACACCAGTGCATTGTGTCCTGAATAGTCGAAAATTATATGAATTAAAATTTTCTTAATAGCACCTTAGGAACTCAATCATTAGCTATCTTTATTTAAAATTTGAAAACTTGTAACATGAAAAATTTATTCATTTTATTTTTTGTATTTGGAGTTTCTTTGGGTCTTCAAGCTCAAACGGATTCTGAAGTAATCATTATCAAGAAGACGATCACTTATGACAATGGGAATATTGAAGTAGAAAAATATCGATTTACAGACGGAGAAAAAGCCGATGCATTGTTAGCTAAAATTAAAGAGGAAAGAATCGAAGGGGCTCAAGTTGAATTGGATGTAGAGAAAGTTGTCGGTTCTCAAGTAAGTAAAATGGTTGAAATTGAAGCTGAATCTGATGATGAGGAAGAAATTGAAGTAGTGGTTAATATGGAAAATGCTGGTAGTAATCGTATTTCCATTACTAGAGAAGAAGGAGGAGAAGTGGCTGTATTTGAATGGGAAGGAGATGGTGAAATGCCTGCTGAAATAAAAGAAGAACTTGAAAAAGAAGGGGTTAATGTTTTTATCGAGGACAAAAATGACAAGAAGGTCATTATTAAAAAAACAGATACGATTGAGAAATCTTTAGAAGAAGATGAAGGTGCTGAGGTTTTTGAGTGGACGGATGATGGCAAACTTCCTGATGATGTTAGGAAAGAGCTTGAAGAGCGCGGAATAGATATTGAAGAAATCCTTGAAGAGGGAGGAGATGGAACTAGAAAGATTTTTATCAAAACACATAAGGAAGATCAAACACCTGAGAATAAGGCAATGCTCGGTGTTTACATTTCAGATAGACATGAACAAGGGATTGAGATCACAGACTTTGTTGGAGGCACTAAAGCTGAGCAGTCAGGTCTTAAAAGAGGAGATGTTATCACGGCAATCGTAGAAACGCAAGTAAATGAGTTAGCTGAATTGATGGAAGCTCTTGCTCCTTATAAGCCTGGTGATAAGGTGTATATTACATACTTACGTGATGGTGAAAAAGGCTATGCTACTGTTGAAATGTCAGAAAAGAAAAAGGTCACTGGTTATCAATTTATGGATGTAGAAGTCGAAACAGAGTCCATTCATGAGCATGATAATGGTGAACACGAAATCAAGATACTTAAGAAGAAGAAGAATAACTAAGAGGGGTTTGGGTGTTTAGCTTTTTGGCTTTTTGATGACAATGGTTTTACAAATAATCCAGTTATTGAAAGTTGGGTAAATAACCCTGAAGTTAATCCTGATGGATACCCATATATTGAATTCGTGAATGGGCTCTATCAAAACTTTGTAGATACCATTATAAATCATCCTGATGGCGTTTTCCTAAATTTTGACTGCGAATGAAAAATAAATCATATACAGTCTTACTCATTTTATCAGTAAATATTATTGGATGTAAAAACGATTTTAATTTGTTACCAATTGATGAAATTAAAACAAAAACAAATATTGAATCAATTAAAGTTATATCTGAACCAAGGTTTAATTTAATTAATGATTCTACTATTATTAAAAAAACAAAAACACCAATAACAGCTAAGAAGCTTCGAAAAATGCATTTAGAAGATTCTAGTAAATTAAAGCTCAACTTTAATTGTATTGATAAGAAAAATGGTTAGTCTATTAATACATTAATTCTCATTAAACTGTTTGAGCATTTCTTCATATTTGTCTTGAAAAAACGCATTAGACAAAGTAGTTCCAATAATGAATCTATCAATTTCCTCCAAATTTGAATAGTGGTCGTTTAATAGCTTTTCAAGTTTAATTTCTAAATCTGTCATTCTCTTTAGACATTATGGTCTGAATCCACTTAAACTCGCATTTCGAATTGCACTTTGTTTTGACGCAAAACCTTGACTTGCTGAGGCAATTATTTCTCCATTTGGAGATTTTGCATTCCAGTACCATTTCCTGTTATTCCCGTTTTGCCAAACTTTGAAAATGTATTTTTTAGGCATAATCTAATTTTTATATTTTACAATATGTTTTTACTCCTTGCTTACAGCTAACGGGATGATGATAAGAGTAGTAATGTGATTATAAATATTCAATTACTAATCTAAAGGAAGGAGCGATATGCTGTCATCACCTATTGATAGTGGCTGGCTTTTCTTTGTTAGTTCGTCTTATTGTATTTAGGTAATTTAGGTAAGGTTTAAATTC
>CALGNN010000115.1 GCA_937961455.1 uncultured Saprospiraceae bacterium
GCGTTTCCTATGCCATCATTATCAATATCAAGTTGTGTGGCATTGGAATCGTTTGGACAGTTGTCTAAAGGATCACAAACGCCATCATTATCTGAATCAAGGTAGGTCCCAATGCAATCACAATTGCCATCATAAGTATCATTAACCGTACAAGGATCACCATCATTGCAAGATGTTCCAATTAAGAGATCATTGCAAGGATCACAAACATCTCCAATTCCGTCACCGTCCACATCGGACTGATCTGCATTCGCTACAGTTAAACAATTATCTTCTTGATCACAAACCCCATCAAGGTCACTATCTTGTAAAGCTGTACCTATACAATTACAATCTACATCAAGCACATCATTAATGGTGCAGGGGTCAAGGTCATCACAAGGATTTCCTGCTTGATTGGCATCACAAGGATCACAAATATCTCCCAAGCCATCACCATCGGAATCCAGTTGATTTGGGTTGGGGTCGTTGATACAATTGTCTTGGGTGTCGCATACTCCATCATTGTCAGAATCTTGAGAAGGACTTCCCACACAATTACAATTCGCATCAATGGTATCATTGATGGTACATGGATCTCCATCATCACATGCATTGCCAATGGTATTATTATCACAAGGGTCACAAGCGTTTCCTATGCCATCATTATCAGTATCAAGTTGTGTTGCATTTGAATCGTTTGGACAATTATCCAAACCATCACAAACTCCATCATTATCTGAATCTGTATAAGTGCCTATGCAATCACAATTAGCATCGTAAGTATCATTGATAGTACAAGGATCCCCATCATCACAAGAAGTCCCTATGAGTAGGTCATTACAAGGATCGCAAGCGTCACCCAGTCCATCTCCATCTATGTCTTCTTGATTTGGGTTGGGATCGTTAATGCAATTATCTATTAAATCACAGATGCCGTCATTATCTCCATCCGTTAGGAGTGTACCTGCGCAATTGCAATTAGCATCAAGTACATCATTGATGGTACAAGGATCCCCATCATCACAAGTCATTCCTACTTGATTGGCATCACATGGGTCGCAGACATCTCCGATCCCATCACCATCTGAATCTTGTTGATTTGGGTTGGGGTCATCTGGGCAATTATCTTCTGTATTACATATTCCATCATTATCATTGTCCTGTGTAGGAATTCCTACACAATCACAATTGGCATCAATGGTATCATTCGTTGTACAAGGATCCCCATCATCACAAGCATTTCCTATGGTGTTATTATCGCAAGGGTCACATGCATTTCCTATTCCATCATTGTCAAAGTCTAATTGGTTTGCATTTGGAGCAAACGGACAATTATCAGTCGCATCGCAAAGACCATCTGCGTCGCTATCTTGGTATGTGCCTACACAATCACAATTGTCATCAAAAACATCATTTATTGTGCAAGGATCTCTGTCGTCACATGGTGTACCCGGTACATCGCAAATGATATACTCAATACATAATTTAGGTGCTTGGGTTTGCGAACCATCAAAGGACTCAGCAGTTCTTTCTCCTGTACCAGTTATTGAAAATGCCATAGAATTTCCAGCAGTAAATCCAGGTCTATCGATTACCTGTTGTACAAGTACAGAAAGATCAGGTGTTGTTTGTTTCGATCCAATAGAAAACCAAGCAGGAGGTGACCAACTAACTGTGTTTGAAGAATAAGTTCGATTGCTAACATTATTAGTAGAACCTACATATTGATTTGCGTTATCGGTATTTTCAATTTTAATATTTAAGTTGGTTCCGCCTGAATTAGATTCGTCTACAGTAAATTCTATATAAGCGTTACTTACATAAGTCCCTTGAGGTATACTTATGTTATTATATCTAATCCCAACGATTTGATTGCTACTTCCACCATTAGTATCAAAGACTAATTCCAAATCAGTACTTGTGGTTGAAACAGCTCCAGTGATACCATTTTGTTCAACATCATCTATGCTGCTGTTTACAAATACACAAGACTGTTGAGGTCCCATGGGGACTCCTATACAATTACAATTTCCATCTTGTTCATCATCAAAGGTATTTGGATCCCCATCATCACAGGGTGTTCCGGCTGGAATACATGTTCCTGCACAGTTGCAATTTCCATCTTGTTGATCATTAACAGAATTAGGATTACCATCATCACATGGTGTTCCAACAATAGGGCAAACTCCTGCGCAGAGACAGTCACCATCTGTAACATCATTTATTGTAAGAGGATCTCCATCATCGCAAGCAATTCCTGCGGGAGGACAAATGGTATCGCATCTTATTATGGTTAAGTAATCATCAATAACGCCATTTGAATTCAAAAATTTTAAATCTAAAACATTACTATCAACTTCCAAGATTGTACTTCCCAAAGTCTTTGAGCTGTAGTACATGACTGGGTGATCTAATGAACCATTTCCAGTGATTTTTCCAGATGAACCAGCTGTTAAATAAACGGTTCCATCATCTGCTAATGCACTGTTGTTATATTTTTTATAATTGCCGTCACCATCAGTTCTGCCATCACCTCCATCTATTAACATGGTAGCTGGATCCCAAGTATTGGAATATCCAAAATGATCTTCTATAAAGTAAGATCTTTCGTAAGAATGGCTGTGACCCGATAGCACCACATCGACTCCATAATCTTCTAATATGGGCAGCACATTTTCTCTCATGTCATCCATTCTTCCACCGCTATCATTTGGATTGTCAGAGTTGTGACTTCCTTTGGTGTAGGGAGGGTGATGGAATATGACTACAGTCCAATATTGGGTATTTGCGGCTAAGTCATTTTCTAACCAAGTAAGCATAGGAGAGCCTGGATTTCTATCCGTATCATCTGAATCCAAACTTATCACATGGATATTTCCATAATCAAAAGAATAGTAGGCTTCTGTTCCTGAAGCAATTCCTCCAGCCTCAGCATTTTTGGGGAATGAGAATATATCGTAATAGGGTCCTGTTTGCGTAGAAGAATTTGCCGTATACATATCGTGATTACCAGGACAAGACCAAGCACTGCTATTGATCAGCTTGTCTTCGTACATATTTTGAAAAAATGCATTTTGATACTCGGTGTCTGTTCCACTATTGTATGCGTTGTCACCTAAGAACAAGATCATATCAGTGTGATCATTTCCAATGTAATTATAATAGGCGTCTCTTACCGCTCTTTGATTATCATTTCCAGTTCCACAATCCCCTAATATCCAGGCTGTGTATTTATCTGTTGAGCCATTGACAGGTGAAGTTTTAAAATAATGATCTTCATCGCCACCTGCGAGAACAGTTCCACCATAACCTACGGTATAATAATATATGGTATTAGGAGACAATCCTGTAAGGGTTAATTCGTGTTCTGTTGTATTCGTATTACTATTAACTTGAAAGCTTGTACCTCCGACAGTTGTATCATACCAAACCGTACTCTTTTTTGGAGATGGCGTTCTCCATTTTATAATCACACTTGTTTGAGAAAGTGATTGGAGATAGGGACCTCTGGTAATATCTTGTGCATTAGCAGAGATAAAAATAATTGTTAGTAGTAAGCTTAAAATTGTTGTTCTCATTCCATTTACATTTTCGCTAAATAGGATTTAGCAATTTTCTTTAACTCAATAATCCGATCTTGTTTTTGAAATCGGGGAGATAGGTTTTCAATGGTTGATATTGCGGTTAAAAATGTTTCTTTACTTTCTGAAAAGCGATTTGCTGCGTAATACACTTCTGCTTTTTTAATGAGCCACTTCTCTTTTCTTACAAATTCATTTATTAAGTTATCTAATTCCAGAAGTGCTTGATCATAATATTTTGCTTCAATGAATAAGTTGAGACGTTCTTCTCTTAGGCTAATTAAATTGCCTTTTTTCTCTAAGCCCATTTCAATACTTTTAATTGCACCGTCATAGTCAATGGGATTTTTTGAGAGGAAAAGATCACTTAACACAGTAATATCTTCCGGTCTTAAATGTTCGGTCTTTAGCGCAATACTTTTTTCTTGAGAATCGATGGCTTTTTGCCAATCTGAAATTTTTGCAAAAAGTCTTGATTCAATTTCAAAATATTTGGGTACGGGTTCTTTCCATCTTTTGAAAACTGCTAAGTAATAGAAACTTGAATCTGTTTGGTTTTGAATGGTGTGAATATCGGCAAGATCTAAATAAGTTGCTACGAGGCTAGAGTCAATTGAAATACATTTGTGATAGTCATTTATGGCATCTTCATACTTGTAATGACCTTTGTGAAGAACAGCTCTTTGATAGTAAAGTAATGGATTTTCTGGATCGGCTTCAATTTCTGCAGTCATTGCCACAACTACCTCATGATAATCCCCGTGCATCGAAGGACTAAAGTCAAACGCGCAGAAGGTAAGCCATGCCATTGCTGACACTAAGATTTTAAAAAATATATAATTCACTTTATAGTATTATCGCCTTTGTCGTGGATGCGAAGCCGCTTTGAGCTTTAAAATTATTGCTTTAAATGCGAATTATCAAACTATTTGGGTAATAATTGGAACACTAAAGTTTCTCTTTTAGTTTCCTTTTTAGCTCTTGAATTTCATCTCTATGTTGGGCAGCTGAAATGAAATCCAATTCCTTGGCAGCTTTTTTCATTTTTTTGGTAGTTTCTTCAATCAATTTCTCTAATTGGTCCCTGGTCATATAATTGATTAAAGGGTCAGCAGCAAGTGATGCTTCTTCTGGTTCAATGTATACATCTTTTCTACCTCCTCTGACGTCTAGAATAGAGCTTTTACCAAGGATTTCTTCCTTTGTTCTTTTGATAGAAACAGGCGTGATATTGTGTTTTTCGTTATAAGCCATTTGTACAGACCTTCTTCGATTAGTTTCATCGATGGTTTTTTGCATAGAGTCTGTCATTTTATCTGCATAAAAAATGACCAATCCATTTTCATTCCTTGCTGCCCTTCCTGCTGTTTGTGTTAATGACCGATCATTTCTTAAAAATCCTTCTTTATCTGCATCGATGATGGCAACTAAGCTTACTTCTGGAAGGTCAAGCCCTTCTCTCAATAAGTTTACACCAACGAGTACATCAAAATTTCCCAGTCTAAGGTCTAGCAATATTTCTACCCTTTCCATGGTATCTACCTCAGAGTGAATGTACTTGCATCTAATATCAAGGCTGAGAAAATACTTACTCAATTCTTCAGCCATCCGCTTGGTTAGAGTTGTGACAAGTATTCGTTCATTTTTCTTTACTCTAGAATGAATTTCTTCCAATAAGTCATCTATTTGATTAATGCTTGGTCTGACTTCAATAGGTGGGTCTAGAAGTCCAGTTGGCCGAATGAGTTGTTCGACAACCAAGCCCTCAGTTTGTTCTAATTCATAATCACCAGGAGTTGCACTCACATAAACAATTTGATTAATAATGCTTTCGAATTCTCCAAAATCTAGAGGTCGATTGTCCAGCGCTGAAGGCAATCTAAATCCAAAGCTCACTAGGTTGAGTTTTCTAGATCTGTCTCCACCCCACATTCCTCTCACTTGAGGTATCGTAACATGAGATTCATCTAGAATCATTAGGTAATCTTCTGGAAAATAATCTAGTAAACAAAATGGTCTAGATCCAGGACGACGACCATCGAAAAATCTGGAGTAATTTTCGACTCCATTGCAATAACCCAACTCGCGCATCATTTCAAGATCAAAATTTACGCGCTCTTTAATTCTTTTGGCTTCAATGAATCGTTCTTCTTTTTCAAAGTAGCTTTCTTGCTCTTGAAGTTCATCCTCAATTTGATGAAGAATTCCTTTGAGTCTTTCCCGTGGAGCGATATAAAGATTGGCAGGAAAGATTGCAGCATGTTGTAGCTCTTCTTGTCTTTTGCCCGTTTCTGTATTTATGATTTCTATGCTTTCAATTTCATCTCCAAAAAAAGTTATTCGATAACCATAATCTACATAAGGAAGATTAACATCTACAGTGTCGCCTTTAACTCTAAAATTGCCTCTCATTAAAGCAGATTCTGTTCTAGAATAGAGACTTTCAACCATATTATATAGGAGCGTATTTCTACTGATAACTTGGCCCTTTTCTATTCTTATAATCCCAGATTTATAGTCTTCTGGATTGCCCATGCCATAAATACACGATACTGATGCTACAATAATGATGTCTCGTCTTCCAGAAAGAAGTGCTGAAGTCGCACTCAGTCGAAGTTTATCAACTTCTTCATTGATCGACAAATCTTTTTCGATGTAAGTGTCTGAAGAAGATAGATAGGCTTCCGGTTGATAGTAATCATAATAAGAGACGAAATATTCAACGGCATTGTCAGGAAAAAACTCTTTAAACTCTCCATAAAGTTGAGCTGTAAGCGTTTTATTATGTGTTAGAATGAGTGTAGGTTTATTTAACTCATTGATCACATTTGCCATGGTAAATGTCTTTCCAGAACCAGTTACTCCAAGTAAGACCTGCGATCGTTCTCCAGCCAAAACACCGTCAACTAAATTTTTAATTGCGTGAGGTTGATCGCCTGTAGGTTTAAATGGGGAAACAAGTTTGAAACTCATATTTATAAAGATAAATCTATAAATTTAATGCCTTTCTTTGATTCTTAAAACAATTATTTTTATTCACAGTTTAATCCAAATGAAACTCAACCATAAAATATACGGATCGGGTCAAGATATTATCATTTTGCATGGTCTTTTAGGAATGTTAGATAATTGGAAAACTTTTGCCAGAAGTCTTGAAGAAGACTACAAAGTTCATCTCTTAGATTTGAGAAATCATGGTAAATCTCCTCACCACGATGAATTGGATTACCATTTAATGGCTGAAGATGTAAAAACCTATATTCAAGACTATGCCTTGGAAAACCCAATAATTGTGGGACATTCTATGGGAGGAAAGGTAGCTATGAATTTAGCTTTGAATTATCCAAGACTCATTGATAAATTAGTTGTCGTAGATATAAGTCCAAAAGCCTATAAAGCAGGACATCATAAAATTTTTGAAGCTTTATTAGCAACTCGCTTAGGGCTTTATAAAAAGAGAAATGAGGTATATGAATTCATTTTTGAAAAGCTAAAAGATGAAAATCTAAGTATGTTTCTGATGAAAAATTTATCTAGAAATTCAGATGGTGGATATGAATGGAAGATGAATTTAGAAGGGATTTATCGTAACTACGATAATATTTTGAAAGCAATTGCAACTACAGCTCGTTTTGATAAGCCTTGTATTTTTATAAAAGGGGAAAAATCAGATTATATAAAGGAAGAAGATGAGACATTAATTAAAAGTTTTTTCCCTTCAGCAAGCATTACTACAATTGAAAATGCGGGTCATTGGGTTCATGCAGAAAAGCCAAATGAACTAAAAAATGTTTTTATTGATTTTATAACTAATTGACAACTAATAATCCTTTTTAATTTTCGTTCTAATCTAGTCTCACAAATAATAAAGAATATGAAAAGTTATTTTAAAATCATACTAGGAGTAGCCATCTGTGTATCCTTATTTTCCTTTACTCCCATTAAAGACAAGTATTTTGAAATTTCTAAGAATATTGAGATTTTTTCGAATCTCTATAAAGAACTGAATACCTATTATGTGGATGAGGTTGATCCTGCTCAATTGATGAGAACAGGCATTGATGCGATGGTAGCTTCTTTGGATCCATTTACCAATTACATTTCTGAATCTCAAATAGAGCAATACAGGTATTTAAATCAAGGCAAGTATGATGGAGTAGGAGCTAGAATTCGCAAGATTGGTGACTATGTAACTATTATTGAACCTTATGAGGGTTCGGCAGCACATGCAGCAGGACTAAAGGCTGGAGATCAAATCATTTCTATTAATGGTCAATCAGCTGAGGGTAAAACAAACGATGATGTCATTAGAATTATGAGAGGAGTCTCTGGTACTGATATAGACTTAGTGATCAAACGTCCTGGAGAAGCATCTAATAAATCAATTCAGTTAGTAAGAGGAGAAGTGACAGTGCCTAATGTGCCCTATTCTGGTATGGTTAGAGATGGTGTTGGTTATGTAGTTTTAAGCACATTTACCGCAAATGCTGGAAATAATATTAGGAAGGCAGTAAGAAAAATGCAAGAAGAAAATCCAGATATGAAAGGGGTAGTTTTAGATCTCCGAGGCAATGGAGGAGGATTATTGAGTGAGGCTGTGTCGCTTTGCAATGTATTTGTAGAAAAAAATATTGAAGTCGTTAGTACGAGAAGCAAAAGAAAAGAATGGGACAAGAGTTATAAAACTCCTGCAGCACCTTTAGCAGCTGATCTGCCATTGGTCGTTTTAATTAATAAGAGTTCTGCTTCTGCTTCTGAGATTGTTTCTGGAGTAATGCAAGATTTAGATAGAGGGGTAGTGATGGGGCAGAGAAGTTATGGAAAAGGTCTTGTGCAAAATACAAAGGAACTAGGCTACAATTCCAGATTGAAAATAACCATCGCCAAATATTACATTCCCAGTGGAAGATGTATTCAAAGTGTAGAATATGAAAATGGTGAGCCTGTTGATATTCCAGATAATGAGCGCACAAGTTTCAAAACATTGAATGGCCGAACAGTGCTTGATGGAGGAGGAGTAAGCCCAGATGTTGTATTAGAACTACCACACTCAAGTGCGCTGTTGACGGCTTTGCAAGAGCAGGGAACAATTTTCAATTATGTAACACAGTATATGTTGAAAAATGGAGCAATCACAGATATCGCTTCTTTTGAATTTGAAGACTTTGATGATTTCAGATCATACTGTGAGAAAGAGCAATTTTCTTTCGAATCCAAAACAGAAAAAGAGCTTAAAGCTTTATTAGAGACCATGGAAGAAGATAAGTTTGGAAATGTTTCGAGTCAAAAACTGACTGAACTATCCAAAGAACTTGAAGCTGAAAAAACAGCCATGTTTGATACGAATAAGGAGGACATTATCAATATGATTGAATTAGACATCGCTTCACGAATTGGCTTCCAAAATGGTAAAATTGCTCGTAAGCTACTTAATGACAGCGAGTTATCATCAGCGATTGAGCTCTTAAATGATACAGCTAGATATCAAAAAATACTTAATCCATAGCCATTGTCTTATTTACTACATATTGATACCGCAACAGAAGTCTGCTCTGTTTGTCTAACAAAAGATCATGAGCTCTGTGCTATAAGGGAAAGTAATGAGTCTTATGCACATTCTAGACTTATCACCCTTTTTATAGAAGCGTGTATTAAAGAAGCAGGAATTCAATATGCAGATTTGGATGGAGTTTGTGTATCTAAAGGTCCAGGGTCTTATACAGGATTGCGTGTTGGCGTATCGGCGGCTAAAGGCATCTGTTATGCTTTGGATATCCCATTAATATCAGTCGATACCTTAACATCTTTAGCATTGGCAGGATACAGTAATTTATGCGAAGAGGCGCTTTATTGTCCAATGATTGATGCGAGAAGAATGGAGGTTTATACGGGATTATATGATGTAAATGGTGAGCCTCTGATGCATAATCAGGCAATGATATTGGATGAATACTCATTTGATTCATTATTTAATGTGGGCGAGAAAATTGTTTTTTGTGGAAACGGTTCTTCTAAATATAAAGGCATCGCAAATCGCCATCACAGCCAATTCATTGAAATACAAAACTCGGCAAAACACTTAATACCACTTGGATTTAAAAAATTTACCTCGAATTTAACTGAGGATATTAATCTATTTGAACCCGAATATATTAAAGCGCCTAATATTACAAAATCAACTAAGAATCAACTAAATACAGTTTAAGACGTTTTATATATCAAATCCTTTGATTTGTAAAAACACTTAATAATCTGGACTATTACAGATATGAAAATTCCCTAATATCATTTTTGGAACAGAATTTGTCTTTTAGAAGCTGTTATCAAAACCAACAGAAATACTTGTAATATGAGAAAGCAGAAAAACGAGACTGTAATACTTAAAAAAGGGGACAAAGATATTCAATTAGATTACGCTGACTTAAGAAAAGCAGTTCTTGTACTAAGAGCAGTAAATCATAAGTTAAGACAAAGAATTATTGATCTTTTAGAAGATAATGATTCCATGACCGTAACGGATATTTACATTAAATTGAGATTAGAGCAATCAGTAGCCTCACAACATTTAGCTATATTAAGAAGAGCAGGAGTTGTCATAACTGAAAGACAAGGTAAGTTCATCTATTATGGATTAGATAGAGATAGATTATCTCAGATTTCTAGATTAGTAGAAGAATTAGCTGGATAAGCATTTTTACACCAAAATCCTCCCATTTCCCATTCCAATCCACAATTATTTGATTGATTTTTGACAAATTATTTTTGTTTATAACATATTATAAATCAATCATATATGTCAAGTATTATAAATCATTGATTTATAGATTATAAATTTCTTTAACATTTTGATGAATATATGTGATTTATTACTCATATTTGTTCGACTAAGGAAACAAACAAGTTTGCATCAAAATAAGAAGTAATGAGAAAGACTAAGGTAACTTTCAATAATGAGAAGCTGCAGTATTCTGCGGAACTGATGAGAGCCTTGGCGCACCCACTCCGCCTTAAAATTTTAGAATTCATTGATTCCCATGGTATTATCAATGTAAATAAAATTTATAATTCCCTGAATTTGGAACAGTCGATAACTTCTCAACATTTGAGAATTATGCGATTAGCTGGAGTGTTACATGCGCAAAGAGATGGAAAATTTATCAGATATTCGATCAACTATAAAGTGGTATCTAAAGCTGTAAAAGCAGTAAATAGGTTTAAAACGGAATCAGCTAAGGTATAGGGTTTTCAGGAAGCGGCTTATTTTCAGCCGATTCTTTAAGCTCCTCTGCTTCATTGGTATTCTCACCACTCTTAAAGAAAGATCTATAAAATACAATCAGGCTGATAACGCCTGTTGATATACTCGCATCGGCTATATTAAATATAGGTCTAAAGAATATAAATCTATTTCCTCCGATCCAAGGCATCCATTCAGGCCAATTAAACCTAAATAAGGGGAAGTAAAACATATCTACCACATTTCCATGAAATAATGGCGCATAGCCTCCTTCTTCGGGGAACATCGTTGCGATTCCACCATGATATGGGGCATTAAATATGACTCCATAGAAAACACTATCAATAATATTTCCAAGCGCTCCAGCTAGAATCAAAGAAAAACAGACAATAACGCCCATTTTCTCTTTTGCCTTGATTAGTGAATTAATTAAATAGATTAAAATTGAAACAGCAACAATTCGAAAAATTGTAAGAGCTAATTTTCCCATTGAACCATCACCAAAGGAGATGCCGAAAGCCATTCCATCGTTTTCAATAAATAATAGTTGAGCCTTTTCTCCTAATAGAAAAATATGCTCATTATATGACATATTTGTCTTAACCCATATTTTCAACCATTGGTCTAAAATTAAAACCAGCAAAACGATTAAAAAAGCTACGGTTGATTTCTTCACAAATTGGATTTATTTTCTGGTTCTTCTTGGTGCTTGTCGCGGTCTAGTTTCTTTTGCAGAAATACTCAAAGTTGCATGAGGTACTGCTTTTAAACGTTCTTTTGATATCAATTCGCCTGATTCACGGCAAATTCCATAGACTTTATTTTGAATACGAATTTTGGCATTTTCCAAATGTTGGACATGTGACTTAATTCGAGAAGCCATTGAAGTGATTCTTTCAGTCTCTGTAGTACTGATTCCATCATCTAATCCTTTTATTTTAGATTCAGGGCTTTCAGCTAATTCTTTTAACTGATCTAGGTAGAAACCATATTGCTTTCTACCTTCTTCGAGTTTAGCGTCGATAATTTTCTCAAACTCTTTGAGTTCTTTATCTGTATATCTTGTCTTTTTTCTAGGCATGACTATTATTTCTTTAGTAGTTGTATTCAGATTGCCGCAAAATTAAACGAATAAATTAATAAGCAAAATAGAATAACAAATTTCAGATTATAGTCCCTAACGCATTATTTTTGATAAAAGTTTGATTATTTCGTCCTCAATTTGAATTATATCCATGAGTCGGCCTGAAAATAGGAAGAATAGAAAAGACCTAAAAGAGCAAATGTACAAGCTTAATGAAACGCGTGTTACATTCTCTTTTTATAAATATTGGTCAATCGAAAAGCCTGAAGAAATTAGAAATTCCTTGTTCAAAGACTTGGATGCATTAGGTGTCAAAGGAAGGATATATCTTTCTTACGAAGGCATTAATGGGCAAGTTTCTGTAGCAAAGGAAAATTTAGAAAAGCTCAAATCATACACAGATACGATTGATTTTCTAAAAGGCATTCGATTTAATTACGCTATTGAGGATGATGGAAAGTCTTTTTTCGTTTTGAAAATAAAGGTGAGAGAAAAAATTGTTGCTGATGGATTGGATCAAAATTTAGACCTAGCGCAAAATGGAAAACATATAGACGCAGTAGAATTTAATGAGCTTACTAATAAGGATGAAACCATTTTGATTGATATGCGCAATCATTACGAATCGGAGGTTGGACATTTCAAAGGAGCTATGTTACCTGAGGCGGCTACATTCAGAGATTTGTTACCTGAAGTTCTAGAAAAATTAGAAGGGAAAGAGGAAAAAGAAATAGTCATGTATTGCACTGGAGGAATTAGATGTGAAAAAGCCAGTGCATTTTTGAAAAATAAAGGTTTCGAAAAAGTGTATCAATTGGATGGCGGCATCATTGACTACGCGCGTCAAGTGAAAGAATTAGAAATTGAAAATAAATTTAAAGGCAAAAATTTTGTTTTTGATGAAAGGCTTGGCGAAAGGATTAGTGAAGATGTTATAGCGCATTGTCATCAATGCGGAGCGCAGAGCGATCGACATGTAAATTGTGATAATGATGCTTGTCATTTATTATTCATTCAATGTGATAATTGCGCAACAGAATTTGAAAACTGTTGTTCTATAAAATGTAGGGAGTTTAATAAACTACCTGAAGAGGAACAAAAAGCACAAAGAAAAGATCAAACGTTTAATGGGAGCAAATTTTCTAAAGGAAGGTATTATCTGGCGGACGATGGAAAATTTTTACAATAAGAAAAAGGCAAAACAAAATGATCAAAGTCATTCATCAACTCCGCTCAAGGAAGGAGAAGATTTCATTTACAATGAAAAAGGCTTGATGGTTTTCACAAAAGAATATCATTTGAAAAGAGGTTATTGTTGTGATAGCAAATGTCAAAATTGTCCTTACTAAATTGAAGCTTTAAAAAGCAGGCACAAAAAATAATTATGAAGCATATTACAGTAATAGGAGCAGGAACCATGGGCAATGGAATTGCTCATACATTCGCGATGAAAGGGTATGAGGTTAAGCTTGTTGATATTTCTCAAGATGCCTTGGATAAAGCCTTGGCAACTATTAGCAAGAATCTAGATCGAATGATCCAAAAAGAAAAGATTTCAGAAGAAGATAAAACTTCTTGTCTTGCAAAAATTTCTTGTTTAACAGATTTAAAGCAGGGAGTTTCTGATGCGGATCTAGTAGTAGAGGCAGCAACGGAAAGAATAGATTTAAAGCTGAATATATTCAAACAAATTGATGAATCAGCTCCAAAAGATTGTATTCTAGCTAGTAATACCTCATCAATCTCTATCACGAAAATAGCTGCAGCAACTGGTAGGCCTGATAAAGTCATTGGGATGCATTTTATGAATCCTGTCCCTATTATGAAACTGGTAGAAGTTATCAAAGGCTATGCTACAAGTGATGAGGTCACTTCCATTATTATGGACTTATCAAAAAATCTTGGTAAAATTCCAGTAGAGGTTAATGACTATCCTGGATTTGTTGCCAATAGGATTTTGATTCCGATGATTAACGAAGCCATTTATACACTTCATGAAGGTGTGGCGGGAGTTGAAGAAATTGATGCTGTGATGAAATTGGGAATGGCGCATCCAATGGGGCCTTTACAATTAGCAGATTTCATAGGTTTGGATGTTGTATTAGCCATTGCAAATGTTTTATATGAAGGTTTTGGAAATCCAAAATATGCACCTTGCCCACTGCTAGTAAACATGGTTACAGCTAAAAAATTGGGTAGAAAATCAGGAGAAGGATTTTATGTTTATACGCCTGGATCCAAAGAATGGATCGTTTCAAATTCATTCAAATAATCAACATTGATTTCCATAGTAACGGATCAAATTGATCGAACCATTGTTCTTGAAGATGTGCCCACCACTGTAGTTTCCTTAGTGCCATCTATCACTGAGTTGATTTGTGATCTAGCTGGAATCGAAGTACTTGTTGGTAGAACAAAATTTTGCATCCATCCTGAGAATATTAAGCCCATCGAGATTATAGGTGGTACAAAGACGATTAATATTGAAAAAATAAAATCACTCAAGCCGGATATAATAATTGCAAACAAAGAAGAAAACATTAAAGCACAAGTTGAAGAACTGATGAACGATTATTCAGTGTGGGTATCTGATGTAGAAGATTTTGAAGACGGCATTGATTTAATT
>CALGNN010000116.1 GCA_937961455.1 uncultured Saprospiraceae bacterium
AAATTAGAGAAAATGCAATTAAAGTTATAGCTGAAAGATCTAATGATATTGCAATGGTAAGTAAATTAACCCTGCTCCCTGTAACGCTCAAAAATTTAGCTATTCAAGAAATAACATTCCCAAAAATAACTAGCTTATCTGTTGACCAGGAAGATAGCAAAGAAAAAACTGTGCAATTTAGATTGGGACTTTACGGTTCAGCCAGCAACATTAATTTTCAATATCAAGCTGACAATCCATCAAGCTTGTTGACCTTAAAGGAGGAAACAGATAGTGGAAGATGGGCAGGTGGAGCAGGAATCGAAGCTGGTTTAATTTGGAAAGAAAGATTCAGTTTTCATACAGGTTTGGAATATCATCTACTCCAATCCAAGTTTGATTATTTCAAAGAAGGGGACATTAAGGTTTTAAAAGAAGATGAGTTGTTAATAGTTTGGATTGATGAAACTACGAATGATACGATTAAAACTTTTTACGGAGATACTTTAGTAAATGCCTTGCAGTCTAGGAAAGTAATTCATTATAATCAATTTAAGCTACTAAGCATTCCACTAGAGTTAGGGTATCAAAAGCAATTTAATAAGATGACCTTAGGCATAAGTGCAGGGATCAGTTTTAATCTTGCCTTATCTCAAAACGGAAAGACGATAAATAAAGATGAGGAGATTGCAATCTTTGATAAAACAAGTTCTTTTGCACCCTTGCAGAATTTTTCTATCGCTTATCGTTTAAGCCCATATATAAACTATCAATTATCAGAAAGGACTTCCTTGAGTTTAAAGCCAAGGTATGCCTCATACATTAATCCCAGTTTTGATGGTACAGCTATAAAATTGCGTTTGAATCAAATGAGTTTCAACTTGGGTGTTGAATACCTAATTGGCAATTAAACATCATAGTCGATTTCTACATTTGGTGTAGTTGGCCTAGCTTGACAGGTTAGAATGTAGCCGTCTGCAATTTCATCATCATCTAGAGCATGGCACACATCCATTTCTACTGTACCTGAAGTTATTTTGGCAACGCAGGTAGAACAAGCACCTGAGGTACATGAAAAAGGAGGATCATAACCAGCATCAGTAATCGCGTCCAAGACCGTTTGTCCGGTGCTCAGTTGTGCACTTGCTTTCTCACCATTTAAATTAAAATTAATAGTGGCGCTAGCTGCACCATTTCCTGCGGTTTGCACCGATTCATTTTTATCAGAGGCAGTTGTGAAAAATTCTCTTTTGATGGCGCCTTTATCTACACCGAGATTAATGAGACTGGAAGTACATTTTTCAATCATGGACCCTGGACCACAAATCATATAAATACTATCATTGTGATCTTGTGGATATTCTTCTAAAAACTTTTTGATCATCCCTTCATCTATTCTACCTTTCCAACCATTCCATCCATTTTTCTTAGATGAAAATATTTTCAAAATTCCAGAGCTTGGGGCTTGAGAAAGGGTATACTCCATTTCAAACTGTCCAGCATATTTTTGTTTTATTTGATCCAATTGGTCTTTGAAAATTATATCATCTTCTGTTCTATTTCCATAAAGTAAATGGACCTTTGATTTGGGTTCTTGTTCTATGATATCTTTGATGATAGATAAAATAGGTGTAATTCCGCTTCCTGCCGCAAATAAATAATAGTTGCGTTGTAATTCATGTTTCGGCTCGGCAACAAATTTGCCTTCAGGTGAAGAAATTTCAATGGTTGAGCCCTCCGTAATATTATCTATCATATGATTTGATACCAATCCACCTTTTACCCTTTTGACGGTAAATGAAAGTGAGGATTCTCCTGGAGCACTTGATAAAGAGTAGGATCTTCTAGTGTCTTTGCCATCAAATATAAATTTGACAGTAATATATTGACCAGATTTAAATCTGATAGCTTCTTCGTAGTTGAAAAAAAAGCTCGATGAATCTTTCGTTTCTCTTGTAACTTTCTCAACTTTAACTGTAGTAAATTCCATTTAATTGAGCTTTATTGCTTTTATTGGAACACAAATCTATGAGAAAAGATTTAAAATATATACTTGCTTTTTTATTGCCCATTGTAATATGGCTTGGATTGTATTTTAAAGGCGCATGGAGTCTCGGATCTGTATACCTTGCTTTTGTTATTATTCCTTTAATCGAAAGTTTTTTTCCCGCGATAAATAATAATCTTGGCGAAGATTCAAGTGAAAATAGATTTGCAGATGTACTTTTCGATTTATTGCTATATGCGAATATTCCTTTGATCTGGATTTTATTTATTTATGGTATGAATGTCATCAATACTCAACCATTAAGCAATTTTGAATATTTCGGTCTCATGATGAATTTGGGAGTGGGTGTAGCGACTATGGGTATTAATGTTTCCCATGAACTTGGGCATAGGAGTAAAAAAATGGAAATATTTTTAGCCAGAGCTGGTTTATTACTTGCACAAAATATGTACTTCACCATTGAGCATAATATAGGCCACCATAAATATGTCGGTACTTACAATGATCCAGGAACTGCACGTAAAGGAGAATCTTTATATCAATTTTGGTTAAGAGCAGTGCCTGGTGTGCTCAGGAATGCATGGAAAATTGAAAAAAGAAAAACTACGAGGAATCATCAATCCATTCTTTCAAATCAAGTATTTCAATTCTTATTCTTACAATTGTGCTTTTTGGGAATTATATATTTTCTGTTTGGACTCAAAGCCTTAATCGCAGCCGCAGTTATTGCACTTGTAGCTCAATTATTATTAGAGACGATAAATTATATTGAGCATTATGGATTAGAAAGAAAAATATTGGAAAGTGGTAGATTTGAGTCATTCAACCAATCACATGCATGGAATTCAGAACATTTTTTAGGTAGAATTTTCTTGTTTGAATTAACAAGGCATTCTGATCATCATATGCATGCTAATAAAAATTATCAAAGCCTACAAAACTTTGTCAATGCACCTCAAATGAAATATGGGTATCCAGTTTCTATGCTTATGGCAACACTGCCTCCTATATGGAAGCGTTTTATGAATAGTGAAATTGAAAAATTGCGAGCAACAGCTTAAATGGGATTATTAAGTATCATCATTCCTGCTTACAACGAAGAAGCTAGTATCCTTCAAATCTTGCAAAAGATTGCATCCGTTGAATTAAGCCATCAAATTGAAAAGGAGTTAATCATAGTAGACGATTGTTCTGCTGATAATACAAGGGCTATTATTCAGCAATATATCAAGGATGAAAATATTCAAAATATACGTTTGTTTAGCCAAGAAAAGAATCAGGGCAAAGGTGCTGCATTGAGAAGAGGCTTTAAAGAAGCCAAAGGTGATTACATCATCATTCAAGATGCTGATTTGGAATATGATCCTCATGAATACAATTTATTACTCCAGCCCATTTTGGATGGTTTTGCTGATGTCGTATATGGCTCAAGATTTATGGGAGGGAAGCCTCATCGAATCCTATTTTTCTGGCATTCGATAGGGAATAAATTTTTGAGCTTTTTGTCTAACATGTTTACCAATCTAAATTTGACGGATATGGAAACCTGTTATAAAATGTTTCGAAAAGAAATCATAGATCAAATAGACTTGAAAGAAAACAGATTTGGAATTGAACCTGAATTGACCGCAAAAATCAGTAAGATTAAAAATGTGCGGGTGTATGAGGTGGGCATTTCTTACTATGGTCGAACCTATGAAGAGGGTAAGAAAATTGGATGGAGAGATGGACTAAGAGCTATCTATTGTATTGTTAAATACAATCTTTTCAGCTAGCTATAATACGGTCAAACTTCTAACGATTAGAAAAACACCAAAGGCAAAAAATAGCAATCCAGCGAAACGGCTGATTTTATTTAGTTGTTTTTCTTTTAGAAAATTCTTAAGCCGATCGGCAATTAAAACTTTCAGACTGTCAAATAGAATAATCGTAAAAAACGTGCCTGCTAAGCTAGCTATGGTAAGAGGATGATGCAATGGATTTTTAAGCAAAAGAGCGCCCATCAGACCAATCCAAAAAATAAAGGTAAATGGATTAACCGTATTTACCATGAAACCTTTTACAAACAAAGTGGCATATTCGTAAGGTTTGATTTTTTCCTTGTCGAAATGCGGCTTTCTTTTAAACTCGTAAATACCATAAAAAACTAAAATAGCGCCACCAATCAGACCTATTATTTTTGCAATACCATCCTGTTCAATAAAACTACTAATAGCCTGTAATCCAATTCCAACTAAAATGATAAACAATAAGTCACTGAACCAAATTCCAGCAGCCACATTAAAGCCTGCACTTCTACCTCTCTCAATACTACTCGTAACAAGAATGATAAGTATAGGGCCAATCAGTATACTTAAGCCAAGACCAATTAAAACACCATTAAGAAAAGCATGTGCTACTTCCATCAACTATAGATACTTACTAAGATCGTTCTTGAACGCGGATGATCTCTAAATTCACAAAGATAAATTCCCTGCCAAGTACCTAAGGCAAGACTTCCGTTTGTAATAGGAATGGTCAAAGATGCTCCCATTAAACTAGACTTGATATGTGCGGGCATATCATCTGGACCCTCAATATCATGTTTTAGGAAAGGGAGATTTTCAGGAACAATCATGTTGATGATGGATTCAAAATCTTCTCTAACTGTTGGGTCGGCATTTTCATTAATCGTAAGACCTGCAGAGGTATGCTTAATAAACAAATTAATAAGTCCAGTTTCTGGCAAAGGACCAAGCAATGCTATCAATTCATTGGTGATTAAATGATAGCCTCTTTTACGAGGAGAAAGTTTAATGGTTTCCTGACGGATCATTCTGTGAATTTAGAAAAACTAATCATCATGAATGAAAAGGAAGATTAAAAATACTTGGGGATTATTTTTGTCCTTTAGAGATACTCGGACATTGTAAAGAACCAATGTAATATACAAGCCCTACTTGAATGAAATTGTACGAATCATTTTCTCTAGAATTTCCTCTTTGTCTTCCTAGCTCACCTATGCCATCATTTGAACGGTCTGACAACGCCACCGCATCAGGTCCTCGGAGATTGAATAATTCTAACATATCTGGATAGACACCACTCACATCATCTAAGTAATCGGTGTGTAATCTCCTAGCGCTTAATTCTAGATTAATGCTCCAATAATAATTAATGTCGTATTTGAATCCAATGCCATATGCCCAGCCTGTTGATAAACTAAAATATTCATCTCCGGGCAATTGGCCCTCAGTTCCCATCTCTCTCAGCTTGACCCTGTCTCCATTAAACTCAGTAGTAGGCTCATATCTAAATATTGAAGCACCTAAAAATAAGTAGGGAGTATAATAATCATCTTGTGATCCATGGATGTATGGAAAAAAATTGAACTCAAATTGGCCTGTGAGATCAAAAATATTACTCTTGAAACTAAGATTACGTTCCCGTTCAAAAGCATTAGTTGAATTGGCATCATCTGCACCAACTCTTCCATAGTTGAAAGAAGATCGCAAACAAAGTCTGTTATTAAAATTATATCTCCCAGTTAAACCTAAGGCAGGACCAGGATGTTTTACATCAAATCTGGTATTCAGATCGCCGAAGTAATAGCTGACTCCAGCCCATCCACCAACTTCCCAACCTTTCTGAGCTTCACTCAAAGGACCTAAAAGACAAAATAAGAATACAACTAAATACTTCATGGATTTATATAAAGCTAATTAACGCATAAGATTCTCGTCAAAGTATGCGTATGTAAATTTAGACCTTTTCAATTTTAATTGAAGAACAACATCATATAATTTCTTATATATGTGATATTTATATATCATACCAATTATTTAGTCACATGAATGTCCAACTTTAGCTATTATATCTAATTTTGATATTCAAATAACCCTAAAATATTTCCAAATCGAAATGTATTCGATTACATAAATATTTTTTTTAACTCTAAACTCAAACGCTATGAAATTAAGAACAATTTGTCTGATGATGTTCATTTTATCTTTCAGTCTTTTAGAAAATGCCAACGGACAATGCGGAGATCTTTATATAGAAGGTGTCATTGATGCAACACTTACAGGTGGAACACCTAAAGGACTAAGACTATGTGCTTCAGCCGATATACCAGATTTATCAATCTACGGAATAGAATCCATCACGAATGGAGGTGGATCCAATGGAGCAACAGAATTTGATTTTCCTGCTGAAAGTTTAAATGCAGGAGAATGTTTTTGGATATCAACTCAAGCAACTCAGTTTAATATGTGGTTTGGATATGATCCTTGCTACATATCTGGTGATGTCAATGTAAATGGTGATGATGCATTTATTCTCTATTGCAATGGCACTGAGGTAGATGGTTATGGTGATCCTAATACGGACGGAACAGGTCAAACTTGGGAATATATGGATGGATGGGCTAGTGCAAATGATCAATCACAGAGCTTCCCTTTTGATGATTCAGAATGGACTTATTCTGGGGCTAATGCCTTAGATGGAGAATCAGATAATGCAAGTGCTTCAACACCATACCCCAATACATCCCAAACGTGTCCAACTCCTGTAT
>CALGNN010000117.1 GCA_937961455.1 uncultured Saprospiraceae bacterium
AAATAGCAAAAGCCTTAGGTCAAAACAGCTTAGCCATAACTTATGAGAAAGAGAAGGATAAAATGTATCAAGTCATTGAAAACTATTTTGGAGCCAATTTAGAAGGACTTGACACTTACAAATATTACAAAGAAAATAAACATCTTCGCCATTGGATTTGCCTCCCGCTTACAATGGGTATTAATGAAAGAAAAGAAGCTACACTCAAAGCATTATTTGATCTGCTATGGACAGACAATGGCATCCTAGTAGAATACAATCCAACTGAAGAAATAGCGCAAAAAACATTTTGGGATAGGGCAACACTGTATGCATTAAGAGGCGCCTTGAAATCTGGAGAGCGAGAAATGGCTTTTCAAAAATTAAACAACTATTCCACTAAAAGACTTTTAGGAGATCATGTCCCCTATCCCGTTGAAGCATATCCAGAAAATAATATGAAACATCTATCAGCTGAAAGCGCTTTATATTGTAGAATATTCATTGAAGGAATGTTGGGCATAGAACCTGTTGGTTTTAATGAATTTCAAATCAATCCTAATTTCCCCGAAGATTGGGAAGAACTATCCATGACAAATATGCAACTAGGAGGAACCACTATTGACATTCTTTGTAAGCGCACAAAAAACAATATTAATATTACCATAAAATCTTTTGATAAAATCTTGTATCAAGGGAATGTAAAAAATAGAGAATCTATCAATTTCCATCTATAAATAAAAAGCCAAACACCCAAATAGCTAAAATGCTAAATAGCTAAACAGCTAAATAGCTAAATACCTAAATACCTAAATAGCCAAAAAGCTAAAATGCTAAAAAGCTAAATAGCTAAATAGCTAAATAGCTAAAATGCCAAATAGCCAAATACCTAAAATGCTAAATAGCCAAATACCTAAAATGCCAAATAGCCAAATAGCCTAACAGCCAAAAAAATCCTTACATTTGGTTTCATAACTTTCGACTATCTAAACAGATAAACAGTGAATCCTAAAATATTAGTTACTGGAGCAAATGGCCAGATTGGAACTACATTGGTAAGTGCATTAAGAGAAGAATATGGGATAGACAATGTTGTAAGCAGCGATATAACTGAACCTAAAGAAATTACTGGACCGCATTGCTTTTTAGACATTCTTAATGAACAGCGATTAAGAGAGCATGTAAAAGACTTAGGAATAACACAGATTTATCATTTGGCAGCGATTCTTTCAGCAAATGGAGAGTGGAATCCGCTAAAGACCTGGAATGTAAATTTTAATGGGCTCTTATCTATTTTAGAATTAGCTAAAGAGGAAAAAATTGAACGTATTTTTTTTCCAAGCACAATAGCTGTTCATGGACTCAATACACCAAAGACTCAAACGCCTCAGCATGCAGCACTAGATCCAACTACTGTGTATGGGATGAGCAAGGTTACAGGAGAACTGTGGTGCAATTATTACTTTAAAAGGTATGGTGTTGATGTAAGATCTGTAAGATATCCAGGAATCATTGGATATCGCTCAATTCCACATGGCGGAACTACAGATTATGCTGTAGAAATCTTTCATGAAGCAATCAAAAACAACAACTATGAATGCTTTCTAGAAAAAGACACACGTCTTCCTATGATGTATATGCCAGACGCTATAAGGGCAACTGTCAAAATCATGCAAGCACCCAAAAATGATTTGCAAATAAGAACCAGTTACAACTTAGCTGGAATGAGCTTCACCCCTAAAGAAATATTTGAAGAAATTAAGAAACATCTTCCTAATTTCACCATATCATATAAACCAGATTTTAGACAAGAAATAGCAGCATCCTGGTCGGAAAGCATAGATGATCAAGCAGCAAGATCAGATTGGGGATGGGCACATGAATATGATTTAGAGAAAATGACCCAAGACATGATATTTCAAATTAAAAAACAATATGAGTAAGGAAATACTTAATCAATTACAAGAAGAACTTGATGATATAAGGGCTGAAGGACTTTATAAAGAAGAAAGAATCATTACAACGCATCAGAAGGCCCAAATCAACACAACTGCAGGCAAAGCCGTTTTAAACTTTTGTGCAAATAACTATTTAGGCTTATCAGCAGACCCTGATGTCTTGTCAGCTGCTAAGGCTACCATAGATTCTCATGGTTTTGGAATGTCCTCAGTCAGATTCATTTGTGGCACACAAGACATACACAAAGAATTAGAAAGTAAAATAGCTGCTTTCGTAGGAACAGAAGATGCGATCTTGTATGCAGCAGCTTTTGATGCCAATGGTGGCTTATTTGAACCCCTACTTGGCAAAGAAGACGCAATTATTTCTGATCAGCTTAATCATGCTTCCATCATAGATGGTATTCGATTGTGTAAAGCTAAGAGATATCGATATGCTAATAATGATATGGCAGACTTAGAATTAAAACTCCAAGAAGCCAAAAGCGAAAATGCAAGAAGAATACTCATAGCTACTGATGGAGTTTTCAGTATGGATGGAATCATTGCACAAGTAGATAAAATTTGTGATTTAGCAGAAAAGTATGGCGCATTGGTTATGGTAGACGATTGCCATGCCACAGGTTTCACAGGTCCTCGAGGAAGAGGTTCTGCAGAACATGCTGGTGCATACGGAAGGGTTGACATTATCACAGGCACTTTTGGCAAAGCACTTGGCGGCGCATCAGGAGGGTTTACTGCAGCAAAAAAAGAAATTGTTGACATGCTGCGACAAAGATCTCGACCTTATCTTTTCTCAAATACTTTAGCACCTTCTATTGTAGGAGCTTCAATTCACGTGCTTAACCAATTAGAAAATTCTACGACACTTCGAGATAAATTAGAATCAAACACTAAGGTTTTCAGATCCAAGATGACAGAGGCTGGATTTGATATCATAGAAGGTACACATCCAATTGTCCCTATTATGCTTTATGATGCTCCTTTAGCACAAAAATTTGCTTCTGCCTTATTGGAAGAAGGAATTTACGTAATTGGATTTTTCTATCCAGTTGTTCCTAAAGAAAAAGCTAGAATAAGAGTGCAAATATCTGCAGGTCATGAAATCGAACATATTGAGACTGCAGTAGCAGCATTCATTAAAGTTGGTAAAGAATTATCTGTTATTTAAAAATTAATTCTTAGCCATAAATACACAACATGAAAAATATAGTTTTTGCCATTTTTAGCCTGGCTCTTATATGTTGCCTCTGTGCTTGTAATAATAATGGTTCAACCAAGCAAGAGGACTTAAATGCCGACGCTAAATATGAAGTTCAAACAAGCACGAGTGAAAAAGTTAAAGTTGGAGATGACCTAAGACTCGGAAATAATTGTATTAAAAAGAACGCTAGATTCGAAGAAAATCCTGAAAACTACATCAACTATCAATTAGCTAAAAATGGCTCAGTCACATATTCAGGAAGTGTGGATAAATTTGTATTTGATGGTAAAACAGAAAATTTAACTGACCGTATTCGAGTAGGAAATGCTTATATGAAATTGGAATTTATTGTTGATATAAATTGCCAATTTGTCAAAGGGGTTCGGCTTACAAAAAAAGGAGACGGACAAAAATGGGAAAATAGTAAATTCAAATTAATTAGAATTTAAATTACAATGCAACTTGAAGCACTTCACCCAAATAAATTTAAATATTTTAATTATTATTTTATTCCCCTTTTTAAGCTTCTGTCAAATTGAAGAACCTACGATACAATTAAAGGAATTAGAAGGAAGCTGGTATATTAATTATTCCAATTTCCCCATGTGGCTAAAAGGCCACAAGACTTCGCCAAGTTTTAATTATACTTTATTAAATAAAAATAGTTTTAGCTATTTAATAGATGAAGTAAAATTTACCAAAAAAGGAAAATCAAAAAGCATTCATGGAATTGACACTCCATTAAATACTAGTAATTCATTTTTTGAGTGGAGAGGGAAAGGACTTCTAAAAGTATTAAAGAGTAAATGGCGTATTATTCATTTTGACACGCAAAATTCATATGCCATCATATTTTTTGAAAAAACCTTATTCACACCTGCTGGCTACGACATCATATCTAGAAGCGAAAAAATATCTTTAGAATTAAAATCAACAATTAAACAAAAGCTCATTGCGTATAATATTGATGAAGAATTAGTAGAAATAAACCACCATTAAATTATTTCACTTCTGTCAGTGCGTGTATCAACCTTTAAGTAAGAACTGTGCTTCAATCTCTACGGGAATATTATCAGGCAATGAACCCATACCCACTGCAGATCTGACCCCGACGCCATGATCTTGTCCCCAAACTTTTGCAAACAGTTCACTGCAACCATTAATAACATAAGGATGCGGTTCAAAATCAGAAACACAATTGACCATTCCCAAAACTTTAACGACTCGTTCTATTTTATTCAAGCTACCCAAATTTGCTCGTAAGGTTGACAAAATAGCTAATCCGACAAGTTGTGCCGCTTCTTTGGCCTCCTCCTTATTAAAGTCAACACCCACCTTACCAATTAACAAACTACCATCAGGCTTCAAGGTACCGTGCCCACTCACATAAACCACATTACCAATTTGCAAGAATGGTTTATATACTCCTAAAGGCGCAGGCGGTGGTGGCAATATTAAACCTAAAGCATCAAAATTTTGATCAGCACTCATAAATGATTTTTTATAGAAATTAACAATAAGTAGTCATTAAAATAAACCAATGATATTTCCACCTTCATCAACATCAATATTTTCTGAGGCAGGAACTGAAGGCAAACCTGGCATACGCATAATATCCCCTGTAATCGGAATTAAGAAACCAGCTCCTGCAGCTATTTCAATTTCTCTAACTGTTACAATAAAATCTTTGGGTCTTCCAAGTAGCTTTGGATTATCGCTCAATGACTTTTGAGTCTTAGCAATACAAACTGGTAATCCTTCAAGTCCCAATTTTTTAATCTTACGCAAGTCTGCTTTAGCTTTAGAAGTATAATCTATAGCATTTGCACCATAAATCTTTTTAGCTATGGTCTCAATTTTTTGTTCTACTGACCATGACCAATCATACATAGGCGTAAAAGAACTATCAGATTCAGCTAGAATCTCTGCGACATTCTTAGCCAATTCAATAGAACCTGCTCCACCCTTTTCCCAAGCTTCTGAAACTGCAACTCGATACCCTAATTCTTTGCAACGATCAAATACAATCTGTACTTCTTCATCTGTATCTGAAATAAACTTATTAATCGCAACTACTGGCTTCAAACCAAATTGATTCACATTCTCTAAATGCTTTTCCATATTTTTCAGACCATCCCTAACTGCTGCTAGATTAGGAACCTTTAGTTCCTTTAAGTTTCCACCACCATGATATTTAAGTGCTCTAATGGTTGCAACCAAGACAACTGCTTTTGGCTTCAGTCCAGCACTGACGCATTTAATGTCAAAAAACTTTTCAGCACCAAGATCAAAACCAAAACCTGCTTCAGTAATTACATTATCAGAAATTGACAAACCCATCTTTGTTGCAATCACAGAATTAGTTCCTTGAGCAATATTGGCAAAAGGTCCACCATGTATAATGGCAGGTGTACCTTCCATTGTTTGTACAAGATTGGGCTTTATAGCATCTTTGAGCAAAGCTGTCATAGCTCCATGTGCATTCAAATCTCTAGCATAGATTGCTCTTTTGTCGAAGGTAAATCCAACAAATATATTTCCGAGTCTTTTCTTTAAGTCTTTAAAATCTTCCGCCAAGCACAGGATGGCCATTATTTCCGAAGCGGCAGTAATATCGAAGCCAGTCTCCCTAGGAATTCCAGAAGAAGTCCCGCCTAGTCCAACGATGATATTTCTAAGCGCCCGATCATTCATATCCATTACCCGCTTCCAAGTAACGGTTCGCGGATCAATTCCGATACTAGCTGTCTTAGACTGAATGTTATTATCAATGAGAGCTGAAAGTAAATTATTCGCTTTCTCAATCGCAGAAAAATCTCCTGTGAAATGCAAATTAATATCTTCCATGGGAAGCACTTGTGAATGCCCTCCACCTGTGGCTCCTCCTTTAATTCCAAAAACAGGCCCAAGAGACGGCTCTCTCAATACAGCTGTTGTCTGATGCCCTAATTGATTCATTGCTTGCGCTAATCCAATGGTCATGGTGGTCTTACCCTCCCCTGCTGGAGTTGGAGAAATGGCAGACACTAAAACTAAATTTGATTCTTTTATTTTATCAACGCTGATCAAAGACAAGGGAAGCTTAGCCTTGTATTTACCGTATAACTCAAGTTGGCTTTGATCAATACCAATACTTTCTGCTATCTTTTCAATGTGCTGCAACTCATGGTCTTTTGCAATTTCTGCGTCTGTCATTTTTCTGATTTATGGTCGAAAATAATTAATCAATTAATAGTCTGCATTTTCTATACCATATTTTGGAATGTCATTGCAATTCATTCTTTAATATGAAAATCATTTATCAAACGTTTAATGGTTTGATATTTAAATAAATTACATATTTACTATTCTAAAAAACTTATAGCATAAGCTCAAACTATTATCCATGACAATTTATAAAAGACTATACGGCATTTTAAATTTCTCTAATAATGAAAAAATCTACACATGCTCGATAATCTTCATTTTCATGCTATCAACATTAGCTTACTCACAAGAAATCATTTATGAGCCTATCGTTTTAAAAGCTAAAGAAACTTCACTCTACACAGATAAAATTGATTGGGAAAAAGTCAACACGAAGTTTATAGAACTCACCAAAGGAAAAGACAATATAGAAGACATGAAAGAAGGTCTCCAATATTTATTGAATAGTCTAGGTGATAAGCATGCAACGATTCGCAATCCTAACAATGGTTCACTCATTGCATACTATACCGGCCCAAGAGACGATACTAGACTTTTAGAAAAACGACCTGACTTTTTTAATAATGTGATAAACGATATCAATGCAAAGTTTTCTTATCAAGTACTAGAAAATAATGTTGCCTATTTAAAAGTGGTTGGAATTGGCCCAGGAGATATAAAGAAGCAGTCTGAAGAAATCAGAAAAGGAATCTTAGAGACAAAAGCAGCTGGCGCCGATAAATGGATTATTGATTTGAGATATAATGGAGGCGGCAATGTCAATCCCATGCTATCTGGCTTGGCTCCTTTACTTGGAGATAGCAAGATTGGTGGAGCGGTAAATGCCAAAGAAGAAATCGTACGAACTTATAAAATTGAAAATGGACAATTTTACAACCATGGCAGCCTTGCTTGTGAAATGGATGCGCTACCCATAATAGACCCAAGTGAAAAAATTGCCATCCTTACCAGCAGGTATACGATCAGTTCTGGAGAACTTGTCGCAATTGCTTTTAAGGGAAGAGCGCAAACCGTTTTTATTGGAGAAGCTACAGGAGGCTATACAACAGGTAATGGCTTTGATATCATTTCAGATGAATTGGCTTTAGTTATTTCTCAAGATGTATTTATGGATCGCAATGGCGTCATCTACTACCAAAACGTTCC
>CALGNN010000118.1 GCA_937961455.1 uncultured Saprospiraceae bacterium
AAAAAAATGAATAAAAACTGAGATTCCTGAAGAACGGGAGACTATAAAATTTTATGTAAATGGACATTGAAAGTACTAGGGAAACTATCTATAAAGAATTAAGCAAATATTGTAAAATCTATGTTCTTGCAGATACTTCTCATAAAATAGCAAATCTTGCTTTTGAAGAAGTACAAAGAATTTATGTTGAATTAGTTGATAAATTTGATGGACTAGAATTTATTTTATCAAAATTCCATGAATCAAGTGATAGAATGCAAATATTTTTAGCTTGTTTTATCTTAGTTGATCAAAGAGATGTAGGAGAAGAACTTTTAAAAAAGATTATTAATAAAGAAGGCCATCAATTTAGTCAATCAGCAAATACTATTATTGAAAATCTTGATGAGGCTTATATAGAAGGCTATAGAAAACTGTTACTGAAATTTAGGTTAGAGGAATGAAAATTAGTTGAATGATTTAGGCATTGAGTTGGGTATGTAACTGAAGCATTTGTTTAAATCAAACTACCTTTATGGACATCTTCCTTATTATTGTTCTTATCCAAATCCAACAGTTAACAAAGGGTTTACCATGATCCCTATTTCCTTGTATCTTCCTATCTTTGAGACGTGTGTTATAGCTTCCCAAAGACCTTAAAAATTTTATGATGAAAGGATCTTTATTACTTCTCTTCTTTTTGTGCACCTATAGTTTAATAGCTCAATCTTCAGAAGATTACAACTGGAACAATGTGCCCATAGGCGGAGGTGGTTATATCACTGGTATGAAGATCCATCCGCTTGATCCGGATAAAAGATATTATCGCACAGATGTGGGTGGAGCCTACAGGTGGAATCCTGCAACACAGCGCATGGAACAAATGATTTTCCTTGATAATAAAAATCTGTACTCCGTTGCCGGTATTGCCTTACATCCTACTAATACAGATATTCTATATCTCGCTGTTGGTAGAAATTGTAACCCAAGCCAAAATGCCATACTAAAGTCCACAGACGGCGGAGTCAATTTTTCTATAGTTCCGATCCAAGGAGGAGTGCCTTTTTGGTTTGCAGCAAACGGAGGGAGAGACTGTGAAACGCAAAACGATAATAATGGTGCGAATGAAGGAGATAAAGATCGGCAGGGAACACCCATAAGCATCAATCCACTTAATCCGAATGACCTTTATATTGGCACAAGAGAAAAGGGGCTGTATATCTTGAATCTAAGCACCTACGCCCTCACACATATTAGTAGTGCTAATATTCCCTATAATACGGATCAATACAGCATACGTTCTGTAGTATTTCATCCGACAGCACCCTATGTATATATTGCCTATTCAGGTCATGGTGTATTCATTGGCAATACCAATACCCAAGCTTATTGGAATCTCGATTACCCCGGAGGTGCTTCCTACCCACAACTCCTAGATGCCATCGACATATCCATATCAAAGGATGCAGATTATATGTTAGTTGCTTGTAAGAAGCAAGGCATCATGAAAGCCACCAATATTACAGGAACTGTATCTTGGTCCCAACTCTCGGGATTAAACAGCCCAGATGATGAAGGATATTTGACCGTGGATTGCAGTCCACATGACAATCAAGTTGCGGTCACCGTCGTAGCTGATTGGAATCACATCAACGAATTTAAAGTGACAACTGATGCTGGAGCCAATTGGAATCAAATAGCTGGATCAGTTCCTGCTGCGGGTAATGTCTTTCCGTGGAGAAGTGAAAGCTTTGCCTCCCATGTTTCCCAAATTGCCTTTGACCCACAGAATCCCCAACGAATGTACTATACCAGTTGGTTTAGCACCTTTGCCTCTGATGACTTTACACTTACAGGGCCTAATACTTGGCACAATGTAGAATCCAAAGGACATGAAGAAATTGTTGCAACCGATTTGATGGCCTTGCCTAATAATTCCAGTGGATACTTTTTAATGTCTGGGAGTGGTGACCATCCCGGCTTTTTGCTAGATAGTGACCTAGAACATCCTGACAGTTTTGCCACCTTCGATGTATCCGATTTGGCCAATCAAAATTGGGGCGTATTGAAGAAAAGTGCTTCCATGGATTTTTGTGAAATGCAGCCTGATCATTTGGTGCTTACCATTACCGAAGAGTGGTCGAGTGGGATTGGAGGAATGGTGAAATCAGCAGATGGTGGAGAAAGCTGGGATTTAATTACAGGCTATAATACGGCAGGCAAAAAAGGGATCGTAGCCATGGCTTCAAATGATCCTGATAATATCGTAGTTGCCAATAGCATCGGATTGCAATACACCTTAAACGGTGGATCGACGGCTTTTCAAAATGCCAGCGGGAGTACTAATATTACACCCACTTGTGCCTTACCTTTTAATGTCAATTGTTTGAGTGCAACTGATATGGGATCAATTGATGTGAATAATTCGGTCTTTGCAGCTTATCGTAATATCGTCGCGGACAAAAGCTTAAGCTGTGTTTTTTACTATTATGATTGGGATGGAAGCTTTAGCATCAGCACAGACAATGGTGCTTCTTGGTGCAAGGTTCATAATAATTTGCCTGTCTCTAGTTCTCCTTGGAATAAATCACGCTTAATAAGTATACCCAATCAAGCTGGACATCTTTGGATCAATATAAATGAGAGCTTGTATCATTCAGAAAATGGAGGTCAGGATTGGGTCAATTATTCCACAGCAGCTAATTCCACAGTTGATAAAGTAAAAGCACTCAGTTTTGGCAAAGGCTTCAACAACAATTATGAAGCTTTATACATCTATGGCAGTATTGATGGTGTCCCTGGAGATTTCTTTTACAGGTCTGATGATGAAGGACTGACTTGGATCAAGATTAATGATCATAATGAAAAAGAATCATGGGGTGATAATAAAATTATAGCTGGTGATCGAAACATTGCAGGAAGATTATATGCAACCGCAAGTGGGCAAGGCGTTTTATTCGGTGAAAAGAATGTTCCAATCAATTGTAACAATACAGAAAAAACCATTGATGGTGAATTTGATGATATCAATAACCCTAGCATTCCGAATTGGGTGCAAAGTGAAATTAATGGTGCAAGCATGACGGGCAGTATCAACAATTGGACTAAGGCCGTTTTAGCTATAACAACCCCAGGTAGTTTTGATTATGATCTTCAATTATGGCAAGATGATCATGAAATTGAAACGGGAAAAACCTACCTAATTGAATTGGACTTAAGAGCAGATGCTGATAGGAATGCCACGATTAAATTGAGAAATAAGCCAGCAGGTACTACTTACCTCGAAAGAACCATTGAGCTAACTGATGTAGCCCAAGGATATGCTTTTTTGTTTAAGCCAGATGTAGACGATGATGATGTCAGGCTAACGTTTATGATAGGAGGAGAGACACCTAGTGTTTACATTGATCACATCCGGTTTAAAGAATTCTGCCCAGGAGATACCAATGCCATTCTCTGTTTAAACAAAATCGTTCTTGATGATCTAGATATTCCATCAGAGCAATACCAAGCTGCTGATATAATTCAGTCAAATGGTCAAGTAAGATTAGCTAATCCTGTAGATTTTTATTCGGGCAATCTTATTCAATTGGAACCTGGCTTTAGCATTGAGGAAGGAGCTTCGTTCAGTGCCCAAATCGTTGGTTGCCCCTAAAAGTAAAAATTGCTTAATCCTTTCATGGAAGTTTATCCATCATGAGTTCTTTCCATGCATCCATGATTTGATTCTTTTCAATTTGGATGGCTATTATTTCGTCTGAATCTTTACTTAGGTAAAGTTTTTGCTCTAAGATGCGTAAGCGTATTTCTAGATCTTGAATTTGAGCGTCGATCTTACCGACATTGTGGAACATATTAATTTAATTTGTAATATATAACATTTTTAGGAATTGCCTATTTTATCATTGAATAAAGTACTTTTGCAAACCAAATGAAACAGATTGTATCCATACTATGCATTTTAGTATATGCTGTTACAGCTTACGCTCAGCATCAAACTATCTTGGCATTGGAAGAAATTCCTCTGATTCGCTTGGAGGAATTTAATATGGAAGCAACTTTAAAAGAGGATGATAAAAAAGGCTACATCAATCGCTTCGCATCTTTAGTAAAAAAAGAAACCGCCTTTCTTCAAGCAGCTGGGAAAAGTCAATTGTCAAATGGAGAATTTATCTACGAATTGCGTTTGCAAATTCCTAATGCAGATGGCATGGCTGTGATTTTACATGACTTTTTATTGGATGAAACGGCTACGCTTATGGCCTATGATTTACATTCGAAAAAAGTATTAAACTATCAAGCGAAGGACAATCCATCCAATGGACGATTTTTGCTTGGACCTTTCGTTTCTTCAGACATCATAATAAGGTATACCACAGCCAATGAAGACCGAGTTCCTTTTACGATCGCTTCGTGGCTTCCCGTTTATAAAAGTATCAATCAACAAAGCAGAGATTTTGGAGATTCTATGGATTGTCAATCCAATATCAATTGTGATGAAGCAAGCGTAGTAGCAAAAGAAAAAAGAGCGATCCTCAGATTGCTATGTGTCACTGAGTTGGGTTTGTTTTGGTGCTCAGGTAGTCTGATAAATAATACCGCACAAGATGGTAAGCCTTATGTCTTGACTGCGTTCCATTGTGCGGATGGATTAAACCCAGATTACAGCATGTGGCGCTTTAATTTCAATTATGAATTTAATAGCTGCGATGATGCCACAGAACCTGCTTTTCAATCTTATTGGGGTGGGAGTTTTAGAGCCGGCAGTCAGGCGAATGATTTTTTACTTTTAGAAATCAACTATGACTTGCCAGCAGAACTTCACGCGTATTTTAATGGATGGGATCGTACAGACAACATCATTAGTCCATTCAGTCATTTTGTACATCATCCAGAAGGGGATGTGAAGAAATATGCAAGGGATGATGATCCTGTCAATGTGTGGGACAATTGGTTGCATTGGAATAACAATGTTTCTTCTCCACCCAACACCCATTATGTAGTGAGATATGATCTGGGTTCGATTGAGCCTGGTTCTTCAGGTGCTCCCTTGTTGAGTTCAGAAGGCTTGATCATTGGTCAGCTTCATGGTGGACAAGCTTCATGTTCTCAGAGTATGAATTCCTTTTATGGAAGATTAAATTTGAGTTGGGATATAGAAAATGGGATGGATCATACAGGTTTGGAGCCATGGTTAGATCCGATCGGCCTAGGAGTGAGTTCTTTGCCCGGAATGGAAAATCCTGCTAATACAGCTGCTGCGAATGTGTCTGGCCACATTAGAAATCATGAAGATGAAGGAGTAGCGCAAGTGAAAGTCTATCTAGATTCTTTTCCCTATATCAGTACCACGACAGATGAAAATGGATTTTTTCATCTCTTAGGTGTTCCAAGAAATATGACGCATACTATAAAGTTTTCTAGGAATGAAAATCCAACGAACGGTGTGAGCGCTTCTGACATTTTACGCATACAAAAACATCTTTTAGGAATCGAACCCTTTAGCGAATCTTATCAATCTATAGCAGCTGATGTAAATAATTCTTCTACGATCAGTGCCATTGATATGATAGAAATTAGAAAATTGTTACTCCAGATCAATAGCGATTTTCCTCAATCCAATTCATGGACATTCGAACCAAAAGAATTATCCATTGCAGTAAATGCAAATGACATCAATGATCTAATTATTGAAGGTATAAAGATGGGTGATGCCAATGGCTCAGCTGACCCCAAATAAAAAAAGCCGCAGAAAATAATCCCACAGCTTTTTTTATTTAACTTTTATAAATGCTTAGTCAATCTTAATAATCTTTTCAGCCACAGATATCTTACCCTGACTTTCTATATGCATGAAATACATACCTGAGGGTAGGGAAGCACCAGCTGTGAGTGTTCCTTCATTTTGACGAATCTGCTTAGCTTCCACCAAGGTTCCCACGGCGTCAAAAATCTTTAATCTAGCATTTTG
>CALGNN010000119.1 GCA_937961455.1 uncultured Saprospiraceae bacterium
TGTCGGACGATTCCACTTCTTGGATCGTTCAGTCATTCACCTAGCCCTAGGTCAAAATACTTTCCACAGGCTGCACTTTGTGCATCCAGTTTTTATTTTCCAAATATGCTCAAGCAAGCTTGGCATATTCTCCAAATAAAAAACCAGGCTCTTTGAGCCTGGTCAAAGGTACTCTCTAGTGACCGCGGGAGGATGTATTTTTCTTTACAACCAGATACCACCACACACCATATTTAGCTGTTTCCCAAATAGTTAGGAATAAATCATTGAATACCATTGTTAACCAAAGTATCTGTGGGTATACATTTTAGTTGACCTATAGTTGACCCATAGATATTTAAACTTAGTAATTATGTATTCAATAAACCTTGTATTAAGAACTAATAAAATGAATAAGAAAGGTCTCTGTCCAGTAAGACTGAGAATAGTAGGCCCCAATAGAGCACGAAAGGAAATTACAATCCATGGAATAAGGGTTAAGCCTGAATGCTGGGATTCTGATAAACAACAAATAGAAGATGATGATCAACAAGACCTTATCATTCAGCAAGAACTCAAGAAGTATGAAACTGCTATCATGGAGTTGAAAATTCTTAAAGAAAAAGTTTCTATTGATTCTATTCTAAACAGAGTAAATCATTCAAAAAATCTTAACAAAAAGAAATCTACTGCAAATCCATTGTTAACTGATTGTCTAAAAGAATTTATGGAAGAAGACAAAAAGCTAGCGTATGCTACAAGAAGAGCTATTGGTTGTTCAAGAAGTAGGATTGATAAGTTAATTCCTAAAACAAAGATATCTGATGTTAATGGTGAATTCTTAAATGCATTTGAGAATACTTTAAAAGAGAATGGATATGCAAAGTGGACTATTCACACAAACCTAAAACATATAAAAAGAGCTGTTTCAATAGCTGTTGAAAAAGGAATCATTGAACCACCATCTTATTATGGGCATACAATGAAAAGAGGAAAAGGTGCTAAAGAGCATCTTACAGATAAAGAGCTCAAATTACTAATGGAATACAAACCAGACACCAAATCAGATCAAGTTATCCTAAACGCTTTCTTGTTTTCTGTGTTTGCAGGTGGAGCTAGATTTACAGATTGTTTATTGTTGACTTATAAGAATATACAAACAATGAAAATGGTAGATTATACTTAAGATACTGCATGCATAAAACCAAAAATGACATATCAATACCAATTCCTAAACCAGTATTAAGATTATTAGATCATTCTAAAGTAGGATTAGAAAAATTAATATTTGGCATACTTCCTAATTCTTATAAAGCACTAAGCACTGATTCCTTAGGACAACTCATCTCCTCAAAAAATGCTTATGTAAACAAAAGGCTAACTATAATCCAAAAAAAAGCTGGAATGGATAGGAACCTAAGTTTTCATAAAGCAAGACATACATTTTTTGTAAAAGGTTTGAAACTTGGTATTGATTATATGACTTTAAAAGAACTTGGTGGCTTATCTGATGTTACTATTTTGCAAAAGCATTATGTTGAAGTGTTAGATAGTACTTTAATAGAAGCTATTACTAAGTTTGAAAATTTATAAGTTATGAACAATAATTAATCAATCGTAATTTTATGTATTGTTGATCTTGAATTATCTTGGTAAGTTAAATATATAAAGTATTGAGATTTTGGCAAGAATTCTAAAAATTGAAGGTTTACATTATTATCAAAGATTGTTTTCTTTATTATTTTTCTTCCTAGTATATCGTAAACCTTAATTTCTTCTATAACTTGGTTACTATATATTTGAGATGATGATATAATTGGATTTGGAAATATCAAGGTTTGTGTTAGTTTGCTATTTTCATTGTTAGTAATTATACAACTTTCCAAAATTTCTTCAATACTATTACATCCAGTTTTATTATTTTCAATTGTTAACCCACTAAATGATTCTTGACTTAATAGGTAATTACATAATCCACTACAGTCATTCAAATTATCATTATTTCTAATGCTTATTTCCACTATTGACTCGGCATGACTTAAAAAGTCCAAATTATTTAATTTTTTATTATCTAGAATAAATAAATACTGAATAGAATTCAGACTTTCAAACCCTTTGATATTTATTAAACTATCCAATTTTGAAAGTGAAAAAAATACAATTTCATTTAAAGAATCCATTCCATATATCTCTCTTAGGTTTGAATTTTCAATTCTAATTTCTTGCATACTACTAATAGTATTATAATAAAGATCTAATTTGTCTAAATTATTGTTATTGGAGAATAACAAGCCATCCATTTTAAATTGTTCATTAGGAAATTTAAGGTTGACTAAATTTTCTAAATCATTTAAAATTAAGGTGCCATCAATGGTAGACAAAGTTTCAAAATTGTTGAGAAAGTTTATTTGATTATTTGATAAAATAGTTAAATCGGCACCAACATAAGTAAGATTTTTCAAACCTATTAAGGAATCATTGACAGAGTATAAATGCAACTCTTTATCAATATAATTCACATTCTTTAAGAAATCTACGTTATCTACAAATGAAACTTCAACATTATAAAATATGGAATCACAATTCCCAAAATTTGATAAATAATTTTCAATATCAATTTTGTTTTTGATTATTACATCATCTGTAGGACATTGAGCTACTATTGAATAAACAAATGCAAATTGAATTAAAATTAAGAATATTTTTTTAAGATGATTTGTCATATTTAATTAATTGCCCTGGATTATATTTCAATTCAAAATTTACATTTTGTTCGTTCAAAAAATTGAATAAGTATCTATAAGGAACGGCGTATTGTTCTACTTCTTCTTTTAAAAAATTCATTGGAATCAATTCAGAATCTATTATGTCCAATTCAATCTTCAACTTATTTGCTATTTCAATTATTACCAAACCGAGTAAAGAAATATATTTTTCTGTTTGTGCATCTCTTGAACGAATGCTTACTAATTTTTTACTATTTAATTCATTCAACCCTTTGGATATAATATCAGAATTATTTTCAATAAACCCATATGAAATTATTTCAATTAGTCTTGAGTTTGGATATATATATTTGAATTTTTTGGTTAATAATCTTTCAACTATCTCCCATTCTTGAGACAATATATAGTTGAACAAAAAAACCGGTTCTATATAATCTGCTTTTTTGGATTCAATGAAAATTGATTCAAGTAATTCATTATTTCCGCACAAAAGAATTTTACAATAATCCAAAGTACCTATAGTAAACTTTTTAGCTTTTAAAATTTGAAATAAATAAAGCAATCCTCCTGTATAGAAGAATTGCTTTACCTTAGAATAATTTCTATTCATTATTAAATCTAGTAAACCTCGTTGAAAACAAGATGAGGACAAAAACATTTGTTTAATATCAAATTCAGGATTATCACCAAGTTTAGATAAAAACTTAATTTCTTTTTCAACATAATGTTGATATAAATTATCTATGTTTTCTCTATTCATCTATGGGTTAAGTCATATTTAGTTAACACCGCTAGCGCCATCCTTCCAGGATGGTGTCTGTTTTTCTTAACAATAGGTTGATCATCATCGTGATGGGTGTATGAGGCGTGCAGTGCGTTGGCTTTTGTGTTTTGCTGCATGACATCATGACACCTTGTTATAGCTCGTGCTTATTTAAATTGTCTCATAAGGTTGGATTAAGATATCTGCTGGTATAGAAAGAGCTTTACTTAGTTTCCTAATTATGTTTATACTCATTGGTCTTTTTCTTGATAGGATTTCAGAAGCTCTACTTTTTAAGCCTATCACCTC
>CALGNN010000120.1 GCA_937961455.1 uncultured Saprospiraceae bacterium
TTCGTTTTATTTTCTACGGATATTTCCAAACCGTCTGAATACATAATATTATTATGATGCCCCGATAATGAAAATGAACTGTTGAGCTGAGCAAAAGTAAAATCGTAACTTCCTTGAAGCCCAAAATGTAATCTTACGAAGTCTCCATCATTATTATAGCGCTGTCTTTCTGTTGAATTATAATCTATGATATTGTGAGAAATTATCAGTTTGTCAAATTCCCAAGATTTTGAAATTCTGTTTTTTATGTTGTTTGCTTTACTCATTCTCATTTATATCTACCTCCAATATTTAATCCTAAACCCAATTCAAAATAATTTGGAAAATCAGTTTTTACTGTATAGTTGTAGTTGGCAGTAAACCTTAAAAACTGCATTTCGTATCCGATTCTCGGAATGAATCCAATCCCAGTACCTCCAACATCCTCTCCTGATTCCGTAATAGCTTGATTATTAAAAAGGCCTACAGCTAATCCTCCAAAAACTCTTTCATTGATTTTATTGAAAAGATAATAATCAAATGTAATTGAAGATGTGTTAGTAATTCCAGCACTCCGTACCGGCTCATCAAATAAATCTCCAAAAAATTGCCATTTATAATTTAATCCAACCGATGTCCTATTATTCAAATTAAAACGTACTTCAGTATTAATGCCTGCGGCACGCCCAATGTTATTTGATGTAGGTATTAAGTAAGACATACCTATTACATCCCATTCTAATTTTTTATAGTCCTGTGCTATTGAATCATTTATGGATGATAGCAGTATAAAAGGAAGCAATAAAATTTTAACGATTCTCATTTTCTTTGGTTTCTAAATGAAAGATAATAGAAAAGCTCCTGATTCTAATATTTATAAGATTTCCTTCTCCAATAGTATAGAAGAAACTGCAATATTTTACTCAGGTTTTGTATAAGTCACGATATCTATTCCAATACCATTTGGGTCTACTATGGCAAAATGCCTGTCACCCCAAGCTTCACTTCTTATCTCTATAGCAATCGGAATATTTTTATCCTTAATATTTTTATAATATTCATCAACATCTTCTACCTCTATGGTTAAATAGGTGCCAACTCCAGAAGATGCCCTTTGAAAAATGGGTTCTTGGCTTGGATGATTGGGTAATAAAAAACTAATTTCAGAATCCTTATTTGGGGTGTGCATGAGCAGATAAAAGTCGTTTTCAAATACTACTCCGAAGTTTAAAACATTTGAATAAAACTCTTTTGACGCTTTGATCTTTTCTGTGATAATTCCTGCATTCATTTTCATCTTTGATTCATTTTGTGCATTCAAGATTCCTGTAAATCCCATGAATGCGATTAATAATAAAATTTTCATTTTTAAATGTTTGTTAATACAAAGATGAAGGCATTGAATTTTTATTCATTGTAAAAAACGGACAAAATCACTTGAAAGCCTCTGATGGTGTAACACCATAAAAAGTCTTGAATGTTTTAATAAAATGAGCTTGGTCGTAGAAGCCTACATCAAAATATATCTTATGCTCTTTTAGGCTTTGTTTAGAAGGTTTCGCATTAAGTATGTATTGAAATCTGACAACGTTTGCAAATGCTTTTGGACTGGTACCTATATTCTTATTAAATATTCTTCTAAGTTGGCGAGGACTTAATCCTGCAATCATTTCCTTTTCTACATCTACATTGCCATGCTTTATGAGTATTTGTGATATGGCTTGATAGAACCGATGGTCAATTTTTTTTGAAACTATTTTTTGTAATACAGATTCAAATTTATCATTAAAAAAATCTTGGAAGTTTTTGTTTTGCTTTAAGGTCCCTGCCCATAAGGCCAAATCTGGATCGACCCATTCTAATCTTTGAAACTTATTCGATAAATCATTAGCATGGATATTAAAAAACAAAGAGAAGAATGAAGGGAGAAATCGAATTCCGATATAATTGAATTTTTTCTCTAAATCGAATGCTGTAAATTTTTTACAAAAGCCCATGATGAAACATTCTTCTGTTTGGTCGGCATTCAAGAAAATGTCGACGCATCCATCAGATACAACTCGGTATGAGAAATTTTCATCAAGAGCCTTGTTCGTTTTTAACTGCCAGTAGCAGTAAATGTAGTTTTGTAAAGGAATTGAAGGTTTGAATTCTTTATAGGAGATATGCTGGTCTCCCCATTTTATTGAAGGCTGAATAGGTTGAAAATATTTCCTAATTGAATTGATTTCATCCGTCATATTTTTTATTCAAAAGGAGACTTCATAATAAGACGCACCAATTAATGCTTGATTATAAATCTATAAGTATTATAAACTTTCTGCTCATCGAAAAATGTAATGAAGTACATTCCACTACTTAAATAAGAAACATCTATTGTTGTATCTGTTGAATCCATTTTTTCTGTTAGAATAATTTTACCCTCTGAATTCAATATTTTAAATGCATTAATAGTTGAATTAAATTTATTCAAATGAAGTTTATTTTTAGCAGGGATAGGATAAATCAATACATCATTATTTTGACCTATTGTGCTAATTGAAGTGGTATTGTCTTCTTCTGCGAAAGGTCCAACATCTTGCTCTGTTAAGGGCATAAATCGAATACTCATATTACTAAAATGATCCGCTCCAGGGTTGCTAAAAATGGGTCTTTCTTGTCCGTCAATGTCTTCTTGAATTGAAGTAAGATTCAAAGTGTTTTCATAAATCGGAGATGAAGCACTTGTCCTCCAAACATTTATAGAATTATCAAAATCCATAAAGGGATTTTCATTAATAGCTTCATTATTGTCAAAAGAGGTAATGCTTGCTCCGGTAAGAATGCTTGCATCTGCTATTGGATACATAAGATTATTTATCCATGTAATTTTATCTCCTTGATCATTATCGGTATCGACTATTTCTACTAAACTATTCTCAGACCCACTAATAAGATTATAGGCAATAGTGATAGCTTCTAAATCTTTATTGTAATTATCATTGTTGTCAAAACCAATTTCAATTCCATGCGCATTGTTAATTAGGGTGTTAAAGGCAATGGTAACTCTCTCAGCTCTAAAATGCTTTGAGAGATTGGAGCTCTGACCATCGATGGCATCCCCTAAGGTAAGCGTAATCGGAGCGTCCCATCGTGTACCATTTAGACCTTCCATGTAATTATTAATTATTACATGATCCGTCCCGTAAATTCGAATGCCTCCTGTATAGAGTGTTGCTCCAGAAGCTGATGTACCTATGGGCTTTTCGGATCCAAAGAAGTAGTTGCCTTCGACAAGGTTTCTATTGCCATGTCTTAAAGACAGGGTGCCATAATTTCCTCTAAATGTATTATGCCTAATTATATTATCACATGATTTAATAGAAACAATTTCTGGGTCGCCATCACAGTCCTCGAATAAATTATGTTCGACAATTGTGAACCCACTGCTAAGCGACATTTCACTCCAACCGACGCGAATGGATTCTTGTTCATTGACAGCTCTAGGACCATTGTTTTTAAAATGATTATGATCTATCCTGTCATACTGAGATTGATAATAGACTTCTTCCGAGCCTGTATTGTCAAACGAACCGTCTATGGTTATGTAATGGCCAGGTGTATCTTTATTTTGAAATAGGTTATGATCAATTCTATTGTGGTGACTAGGGTAATTAAATGGATAAGTATTGTCATTCCAAACACCTCCTATGAATACCCACTTAATAGATTCGGAAGTTTTTAATTCAAATACATTTCTGCTGATACGAATGTGATTGCATCCTTCCAACTTTACTAAAGTATCTTCTCCTTCTCCATTAAAAATGAATCCTTCTATCGTAACATAAGCAGACTTACGAATAACAAAATGCGAGGCGCCTGTTAGAGTAACTCCTCCAATAGTTTCGGCTTTTATAATAACAGGATTATCTGCTGTGGCCATAATCTCAAAAGTTGCTTCGAAATCATGATAGCTGCCGTTTTCAACAATAAATATCCCACCATTAGTGGAAGTGTTGACAGCATCTGCTAAATCTTCTGGATTGTTAAAGCTTTGCGCATTTAGATACGAAAACGAAAAAAGGAAATTGGATACAATTAATATATTTCTAAGCAGTATAAGCATGACTTCTAAGAGTGTTGATTTACCTTTTTAACAAAACAGAATTTTAAGAATGCTCTTAAACTAGCACCCAATGCTAGTTCTTTTCTTGCCGTAAAATTTTTTCCATTTTACGACCTTTCGCCAATTCATCAATCAACTTTTCCATTTGTCTGCATTTCCTATACACTTCAAATTCATCTGCAATTTCTTCAATACGATACCCACAAACCACGCCTTTAATCATGTGCGCATTTGGGTGAATTTTAGCTTTTTGAAAAAGTGTTTTGTAAGTTGCTTTTTCATCTATTACAGCTTGTAATTCCTTCTGATCAAAACCTGTAAACCATCTAAGTACTTGGTCAAGTTCTTCTTTTGTTTTGCCTTTTTTCTCCAACTTGTTAATGTATAGTGGATAGATGCTAGCAAAAATCATATTGCCTAATTTTTCATTTTTTTCTGCTGTAACTTCCATTTTTATTGGTATTTAGAATTTAGTAATTCAATTCCTTTAATATTTCGATCAAGTACTTGCTTTACATCTTCATCTTTGATGTGCCCTAAAATTCCCCAAGGTCCATCGAATCCTTCTTCTTTTAATTTTAAAATCATTTCATATTCATGATCACCTTCACCTATGTCTAAGATTTGTGGACCATGCTTCTTTACCCCATTTAGATTTACGTAAGATAAATGTGGTGCAATCTTTTTTGCTATGTCGGGGAATTCATCTACATAGTCTTGGGCATGATGAAAATTATAAACCAGACTAATGGATGCATCATCTAATTGCTCCAAAATTTCAACTTGATGGTGAGGGTTTCCAAACCAGCCATGATGATTGTACAGCGCTAACTCACAATCCAATTCATCTGCTTTCAATTTGATAAACTTAATCATTTCTACAGATAAATTCAATGATTCGTTTTGATCTATATTTTCAAAAAAGTTTTCGCTAAAACTCAACCATATAACTGGTTTTTGATCTACCTTTTTTAAATTATTAAGTAGTTCTTGATTTGCAGGACTCAATTTTCCAATGCTATCTCTTTTGGCATTTAACCAAAGAAAAATGGAACTGATCTCTATTTCATTTTCACTTGCCAAATTGAATTCCTCAATCATGGTAGTCAGATCACCCTTCCCTTTATTAAAACCATACTTAGAAAGTCCCATTTCTTTGATCATGGATATTCTTTGTTCAGGAGTTCTTTCCATTGCATCAAACCCCAGAATGCACCAGGGAGCTACCTCATCAATCTTGATTAATTCCTCAACTTTATTATTGCAAGCAACAAAAACAACAAGTAAAAGAAAAGTAGGTAAAAAGAAAGCGTTTTTCATTCGTGACTATTTTTAAAACTTATTATCTAATATAAGTGCTTAAGAATATATAAATCCGTTCAAACCACAGTTGGATATGGTACATCAAAATAATGAATAAAGCAAGATTGATATTTATTCGATTTTTTTTTCGCCACAATAGTTGCGTTAGCAGCAATGAAAGAATCATTACTGCGAAATATAGTTTCCAAATAGGACCAATGGCCCGATCAAAAAATGCTAATTGTTCATAAAAATAACCAGCATACCAAGCCACTATTAGCTCTACAAAATATGCTAAGAGCAATGTAGTACTTAGTACGCAGAACATAAGATTGATGATATTTAATGGCCTTTGGTACTGTTCTTTTTTAATGGTAAATAATTTAATCCCAATCAGTGTGATTAGTATAAGGAGCGCTAGATAAGATAGCAATTGAGTTGCTATAACATAGAACGGATGAATGGTGGTATGCCAGCCTGGTGAAACATCAAACATGTGTACATAAATTAATCAAAAAAAATGGATCGAGATAGGGGATAAGTTGTGTACGCAGCACAGCTAAATTGAAATTAGTTTTAGAAATTATCATCATGTATATTTAATTTCTGTTCTCTTGATTTTTCTTAATGGGCGGAATCTTCAACTGTATTCCATGAAGTTATTCTTGGTTATTATTTTGATTAAATATTTTTTCAAAAGCATAATAAACAGCAAAGTGTAGTGCATCTCCATGCGTTTTATCTTCCAAAAATTTATAAAATAAATCAGTATTCTTACTTTGACTCATTTTAAGTTTTTCATACAATTCTTTTGCAGTGCGCACCATTACTTCTCCTTCTTCTCCTCCTGCTATGAAGATGGATTTTTTCGATTCATAGTTTTTTACTTTTCTTTTTAATAGTTTTTCATCATCCCACCAAAGACTTGGGCTAACAATAATATAATTATCAAAGAGCTCTGGTTTTTCAAATAATATTTCAGTCGCTAAGAGACCGCCTAATGACTGCCCTATTAAAGTTTTATTTTTAGTTGTTCTAAAATTTGCATCAATAAATGTTTGTACTTCAGTTTCTAGAAACGTAATAAATTTTTCTGACCCTCCAGAACTAGGAAATTCTTTTTGGTCAAGGACATTTTCAGAAGGGTAAGTGAAATCTCTTTTTCTATCAACATTTGAGATTCCAATTACTATGGATTCTGGAATCATATTAATCCAAGAGAAAGATCCAAACTGAACAATTCCTGATACATGTATAAAGTCCTCATCTTTTGATCCATCTAATAGATAAATTACAGGATATGTTTTTATACTGTCCTTTGAGTAGCTTAATGGTAAATAAATATTTAAGTCTCTATTTTCATCTAATACAGATGATTTAAAAATGATGGTCTTACCAATTGTAAAATCAGTTTCACTAATTTGTTCCGGTGGTTTTTGTCCAAATAACAAATTACTTGTCATTAAAAGTATGAAACCTAAAGTCCTATAAATCATAATTATTGTTCTATCCGATTAAATTGAAAATTGCATTACTCATTATAACGCTAGTGTAAAATAAGATATAAATAAGAGCTCCTAAATATTTTGACTACTGTATACTCGGGTAGTCCGTTTGCGCATCTGATATTTTGATTTCTTCGAGTCATAGCTATATGATATAGTTTACTCTTAATGGATCAAAGTTAGTGAATTGAAAAATTTAAAGAAATTGTACAGAATAGAGAACATTAGCAGGGAACTCACGATTATATTGGAGTAAGTGAAGGTATGCTTTTCTTTTAGCTAGTAGATTGGTAAAGCCTTCAAGAGGGGACTTGATGATTGATATTAAAACATTAAAGTATTTAAAATATGCTCCAAAATTTAGTCTATTTATCAGACGAAGAGCTTGACAAAATAGTTGCAAGTTATGGGATAGTTGAAGAGCTAAATCAAAACAAAGAATACTTAGAGGAATATATTGATCTTGCAATGAAAGTTTCGGGATCACCAATATGTTATTTATCAAAACCGATGTCAGTCCATCGATAATCTCTGGGCTTCAATTGCTTGAAACTGTAGAATTATTACTCTTCCAAGAATTTAAGAATTATAAGGTTCACTTAATCAAGCCTCAAATTGATGTTCAAATGTTTGGTTATGAAAGTCTTTACAAACAGCTTTTCCAAAATATTATTTCTAATGCCATTAAGTATAGTGACCCCAACAAAGATTCTTTCGTGAAAGTAGAATTTGAGTTGTCAGAAAATGCAATAAAATGTTCTATAAGTGATAATGGAATAGGTATATCCTCAGAAAAGCTGTCAACTATTTTTGATCCCTTTAAAAGAGTTTCAGATAAGGACGTAGAAGGTCTTGGAATTGGTTTGGATACATGTAAAATGATTGTCGAGGATATGGGTAAGATACTCAGTGTTCATTCTGAACTTGGAGTGGGCAGTACCTTTAGTTTCGAAATACCTACTCATGGGACACAGCAATTAAATATGTCTTAAAGGATAGGTTCCTACAAAGCGTTTTTTGTAGCGTGTAAGTCTCTTAAAGAAACTGGGTAATCATATACTAGGTAGCAATTTTCTCCGAAATCCATTGATTCTTTTTAGTTGGTTTTGAAATATAGAATTCTTACTTTGTGCTTGTAACACTTATTCTACTCTTGAAATTATAAGTTTCTCATAAACCGATTTACTAAACACTTTCTATAGCTACACAGATTCTTTTTTCTTAGATCTACATTTTTACATTTTATTAATGACACGTTTGATGTGTGATTGATTTTTAAAAGAATGGATATTTGAAAAATAGAATAATCCTAGCAAGGACCTTAACCAGTTGGTTTAGATCCTTATTCGAATTTGAAATTTGATATTCTTTCTTGATGCTTAAGCTTGGTCAGTGAATTAGCAATAACTGATCATTGTATGAATCATCTTTACAAAGATGGTATAATTAGATTCAAGCTAATAGGTATCAGTATTCATTTATCAAAAAATTAGAAGACCTAAGTTAAAGCACTTTAATTATGGCATCGACAACAAATCAAAAGCACAATAGAATCCATTTTCTTAAGAATATTCACACTTATATAAGTTATTTATTCCCTACTGAGTCTAAAGAGACTAAGGAAGAGACCTATAAAACTTATGTACTCATTTATTCTGTTTTATTTGGAATAGGCTTGCTTTTAATTATGATGCTTCTGAATCATTTTCTACATTTTAATAGTTCAGGTGTTTACTGGCCTGCTTTGCTATTTGGAGGTATTTATCTTTTGTGTTTAAAGTTGAATATTAAACTTGCATACATAGGGAATATAATTGCTCTTGGATTTTTTATCATAGCTGTAATTGATGCACTCAGCTCAGGAAAGATTTATTACTTAGGAATATTTTGGACCTTACTTGTTCCAATGTTTGCATTTTGTTTTGCAAATCTAAAGTCAGGTATTTTTTGGACTGGAATTGTAACGCTATATGTTTTTTTATTGTACTACTTAGAAATTAAAGCTGAGCAAAGTTCAATGGAAATGGTTTTGCAGACTCCTGAAGTCTACCTTATCGCTATTTTAGGATTGCTCTTTTATGTTGCAATGATTTTATACTTTTTTAGAAAGGGTAATAATTTGATTATTGAAGAATTGAAAGAACAAAAAGAGCTTGTCAAACAAGAACAACAGAAAACGCTTGAAAAGGCTGAAATGTTGGAAAAGCTGCAGCAGTCTCTTGTTGAGAAAAATAATGGATTGGAAGAGGCAAAACTTCTTTTGTCTAAAAAAAATCTAGAATTAGAACAATTCGCATATGCAACATCTCATGATCTAAAGAGCCCATTGCGTACCATTATAAGTTTTTCTCAACTACTAAACAGACACCTAGATCAAAATTCTTGGAAAGATGAAAAAACAGATAAGTATATGGATCTTATAATGACGGGATCCAATAACATGAATTCTTTTATTACAGATTTATTGGATTACGCAAGTATTGGAGTAGGTGCAAACGCTCTTGTTGAAACAGATTTGAATGAAGTAATAGCACTAGCAAAAGAAAGTTTGCTTGAGCCAATTCAATCAACAAAGACGACGATCATTTGTGATGATCTGCCAAGGCTAAAAGTTGTTCCAATAAAGATTAATCAACTCTTTCAAAATTTGATTTCAAACGCGATCAAGTTTCGAAAAGAGGATGAGTTATTAATCCTAAAAATTTCTGCTAAGAAAAAACCTTTGAAATGGGAGTTTAGGATTGAAGATAATGGTATCGGCATCAAAGAAGATCACCTAAATAGTATATTTGAACCCTTTAAAAAACTGCACAGTCAAGATAAATATAGTGGATCTGGTATTGGTCTTTCTACCTGTCTCAAAATTGTAGATATGCATGGTGGTGAGATTTGGGCTGAGTCCGCATTTGGAGAAGGCACTTCTTTTTATTTTACAATTTCGGCTAGCTGCTAAAAGTATTTAGTTAACTCGCAGATTTTTGAAAGAACAAACGCCGTTCGCCTACAAAGAGCGAACCAACGTTTTACACTTTATACTAATTATTTCCTTTTTAGAATACTGACATTCTTATTCCATCTTTGCAATCTTAAGTTTGTTGAAAGAATAAGTAATTATGAAGAAGGTATTTGCTACTTATGTTCTAGAATCTAAACAAATTGTAAGTAAAATTAAAATGAAGGCCTCTTGATGTAATGGATCCAGGAGAAGTAAATCCATCTACAGTCTCTCCCGTGAGTTCCTTTAAAGAAGCATTATAGGCAACAGATAAGAACATATTTTTATAAGCGATGCCTAACTCAGGAATGAGCCCAATTCCACTACTTTTATAATCGGTAAAAATTTCTGTTTCTATATTGTTTGTTATGGCTAAGGGCACATCGCCTAATTCAACCTCTTGCGTTAAATAGGCTATGCCCAACTTTGCATAGGGTTTTATACCTTCACCTTTTGGTGCATATGTAAAGTTTAAAAGCATGTGCATATTTGCTAAAGCCCCATTTTGTAAATAACCATCAATGGTTTGATTATTAACCCTAGCATCTCTAATAAAGTTGGCTTTCGCAAATGCACTATTAAATCCTAAGCCCACATAAAATTTATCAGAAAGAGCATAGTCTAATGAAGTTAAAAGATTTATTCCTTGTTTAATTTCAGGACTGTAGGTAGCTCCAGAAAAAGAAACACCATCACTATTGCTACCATTCGTAAAGACGACTCCATTTTCATTTATATTTGGTTGATACAATCCAGCACCAATTTTTAAACTAAATTTTTTTTGGCTATTTCCTTGAGCGAAAATACTTGTACATGTGAAATAAAATGAACAAGCAATTAATAAATAGATTTTTTTCATTTCGAATTGATTTTGTTATTGAAGTAATATTTTCAAAACCATATATCGAAACCGTGGAAGAGGTTACCCTTTGTTCATATTTTTTTATAGATCTATGACAATGACAAAGCCCTAACTGCTACTTTTTAAATATTTTACCCTTTTATTTTGCAAGTATTAATGCTTCATGCAATAGAACTACATTTTGAGTAATGATAAAAATGAAGTATGGAAATACAAGGCCTTACTTTTAGTATTTGGGTTTATAGCAGATTGATTTTATTACATGACCTCGCTTATTACTAATCTTTGAAATCCACTTGCCTTGCGTATTAATATCTTTATAATGAATGTCATGTTTATCCGAGAATAAAAATATTTCAGTATGTGTCCCTGACTTGATTTTCACTCCACTGCATCCGTCTCCAAAAATCCTATGTATGTTAAGAGGTTCAGTGGCTTCGTCTTCTATCGTACCTTTGGGTTGAAGGACATGAAGAAAGTGCAAGTTTTTGGACTGATTGGAGTTTTCGATTTTAAGCGTCTGGAGACTGATGCGTCGTATATCATTTGGCCGCTGAGGTGTCATAATCTCTTCTATCAAAGTCTCGGTGACCTCGTCCACTGTGTCCACAGGAAACATAGCAAATACATTTAATGCTCCTCTTCCATCTTGAATTTCAAAATGATTCTCGGATAACTTTTTGGCTTGTTTTTCAGAGTGCATGCGCCAAGTGTAGGTATGCTCCAGATCACTCTTTAGTTCGTCGAGTATAATAAAATAACCCAACTGACTATTAATGATGTGACGTGCAATACGTTTTAATTGCAGCTTTGGATCATACATTTTACTTGCTTCTCCAACTGCATAAATATATTCATCCTTAGCGGTGAATGCTTCGATACATGCACTAGCTGTTTCAGGCACATCTCGCCAAACATTGTGAATGCCTTTACAATTAAGATCGAATCTTTCTGGATCGCTAAGATCTCCTTCCTCCCAAATTTTTTCACCTATACAGCCCTTGCCATCCACTGTAATCAAATTATGTATCTCTGCTCTCGAAGTTCGATTGTAGCCTTCGTCCATTGCTAGTAAGGCGCCACGGTGTATAAGTGTGAAGTGATTGAAGTCAACATGATAATGAGTTAAGCTCCGTGTACGCCAATTATTCTTTTTGTTGATCTCCCAGCTAATTTTCCATTGTTTGTGGCCTCCAGGTGGGCTGGTCTTAAAAGAAAGATGCGTCGCATCTTTATCCCAGCCAGAGCGCATTACTACCAATCCTAAATCTGGAAAATATTTATGCAAGGGAAGCTCATTGGGCGATAGTGGTTTGATGGATGGATTATACCACAATAACTCTAAAAAGGCTTCTGGAAGAATGCCTGGAAATATTTTACTTTGAGAAGCTTCCCTAAACAAAAATTTGGTGCGCACCAATTCTGCTAGCCATTGGGCATATCGATTTTGACACTCTGCAGCCAATTTGTAATAAGCGCATATGGAGTGAGAACTCCTTCTATCATGCACATCACCGAAAGGAATGTTCTCTTCCCAATTAGGGGCTGATTGATAAAGCCGAAAGTAAAAAGTATTTTTAAGAAAGTCGGATTCGAAATAATTGGGCCCACCATCTTTACGGATGAGGTGGGCAGTCGTTAAGAAAAATTTCATTGCATATCTCCAATAGCCTGTTCCTTCATAGTTGGAACCATCCTCGGGCAAGTATTGGAATACAGTTTTAAAATTTTCTTTTATTGTGTTAATCCATTGTTCTGCACCTTTATATTCCTTTCTAATGGCGTAAGCAGTGGTCAATAATCCTGTATAGTTGATCCAATTATGATTTTGCCAATAATCTGTTGACCAACAATTGCCTTTATTATCTTCACCGTAGTTAAAAATTTTGTTTCCTTGAAGGATGAGTTTAGTAAGGAAGGTTTTGCGTTCTTCGTTTGTCAAATCTTCTTTGATCCAATCGTAAGACAAACCTAAGCCATAAAGCAACCAGGATGCACTCAAATCCACATCCACCAAAAATCCATATCCCCAAACTTCATAGCCAGTTGCTGTAAAGATCCACCGCTTCGCTTCTTGTAAATAATGCTCTTGTCCTGTTAGACGATAAGCCAGGCTTAGATTGGCAGCTGCCATTCCCATATATGTAATGCTAGTAGGAGGGGGATCGCTTGAAAGAACTTCATTGTAATAAGGTCGACACTGTTCAATAAGCCTATTGAAGTGTTCATGGTGTGTGGTATGGAGTTGTGACTTGAGCTGTTCTAAGCGATCATCAATGAGTAGGTAATCCATGTACTTATTTTGCATTTTTTTGTTTTCCCAATCTGAGCATCCAGAAGCTGATTCCACCAATAACGACCACCAAGCTCAAGATAGCCAAGCGTCCTTCAATTGGATTGGGGATGAATAAGAGTAAAGCAATAAAGCAAGTGATGGCTACACCAAACCCACCTATAGCAGTTAATTGTCGTAGGTCATTACCTTGACCAATTTCTTTTTCGAAATCAATCGGAGTTTTCATCAAAGTAAAAAATTGATCGACTTTTTTTCTGTGAACAGATTCCTTTGTAGGAGCAAATAACATTGACACAAAAAAACCTAGTGTACCTGCTCCAAATACACCGAATAATTTTTGTTGGTAATTCCAGTGAAAGTCTTTACTAATGGTCTCTGTAAATCCTAAACTACTTATTGGTACTTCGAAGAATGCAAGACAAGAAACAATAAAAGCAAAACCTATTGATAATAAGCCTGCCCAAGAGGGTGTGTGCCTGAAAAACAAGCCCCACAGAAGTGGCACTGCTATGGGTACCGCTAAAAGTGCTCCTACATCTAACATTATTTCAAAGATGCCTTTCCCTTCTTGTTGGGCAAAATATAAAGCCAATATAATAATCAAGGCACCCAAAAACCAAGTATATAGCCTTCCTATTCGCAACAGTTGTGTTTCATCTTTTGGTTGCCAACGAAGCTTTTTGGATAACTTTGGGTAAATATCTTTTATTAGAATCGCGACATTGGTATTCAGTCCGGTATCCATTGAACTCATTGTCGCTGTTAAAATTGCCACCACGATCATGCCTACCAATCCGACAGGAAGTAAACTGATACTGGCTATGGCATAACTCGCTTCGCTTGGTTTACTAATGTCGATGGCCATAACGGTGTCGTGAAAGAGTAGACGAGCGGTAATCGGAGGAAGGAACCAAATAAAACTTCCTGCAAGCAATAATACGGATGCCAATAGTGCTGCTTTTTTTGCCTCACGTCCGTCTTTAACGGAAAAATAACGAGGAGCAGCATTAAGAGAATTGTAAACTAGAAATTGTTTAACCATGATTGCACTAATCCATCCCCATGTATAAGCGCCTGCAAATAATTCAACAGAATTGACCATTTTATATGCTTCGCTAAGTCCTGCCGCTTTTACTGACTCAAATAAATTTTTGATGCCTCCCAATTTGTCTAAGCAGATCCAAGCAATGACTATAGTTAATGGTACCAATATCAACCCTTGTAAAAAGTCAGTTGCCATTACAGCCCAACGACCTCCTGTTGCAGAATAAATTAAGACTACTACTCCACAAAGAATAATTACATAATTAATATTATAACCGAATACGGCGGAGCAAAAAATACCCAAGCTATAAAGCGCCATTGAGGAATAAAGAATTCGAACAGGCACTTCATACAAGGCGTAAAAATTACGGGTGGTTTCTCCGAAACGTAAAGAAATAGCTTCAGGAAGTGTAGTAACTCGTAATTGCCTCAGCCAAGGAGCGAGGAACAGAAAATTCATAAAGTAACCTAAAGAACTTCCTAAGAAGAGAAACATGACCGAGTAACCTGCTTCATAAGCCATTCCAGCTGCTCCTGTAAATGTCCAAGCAGTAAAACTTCCCATAAATGCACTGGTGCCCACCAACCACCAAGTTCCTTTTGATCCTCCTTTAAAATAGTCGGCGGTATTGGCGGAGAAGTTTTTAAACACCAGACCCACTACTACCGTCAAAACCAAATAACAGGCTATTACAAAATACTCTATTCCTGAAATTTCTATTCCTGACATTGATTGTTTTGAATTTTCATTCTGGATTTACCTACCCATCCAGCCTCCGTCTACCGTCATGATACTTCCGTTCATATAATCTGATGCAGCAGAGCTAAGGTACACAATAGGACCTTTAAAGTCTTCCGGTTTCCCCCATCTTCCAGCAGGAATTCTTGCAAGTATGGCTTTTGCTCGTTCGGGATTGCTTCTTAAGTTTTTGGTGTTGTCAGTTGCAATATACCCAGGTGCAATGGCATTTACCTGCACACCTTTACCAGCCCACTCATTGGCGAAAGCCATTGTCAATTGCCCTATGGCTCCTTTACTGGCTGCATATCCGGGGACCGTTATTCCACCTTGATAAGTCAGTAAAGAGGCAGTAAATATGATCTTCCCATTTCCTCTCAATACCATTTCTTTTCCTATTTCTCGTGTCAGTATAAATTGCGCAGATTGGTTGACAGCAATGACATGATCCCAAAGTTCGTCACCATGTTCTATTGCTGGTGCGCGTTTGATAGTTCCAGCATTATTAACCAAAATATCAATTGACTTATTTTCTAATTTTACTTTTTGGATAAATGCATAGAGTGCATCTCGATCTCCAAAATCACAAGCATAACTCTTGAATGATTTACCCAATGCAGTAATGGCTTGTTCAACCTCGCTACCTGTTTTTTCAAGGCTGGCACTCACACCAATAATATCTGCTCCTGCCTCGGCAAGTGCAATGGCCATAGCCTTCCCTATACCTCTTTTACAACCAGTAACCAAAGCTGTTTTGCCTTCAATACGAAATTTATCTATGATATTCATTTTTAAATGTTTGCTGCTAAAGTCATTCTAAAGCTAGCTGTTTTATAAAATAAACTAATAGGACAGTAATATTTTTCATTTTAACGTTTTGTATATTCTTTAAATATTTCAGCCCAATCATCATCGTAAAATTCACCTTTTTTTAGTCCATTTCTTATGATAATATAATTTGTCTTAGGATTAATAAATATGAATTGTCCCATATGTCCATTTGCCATTATTGAAGGATTTATCGTATTGTCAGGCAATGTCCACCAGAAGTGACCATAACCCCATTCTCTATCTTCAAACACCTTAATTTTACTAATGGTCTTTGTAAATGCTGTTAGTAAATCCTTATCTAAAATTTGATGGTTGTTGTATGCGCCTTCATTAAGTAGAAGCCTAGCTATTTTAGCCATATCAATAGGAGTAGCCATAAACCCACTTTCCATTTTTTCAAATCCCTTTTCATCGGTACTCCACTGTGCTTCAAATTCTGCACCTATTTTTTTCCAAAAATGTTCCTCTATAAATGCAGAGAGTTTCATGTTTGTTGCTCGCTCCATAATTAAACCCAATAACAAAGGGTTGTAGTTATTGTATAAAAATTCTGCATCAGGTGCTTTAGCTATTTTTGATTTTTTGATTGCAACTTTTCTCAAGTTTGGATGATAGTAGGTCATAGGACTATCTCTATTTAGCCATGGAAAACTTGTTTTTGGCGAGTACTTTATTCCTGATTTCATCCTAAGTAAATCACCAATGGTAATTTTTTTAAAGTCTTTATTTCTCTCTAGTAGTTCGGGAATAAAAGTTGTAATGGATTCGCTTGTACTCTTAATATATCCAAGTTCAATTGCCTTTATAGTCGCCAAAGACAAAATAGATTTAGAAACTGAAAATGTGTTTTGAAGCTGCGCTCTTTTATTATGATCGAAATAATTTTCGACAAGAATGGAGTCGTTTCTTATTACAAGAAAAGCATAGGTTCCTCTTTCTTTCAAAAATTCTTTAAAATCATTTTTTTCAATGATGTCCGCCAACTTGTGTAATTCATGCTTTGATTTTTGTTCGTGCAATTGATGGAAATGAAATACTTCATTATTAGGAGAAATTAAATAACTATCAAATTTTTCATAATCATTATAGTCTGAATCTTGCCATGCAAGTACTCGATAGGTATATTTTGGAGAATAGCATGAAAATAACAAAGCAGCTAGTACAATGAAACATAAGCTTGAATATTTAAAAGCGTTCTTCATAGTTGATTGATTTTCAAGCTTAGCAAAGTATAGTTATTCCAAAATTTGTTGCCGTCATTTTTGTGTTTTTCATTGTAATCAATGCAAAGTATATACCGCGTATTATCCCAGAGCGAGTAATAATTTTTTATGGATAATTATATTGCACTTTTTCTATTTTTCAATCCAATATTCATTTGCCACTTTAAACATTTTATTAGCCTTATTCTTTTCATTTATGGAATATAAAACTAAACCTGTCGCAACAAGCTGAATTAATCCCCAATGCCAAATCGAAACTTTATTCAAACCAGTAATTTTACTTAAGAGATCTAATCGTTGGTTAGTTTTTATTTTACAGTTTAGGAGTAATTCATCAATCCATTCTCTCATTAATACTCCAAGGTCGTATTCTGGCTCACAAACAATTCCATCAGGATCAATAAAGCTATAGTCGTTTTCATCTTTACCGAGATTCTTTAATATATTCTTATTATGAGCATCTCCATGAACTAAGACACAATTTTTAAAGTCAAGATTATTTCTTCTTTCTAGAATAACCTTATCAACTTTATTTTTTAATTCTGGTGAATAGGGTTCTTTATATTCCTTCCATGATTTGTCAATAAAATTTTGAAACCAATCTAAAATTTCTGTTCCATATATAAGTCCTTGAGTTGGCTTATCTATCTTTTTCCAAGATTTTACTAATGTAGTTGATATAATCTTGATTTGCTCTTTTATTGGATAATCAAAATCTGATAATGGTTTACCAAGCTTTTCAAGGATGGCATATCCTAAAGCTTGATCTTTAATTAATAGCTTTACGTATCCATTTCCATTTGCAAGTTCTAAAGCTGCTAATTCTTTTTGAAAGTCTAGTTCGGTTTCATGGTCATTGAATGAAATTTTGGTGACGAATTCTTCACCCTTGATATTTTTAACCACACAAGTAAAGGCACTTGTTCCACCTTCTAATGTTTTACTAAAACTTAATTGATGTTTAGTGTTAATGATCTCAAGGATTTTTTTGACATGTTCGATGATTTCTTCGACGTTTTTGTCTTGCCCAATTTTTCTTTGTTGAATACTCGATAAATGTATGTCAGTTTCGGAATTTTTCATTGTTAGTATGCTATGGAGCAATTTTGATTGAGCTTACTCCGAAATTATAATAGGTACATTTTTGTATATTTTATCTTTGCAGCTAGATCTTAATCATCCTTCAAATATGGGTTCTAGATTCTTTACCATCAATAGGATTTATTAATCCTGCAAATTGTAGTTTTCATATTCTTTTATTTGTTCCAATATTTCTGCTGATTTAGCAATTGGCTCCCATTCACTTCCAGATAGAAAAAAATCTCTAATCTTTGATGCTTTGTGTTTATAACTTAGCTCTTTGTATATCCAGAATGAAATCATTGTCAGGATTAAGCAAACAACTAAGTTTATTCCACCATAAGTATACGGGTTTGCTTTTAGGGTTTCTATACTTATCCAGCATACCGACCAAAAAGGTAACTGGAAAACTGCAAAATTTAAACTGTTGAAACTTGAAATTTTCAGCTTTGATAATTGTTGTTGGGTGAAGAGGACTTGATCGCTATTTCTAATTTTACTAATTAAATGCAACTGGTAAAAATAATTTCCAAGCAATATTGCCATAATTAGAGCTATCGCTCCAAAACCAATTGCAACAAAGTAGGCCTTGGAAATGGATGCAATAACAGTAATACCAATTAAAAGAATGGTGTAAGGAATTCCAAGAACGATCGCAGTCCATTTCGGACGGTTTAGTCTACGAATTTGTTTATCCAGTTTCTGCATTGAAAGATTGATGGCTACTTCTTTATTTATTGTGAGCATATTTTGAATCTTTTGGTCATAAGACTTCCAAATATTTTGCAAATCAGTATTATCCATAATAGTTATTGTTTATGATTTTGAAATTTAATTTTGAGCTTCTTTTTGATTCTGGAAATTTTGCTTGTAACATTGGTTTGTGTTAAAGCCATGATATTCGCAATTTCTTTACTGCTCAATCTTTCAAGATGTAAGAGAATTAAAGCCCTGTCTATTTCTTTGAGTTCTTGTATGAATCTTTTAAGCAGGAGATAATTTTCGTCATCGGAAGATTCCTCACTTGCATTTGTAATTTCAATTACCGAATTAAGGTCTTCGGTTTTTTCTTTATGGGTTTTATTTTTTCGATAGTGGGAAATTGAAGTGTTTAAAGCAATCCGATAAATCCAAGTTGACCATTTAAATTGCTCGTCGAAATTCTCCATGGATTTCCAAATCTGCAAAGTTATTTCTTGAATTAAATCATCTTGGTCGGACTTATCATAGCAGTAGGCATTAGCTACCTTGTATATGATACCTTTGTGGCTTTCAAGAATTTTTAAGAATATTTTTTCTTTTTCGTCCAAATTGAAAACTGTTTATTCCATTATTCGCATCAATAATCAATTTGTCACACTTTTACTATTTTATTTTTGTGGGTAACTGACAATATATCGATCATCTCACCGAGCAGCGAATAAAAAAGATCTGATATATATAATCATATGGTATTCAATTTAAGTGTCTATATTCTTTTGGACTTAATCCTGTTTTTAATTTAAATAAGTTACTAAAGTGTTGTGGATATTCAAATCCTAATGAGAAAGCAATTCCACTTATTGTATCAGAAGAATTGAGAAGACTATTTTTGGCTTTTTCAATTAGAAAATAATGAATGTGCTCTAATGTTGTTTTTCCTGTTTCTCTTTTAAGCAAGTCACTCAAATAGTTTGGTGATAAATTAAGCTGCTTTGCGCAAAATTCTACGCTCGGCACTCCGTTTTGATGTGCTTCCTCAGACGAGAAATAGTTGATTAGTAGACGTTCAAATTTTGATATGGTATCGCTGTTTAAATTAACTCTTGAAAAAAACTGTCTATCGTAAAATCTTAAGCAATAGTCCAGAAATAATTCAATATTGGATATTATCAAATCTTGACTATGTCTATCCAGCATTTGACTATATTCTTGAACTATTTTCTCTAATAGATTTTCAATAGAAGCCCTTTCTTTATCAGATAAATGCAAGGCTTAATTAGAGTCATAATGAAAAAAAGAATACTTATTTATTTTATGAGATAATTTTGACTTCCTAATAATATCAGGATGAAATACCAATGACCAACCATCTGGATCTATTGGTTCATCTTCTGCAGTATCATTTTCAAATTCCATTACTTGTCCAGGTGCTGTAAAAACTAAAGTGCCCTGCTCATAGTCATATGAACTTCTACCATATGAAAATGAGCTGCAAACATTTGAGGACTTAAAAATAATCGTATAGAGATGATTGATTATCTTAACTCCTTTCATAGCCGATACCGTTTTTAAGTCCTTATTGTAAATAAGACTAACAAGGGGATGATTGGGTTTTGGTAAATCTCCCATTTGATGCATTTCAGAAATTCTCTTTATTTCGATGACTTGCTTCATGATCATTGATTTTCGATAGTGCTAAATTTATCTCGATTAATGAATATATGTATCGTAAAACTCCTCAAAAGCATCTAATTGAAATTTATTAGCTTCCATTGCGATTTGTGCTTTAGGAGAGCCTACTTCAAATCCATGGTAAGCACCCTTGTAAATTTTGAATTTAACAGGAACAGATGCTTTTTTTAATGCTTCAATATAGGCAACATTTTCATCATAGAATGGTTCTAAATCTCCAACAAAACTGATCGTAGGAGGGAAGTCTCTATAGTCTTCATTTAAAGCTGGAGAAGCATAAGTAGGAACATTTCCTTTGATGTTTTTTAAGTAAAGTCCCCATGCTCTTTCATTAATATTTGCATCCCACATAGTTGATCCTTGCATTTTTGAAGAGGCTGTAATCATCCTATGGTCAAGCATTGGATAAATAGGCATTTGAAAAATGGGCTTCACATCTTTTGTGTCTCGAGCTTTTAATGTAATGGCTGCTGCCATTCCACCACCTGCACTATGGCCTGCGATAATAATTTTATTCGAGTCTATTTTAAGTTTTTTTGCATTATCGCGGATCCAAAGAAGTACGTCATAACAATCATTAAAGCCTGCGGGAAAAGGGTCTCTTTGAGATAGCCTATAGTCTGGTGAAAAAATAGTTACCTTTTTTCTTTTTAACACATCTTCATAAAACACATTTGCCATTTCAGGTATTCCCATCATATATCCACCGCCATGAAAGTATATCATAGCAGGAAGCGTCTCGGCTTCTGTTCCTTCCGGCCTAAATACTCTTGTGCGAATTTTATGATTTTTTGTATGAGTGCTCGAAACATGGAGTGTTTCATTTATGATTCCCTTTATTTTTTGACCCTTGGTCATTCTGACAAGGCTGTTCATAATTTTAAGTCCCAATTTTTTTGAATTTATTGAAACTAAGGTTCTAAATTGACCATATTGAGCTTGTAGTTCTTTGTCATGCATGTTTTTGGTAACCTTCATGTTTTTACTTCTTTGATTAATAATAGTTACAAAGTAAAAGCATGCTTAAAACCAGAACTAAAGGATTTCAATGAGATTCTAAATGATTTTACATTTATGCTTATTGCACGCCAAGCAGTTTTAGATAAACAGTAGGAGGCATATATGAGCTATCCCCATCATAGACATTATTACGATAGCTTCCTTTTTATTTAGTCATCGTAGTGGGGAATATTTAAACCTAAAATTATATCTCTATGCCCAATTAAGATTCCATTTTCTTCAGTAAGATTTATTAGTCCAGAGCCTCCTCTTTTCTTTAGCGAATTAAAATCTTCTTGCTGTAATGTTGGGTCATCAAGGAACATATAATTATCAATATAGTAGGGGATCTTATCTGGTTCTTGTACATACATGTGAATATGTTCAGACTCTCGAGCTAGAGGATAAGGCGCAGGTCTAAATGTGTAAAATGTATATTCCCCTTTGGAATTGGTTTTTAGCCATCCTCTATTTTTACCATGGCGCCTTTCCCATCCTATTGGATTCTTACTTGGTTCGTAGATGCTATCTCTATTGGTATGATAGATATAAAGTATAACATTTTCAGCAGGAGTTTTTCCATCTGATTTATAAACCTTACCCGAGATTTTTAATTTAGGATTCGTTTCAGAATACCCTGGTAATGAATCAACCGATTTAAGAACTAGATCTATTAATTTATAATCTAATAAAGCTTCGCAATCTGCACATGGACCTCCAATTAATTTTCCGTCATTCTTAATTGATTGGCCTTTGCAGGTAGAGAGGATGAGTCCGAGAAATAGAAATCCGATTATTTTATAATTCATCATGCTTCTTTTTTTTGCTAATCGATGCCGAACGACTGGCTTCATTGAATGCACTTGGCTGGTAGCTAATTATGCTTAATGATTTTTTGCAACACTAATTGGTTGTTTGTCAAATTGCTGGCCTTGACAAAAAAAATGCCTTGAGGTAAATCAGAGATGTCAATCGTGTGCGATGTGTCAGTGCTATAAATCACTTGGATGAGTGTACCTGAGGCACTTAGAATTTCAATTTGATAGTTAGACAGATCGCCAACTATAGTAAAGTCGTTTTGTGTCGGATTTGGAAATAGTTGAATTGAAGTCTGATCGACTTGTAAGTTTGAGGTCTGTGTATCTAATGAGCAATTAGCAGAAATAGCATGTGTCATAAGTGTTGAGGAACAGTTATTACAAAATTGACTTTTAAAAAAACAGCTTGCTCTTTCAATACGAAATTCTAAACCGACACTGTTTGTATAAATGCCATGTCCACCTAAAGAATCTACTGTTAACTCTGAACATATACCATTTGTCTGTAAGACATCATGGACAATTCCGGATCCTATAAAAGCTATATTACCTGTAATGCTGCTGTCAATGGGCACTGTATTATCCTGTCCACCATGAAAAGAAATGGTAGGAAGTAATTCAGATGGATTAATAGAAGATGACATGGCCATTCCCCAATTATTAAAAATTCCCTTTAGGGTAAATGAGTGTGTCAAATTATTTCCAGAAGTATCTAAAGCCCCAAGGTCTGCTTCGATCCCAGGGAATGCTATTTCCCATTCTTGTTGATCTATATAGGCCGAAAAAAATGAACCAATAGCTCCAGCACTTTGGCCACCGATAAACATTCATGAGGTATCAATGTCAACTACAGCTGCATGCTCGACAATATACCTCAAAGCAGCGTACACATCTTGTTGGACTCGATAACCTGCTCTTACTTGATCAACTGGTATTGATGTATCCCATCCTTTCCTGTAATCCATTGTCGCCGCAACGAAGCCTTTTTTTGCAAATTCAATACAATAATCTGTCATCAGAGATCTATTCCCAGACTGAAATCCTCCTCCGTGCAGCAAAAGCACAAAAGGTCTTCCAGTTAAGGTTTCACTTGTTGCAGAAGGAAAATAAATATCGAAATCTAAGTCTTGTGTGATCCCCAAGCCATCAGTGACATTAGTAGCAAATGTGACATCTTCTATGGATGAAATTTCATTTGCTGTGAAATAGTCTAGCTCTGTAAATCTTGTGTCGGAAGTGCAATACTGGGCTATTGCAACATTGGAAAACATTGTAATAAAGAAAATAACAAGGTAGCTAGTAATTTTCATCCCTTAAGTGCTTGTCTCTTAAAGTTAAGAAAATAAATACGGTGCACTTCTTAAAAATCTGAATACACTTGATGATGAACTTTGAATTGAAAGAGATAAGTACTATTTACAAAATCATTCAATCGTTTGAAAAATTACGCATACTGTTTGTGCCATCTTATAAATCTTTTTAAAATCCCAGTTGCTTAGATACTAAATTCCTATTGAAAACTTGCGTATGTCCAGAAATCAAGTCACCATTGAAATGATAAATGGTTATCCCATTTGTTTTAATTTTCTTCATTGTCGGAGGAAAATCTCCAATCTTTCCGAGGTTAGTTCCAGTTAAAATCCAGTTTATCGCAACATGATTTTCATCTTCGATTGCAGAAGTAATTTCAAAATTTATATCTGGAAAGGAGTTGAATGAAAAATCTAATCTTCTTTTAAATTCTTCGTAGTTCAATACTTTTCCTTCCCAATTATCTCCTGTATCTAAATGAATTTGATAATTTTTATCAATAAATTTTTCGACCAAATCTTTTCTTTGTTGGTTCCAAATTTTTTCCATAAACGCTCTTACTATTTCTTCTTTTGTCATCTATCGATTTTCATTTTTGCTTTTAGGAATAATCATCAACTTCGGAAACAACATTCATTTTATTATATGTCGGATTTCTAAGTTTTAAAGATGTATAAATACTAGCTATTTATTTTTGCCATCAGCATCTTTTAATTTGTTAATCATTTCAAGAGCATTTTCATTTTCAGGATTTAATTCTAATGATATTGTAAAATTTTCGATCGCTTCATTACGATTATTAAGGATGTAGTATGCTTCTCCTAAACTATCAAAGACATTATATGATTGCGGATAGTTTTTAGCATTTAATTCAAAAAATTTCAATGCTTCTTTTTTAACTAACTTATCATTACTTCTCATGAGATGATAAGCAATTCTATTTACCAATTCTTCAGGAGGTTTAAAATCATAAGAGTTCCTAATTGAAAATTCTTGATAATGATTTATAAACTTCTCGAAATTGTCTACTTGTCTGTAAGATTTATTATACCCTTTGAAGATAAAGTTTAAGCCATCATAAAAAGCAGGCAGAACAACCGAGCTGTGATTTTTTGAAGGGTAGTATTGGTGATAAGCATTTAGATTTTTTGTTTTTGAATTTAGCAATTCAAAGAACCGAATATGTCTATCTCTATTTCTTAGATTCCTTTGTCCCCAATTCGCAGTTGCAATGTAAAGGGGTTTGTTCAATATTTCATTTGTACTATTATTTAATTTTTCATCCATCACTTTTTCATCCCAAGTTCCAAAGCTGGGATCAATAGAGATAAAAGAATTAAATAATGAATTTTGTTGTAAGTATGAATGAGCTGTTATCAAACCACCCAATGAATGTCCAACCAGTATTCTATAAGGAGCAGTCCTAAATTCACTATCTATTTTTGGAATTAATTCGGTTTCAATAAATGATAAAAAATTATCACCACCACCAGTTTCATTCTTCCTTTTTGTTATAATTTTATCTGGAGTGAAATCTCTTTCTCTGTTAACATTTAGTACTCCAATAACAATCATTTCAGGAATTTCTCTTTTATCAGAGTTTCCGCTACTCATAGAATTTACCATACCAGAAGCAAAATGAAAGTGCGTATTTCCGTCAAGAAGAATAAGTACGGGATATTTTTTATAGGACTTAAATTCGTCTTTGTATGATTCTGGCAAACTGATCCAATATGCTCTTTCTTCAGATAAAATATCTGAAGTTATATGATGCTTTGAACCAATAACAATTGGTTCATTTGATTGCGCATTCAAATGAATGAATCCCAAACAAAGTGTAATAATTGTAGACATTATTTTATGCATCGTTGTACTCTTTTGTTATGCACGAGAATTTAGATGAGCTATTTTATACATATTAAAGTTTTGAAATATTTTTTGATGTTTTCTTATTAATGATCTTTTATATTAGCCAGTTATCACTTAAACTATTGTCGATTAGTTTGTCCTTCCAGATTAAATTGTCCACATTAATAAACTGAGATGCAATGTTCCTTGATTCTTTTTCATCTTCCAATTCAGAAACAACTCCGTTAAATTTTGCAGTTTGCTTTATTTTAAAAGGGACTAAGCTTTTAGTTGGATAAGTTTCTGGATTTAGATTTACGGTTCCTTGGATATTTATATCAAATTCTACATTTGATAAACGAATGATTTTCACACTGCACTCAAAATAGTGGGCATCAAAAATAAAAAAACACCAATCCATTTTTCTTCTAGTGTGTCGTATGCTGATGTTGATTTCCACAAGAAATTTTTGTTATAAGAAAAGTCATTTGTTTCTTCTAAATCAGTAAAGCTAAATTTTGGTATAACATTTTGACCTTCTAATTCTGATTCATATGCATATAGGTCTATTGCCCATTTTAATTTTCTATCGCTTGTGACAACAGCAATAATTGCGGCATTATCAATGACAAAATTTGAATTATTTATTTGATACATTATCTCTTTACTAATTAAGCTTTTTTAATCTTCGAATGCATTTAAAGATGTTCATAAAATGTACATCATGCTGCATAGCATTTATAGATGTTTTATTCTTCAATTCTTTTTTGAAGTAAATAACATGGTCCAATTTGTTTCCCATTCCTTTTTTTGTTCATCGTAATATGCTTGCTCCCAAAGTGCTGTTTGTGTTGATGGTCTCTTCCAAATAAATCTCAATTTGACTTCTTTGCCTTTATATAATTCTTTACCATAAAATGCTCCAATACCGTTTTTAAATTCCCCAGAAACTTGCTCTTTTAAATAGTTACTTGGATTAGAAGTATCTGCCCAAAATATTTTCCAAATATTCGTTTCGGGATCGCACATTCTTAGGCTTAAGCCAATGAAATTATCACCGTCATGAGTTGATTTCATTTCGTCGATTAAAGCTAAACCATTCAATATACTTTTGGTTTCCATTTCAGCTTGGAATTCAGTCCATTCATTACAATTTTCTAAACGCTCTTTCAATCTTCTATTTAAAACTGACCATTTTCCTATCAGAAAAGTAAAATCTTGAATCTCCAACATAATTTAAGTTTTAAAATATTATGTGCTTTGAAATTATTTTTTCAATCTGAAGTCTGTGCCTTAGAATATAAACGATTGCATCTATTTTTATTATTTTAACTTTTATAAATAGATGCAATTTTTATTGGAACTAGTAATTTATATTTAATGCATCCAAAGTCTTTAAATTAAGTCGACCAATGGGCAATTTATTATCTTTTTGAAATTTCACAAATGCTCTTTGTAGATCAATATAATTTATGCCATCTTTTTCATCAAGCTCATATCCTTTTTCATTAAGTCTTCTTTTGATTTTTTTAATTTTCATTTTATTTAAATCCTTTACACACAGGCAAGGTTCATATCTCTTATAACCTCCTTTTTCAATTGTTTCTTTTCTTTGAATTACTCTTAGTTCTCCATGGGAATTAATGGTATCTAAAATTGTTTTGATATTATCTTGTATGAGGTTTTTTTCATAACACAAGAATGCTCCTTTTTTAAAGTATAAAAATTGTAGATTAATATCTAACGCTTTTAAGGTTTCTACACTGTAGTATCCAATTGCTAAATTATTCTCCTTTTGATAAAGACTTAGAGGAATTAATAATTTATCAACCATAGAAACTTGTATATTATTTGTGTTATATCCTTTCTCTTGAAGTGCTTTTCTTATTTTATTTAATCGATGCTTTGTTAAATCTTTTTCACAAAGTATGGGTATTGATTTAGCGTCTTCTTTTTTTATAAATTCTAATTCTTTTACACGTTTATTATCATTTGGATTTAATAATTCTTTTTCTATCGTTTTATGTTTTGATGGAATTATTATCTCTGCATAGCACCATTTTTCTTTTTTTACTTTAAATGGATATGCGAGTAGTAAAAAAAATACAATTGAAAAATATCCATAACTAGTAAAACTTCTCATTCTAGGATACATTTTTAGTTTTATTAAAAAGGTATTTTGATTTCCAATTTTGATATTCTGTTTTTCAGAAAATTCAAAATCTCATTTATGGTATTTGGCGTCTTAGCTTTTCAATTAGAATCCTAAATTGTTTCAAATTATTAAAGTTATTGGATTGTATAAGCGGTCTTTTAATACCACTTATACAAACCAATTTGTGCAGTAAATATAAATGCTCGCAATAAGTTCAATGATACAAAGAATCGATTAAATTGTAGAATTTGGATTCTGGCAGCCAATATACACTTCATTTATTTTTTTTAATCCAAATTCGGATAAGACTAAATCAGTAGATCGTAAGGAACCATTTACCCAACCTTGCATATCTGACCAAGACTCATTACAGCTATAAATTTCTTCATCAACAATTAGCTTTGTCATGCGTTTGATAACTTTTTTGTCATCCGAATTTAAAGCCCATTGGTGATAAGCATAACCAAAATTATCTTTACCATCCCAATTACGGTAACTAGTCATTACTGGATTTGGAACATAGTGGGTTTTAAAGAGTTGCTTAAATTGTTTTAAGGCTTCGTCTACTACTGCTTGTGAAGCTGCAAATAAAGTTTGCGGAGGTTTGCTATGTTCTCTTTGAAGTTCAGAATCGAATAGGGGTCCAACATTCTGTAATCCTTGCCAATAATTTGTATTGTTATAATCACAATAAATCGTAAGGGCAGCAGCTTGAGTATCAGATGGACCATTTACAGGGTAAAATGGGTATACTGCATTTACAGGAAGATCTGTAAAAGATGGTCCGAAAATAATTTCTGCTTGGCCAGTTTCTCCATTTTTCCACCAAGGTTTATCGAAATATAAGTTGATTTTTAACAAGCGCATATTGACAATAGAATGGATGTCCTGCCATATTTGCGAAGCATTTTCAGCATCATTTAATACAGGAGAATTAATGAAAACCTGTTGCATGGCATTACTAGCTATGGCTAAAATAATCTTTGACGCATTGATTTTTGTTTTCTCCTTGCTAGATGTATTTAGAATAATTTTTTTGTTAGAAGCTACTTTACAAAGTTCTATTGCGTATCCGCCCTCCAAAGATTTTGAGATACTATCAAGGTTTGTACTTAAGAAAATTTCACCACCTAAATCTTCAACTTCCTTTTGCAAAGCTTTAATCAATGTGCTAAATCCGTATTTGAAAGTGTGATAATGTGGATTTTTAGGGAAATCTTCTAGGATTTGCCAAGCTTCACCTGCACTAACTGTAGATAAAAACGGCGCTTGAAAACCAACTGTATCAACCATCATGTTAATACATTCTTTGGTATAGCCCATATCACTGAACAAACCACCCATTTGCCATTTGTTCAAAGTAATTCCTTTCCATTTAAATTCTAATCGGAATTTTTGCCAAAACTCAGGCGTTGGATTCGCAGGAGCTACATCAACTCCATTAGCCTTTAGAATTCGATTATAGATTGTGTTTAATATCGTGCCCGGACTTTGATTTTGCTCAGCAGGAGCAAGCTTGTACAATTTGCTCCAAATGGCATTGTTATTAGCTGATGCCTCGTCTGCCGTGAAACTACATCCACGGACAAAAAAACGATTTGTAGTCATTGGGAAATCCACAATTTGTTCGCATAGTTTCAGACCGTAAAAAAGAGACATCAATTCTTCCATTTGATAATTGAAACGCATGCCACCTTCTTCATCTCTAACAACTACAGCTTCGTTAGTTTCATCATTAATTTTAATTAAATCTGTATCCAAACGACCACCTGTTCTGTTCAATCTTTCTACGATAGTCACTTTTCTATTAGGATCCTGTTTTAAAAGTCGCCAAGCAGCGTAGAGTCCTGAAACTCCAGCACCAACAATAAGTATATCTGTTTTATTTGGTAATGATTTCATGTTTAATGTTTTTTGAGATAGGTTCAGAAAAAAACTCAACTGAAGTTAATTTACCTCAGTTGAGCTGTGTTAATTAATATTTTGAATGTCCCATTGGACAAACGATAGGTGCTGGGCTACCTGGAACTTTTTCATCAGATTCCGAAGGGATAAGGATTCCTGCTAATCTTTTATTATCTGGAATGTCTTTTAATCGTCTTAAAGTATTTACTTGAATATGAGGCCATTGGGTAGTTCCACCATTTGAACCAAACATGAATTCAAAATCTACGATTTGCTCATATTGTAATTGTTCTATAAGTCCTCCAAAATCATCGTCGTAAACTTCCTCTAACCACATACGAAAACGTACCCTTGTAACTTTGCAGTAACGATCAATCATCACGTTATTAATCATTCCACCTTGAACACCTGTTTCATGGAAAGAATCCAATGAAATCAATTGATACTTTTTAAACTTAAGATCTTTGTTAGCGTCAATCAACTTTAAGTTTGGCTGAACTGTATATGGAAATTTTGCACCAAATTTATCGTAGTTGAAAACTTTTAAGAAATACGCACGCGCACTGTTTAAACCACTTTCTCTGGGTCCACCTTCAGGATTTTGATCTTCCCTTGGCAGTTTAGTCCAAGCTGGTTTATCACGACAATCTTTAATAAGGTCCTTCTCTGGTTTTATTCCCATAGTTTTAGATACTGCTAAATATTGTGGGTCCCATAGTTCTGCTATAGGCGGGGCTTGCCCTTCGACAGGTTCAGAAGCATTCCCAGTAATGTGTATGGTTGTGCCGTGAGGAATCACTCCCGAACGAGAAATTGTATAGGGAGGAATGAACTGAGGTCCTAGTTCACCTGGTCCAATAACGGGTTCTCCACCATCTTCTTTTACAGATTCTTCATCGGATGAGTGCTTGAATAAGTTTGGAGGATTTTGGGTCGGACTGTCTGCACTCCAAGGCATAATATTGTCACCTAACCAAAGGTACATTCCATCTTCAAAATGTTGCAATAAGTTATCATTGTCAATAATAGCAGTTTCGTATTTAACGGCTGCGTTAAACTGTTCGTTTGATCCTCCACGGTTTCGCACAGGAGCATTTACTTGAGTAAACTTTAGTTGCTCTCTATATTCTTGAGATTTAAAATGGAATACACCAAATACGGTTTCCGAAGATGTCCCAGGAGAAGGCATTGGAGTGGTGTGTAATCCTTTAGGTCCATCCTTCCAGTTTACCCAAGTACCATGAAGTTTGGATAAAATTCCAAATTGGGCTCCATTATAATCACCGCCTTCTGGAAGTCTTGGTTTCCATTTTGTGTATGGTTTTACCGAAGACTTTTGGGTTTTTTTAGCATTAGGATTTTTGTTTTCTTTTTTCATGATCAATTTTTTTTTGAATTAATAAGCTTTTTTTGAAGGTTCGTAGGCATAATCAAGACTTCTCTAGCAATGTAATGTTGAGCTGTAAATTTGGGAATTTGAATACTGAAGTAATTGTTTAAAATACCTTACGTGTGCTTTGTCGTTGTTGTAAATTGCGGGACTCATCAGCTGATCTAAATATTCAACGGGAAGAGAATGTACGCCTTTAACAACGGACATGAATTTCTATAAGTCCATAAGAATAGCGTTTGTTTTTAAAAAATAATTATGTGAGTTTGAGTTAGAACATTTTTATCCTTAATTAGATATTAAATGAGCATAACAAACTTGTTAAATAGCTGAAAAGCCTATTGGCTAGATTCAGCAATCCTAAGTCTAGATGTTGAAATTGATAAAAGATGAAAATTGCAGCACTGAAAAAAATGTTTTCATATTTATTATTTCTTTGATTCCATATGCATTTTGAAATCAAAAAACTATCTAAAAACTTGATTTGAAGTTAAAGGGAAGAGGGCAACATATCAATCACATGAAAATGTGTCCTTAATAAATTCCTGTATATTACTGATTGTAGTTTTGCTAAACTTTGTATGGGCGTTCTAGCATTTGTTGTCGATATTATTTAATTCAATCGTACTATCTTTTTTAAATAAGATCCTTGTCCAGCATGTATTTTTAGAACATACACATCGGGAATTAAATTACTTAGGTCTACAGTAAATGAATTAACGTAGTACGCTTTTTCTAGTAGCAGTTTGCCATTTATTGAAAATAGATATAAATTAATGACTTCACTCGAAGAGACATTTAGGTCAACATGAATAATACCAGTAGTAAGAGTGGGATAAATCATCCAATCATTGTTAACATCATAAGTACTTGTAAGCTGACAATCATTTATTGTTAATGGAGTTGGGTTATCTATTACAGTCCATTCTCCATTCAAACACTTTCCATAACTTTGATCTTCCATCAAGGGTGGGATATTAACAGATTCGATCTCTGTTAAACTATCTGATTCAAATAAGCCAAGAAATTCTCCATTCGTTGCTGAAAGTCTGAAATTGGTATGGTAATCACCTTGATGTTCTTCATCATCTGCCCAAAGCAAAAAATATTCATTAGGGAGAAGGATGGTGTTAGCTGGTATTTGCCAGGTGTCTACATTATCTTTTAAAACAAGTCCTCCAATATCAACTTGGAAATCTTCTGGATTATGAATTTCAATCCAATCATCATATTCACCAAAATTATCAGCAATTGTAGATGAGTTTGAAGATTGTATCTCATTTATTACTACTTGAGAATAACAAAATGAGGAAACAAGTACCATTAATGTTGTAAACAATAGCTTCATTTTATTTTATTTTAACAGCGACAAGGCATTCCCAATAGGTCAGAACTGTTCTCAGTGCTGACCTATGTGGATTGTTATACGCTGTATTTTTTGTCAATTTTTTCTAACGCTATTCTTTAATTCTGATTTTCTCATTGGCATCGAATCAATTATACTAAACAGTTCTTCTTTCAATACCACTTCTGTTTTTTGAAGTTTTACTCCTCCATCTAATCCTATCAAAATTATCTCAAAGTCGTATGCTTCATTTAATATTTCTTTGGTCAAATTTGATGATAGCTCACCAGTCTCTTCTTGGTTACTATTTCCATAATCTTTCAACATGTATCTAGATCCTATTATTTGATACACTATCAATTTTCTATCATTCAGCCCTTTTACTGAATTGTCAAATTCTTTGAGTTGTTTTTGATATTTACTTGACTGTGCATCATGCGTTTTTACAATTAGTATTCTGTTTTCCCAAGTATGATCTTTCAAATTTTGACCATTCATAATTGAAGATATTAAGCATCCAATCATTATTAAAATTGTTTTGTTCATTTCTAGACAATTTTTTCAATTTTTTATTCTGACTTCCTCATGGTATGCAATGGTAAATATTAGCTGTGAGGGTCCGTATAATTTCCGTTAAGTTACTTTTACAACTTACGTTTATTAATAATGACTAAGTACCGTTTAACCATTATAAGTGTTTTACGTGTCAGATTCTTTGTTATAGCCTTTTATCTTTTCTTAACTCAAGTCAATGAATGCCATGAAAGTTTCCATGACTTTTGTAAAGTAATTATTGTTAATGAAATTTCAATTTATGAAAGCAATTATTTGGAGTAAATATGGAAAACCTGAAGTATTAAAATTACAAGAGTTTCCTAAGCCCACTCCTAAAAATAATGAAGTCTTAATAAAGATTTACGCAACTGCAGTTACAGCGAGTGATGTTTTGTTACGTGGATTACAAGCTCCATTTATTTATCGTTTTTTAATGCAGTTAATGATGGGATTTAGAAAACCTAGAAATCCTATTATGGGAATGGTATTATCTGGAGTTGTCGAGCAGGTGGGGAAAAATGTTGTTTCTTTAAAAAAAGGAGATCCCGTTTTTGCATCTTGTTCTATGTCAGCCTTTAAAATTCGATTTGGAGCATATGCAGAATATATGTGCTTACCTGAAGATTGGAATTTAACGATCAAACCCTCAAATGTAAGTTTTGAGGAAGCTGCTGCTATTCCTTATGGAGCTGGACTGGCTTGGTATTATTTTAAAAAAATGAAAATTAAACCGAATCAAAAGGTTTTAATATATGGAGCATCTGGCAGTGTAGGATTATTTGCTACTCAAATTGCTAAAAAGGAAGGAGCAAACGTTACTGCTGTTTGTAGTAGTAAAAATTTTAAATTGGTAAAATCCTTAGGCGCAGATAAAACAATCGATTATACCCTTTCCGGTTCAGTATCGCAATTAGAAAAATATGATTTTGTGTTTGATGCTGTGGGAAAGACGAAAACGTCTAATTTAAAAATGCATTGTAAAAAATCATTGACACCTAATGGAAAATATATTTCAGTAGATGATAGCGCTCCGACAACTTCAAAAGCTGATTTTATCAAAATCAAGAAATTTGTTGAACAAGGAATACTCAAAGCTACTATTGATAGAATTTATTCTTTAGAGCAAATTGTGGAGGCTCATAAATATGTGGAGCAAGGGCATAAAAAGGGGAGTGTAGTTATTTCAATAAATAATAATTGATTTATGCTATTCCTTTTTTAATCGAAGGTCTGTCGCAATTCTTTTTCTTATCCTACTTAATGATTCTGGCTTCACACCTATATAGCTTGCAATTTGATATTGAGGAACTCTGTTTATTAATTCTGAATGATTTTTCTGCAAGTCAATATATCTTTCTTCTGGCGATTGGTTAACATATTTAGCTATTTCATTTTGTTGTCTTATTATTTCTTTTTCAAGAATTAATTGAGATGTTTTATAGAATTCAGGAAATTCTTCAAGAAAATCATTTCCTTGTTTATCATCTGCAATAACCAAATGGGAGTCTTCTATACATTCTAAATAGCATGCAGATTTTCCATCTTTATTAATATTTGTAAAAGGGAGAACCCACTCTTCTTCAATAAAAAAGTTTGATGTTTTTTCTTCACCATTTTTTAAATAGTATTGCCTAATACTCCCCTTAATAATGAAATAGTTGTCTTTAGGAATTTGACCTTCTTTGAGAAGAATTGTGCCCTTTTTGATTACACGAATTTCAGTGTCATTACGAATGATATTTTTTACATCTTCAGAAAGTGCTTGAAATTTTGAAAAATACGCTATTAGTTTTTCAATCATTTGTTGTTTTTAATTCCATATACCGGATGAATATAAGAATAGTAGCGATGAACGAGCTATTAATTTTCTCTAACAAGCTTTCATTTATTCCATAAATTCGATTAGTTCTTTCATTTCAATTCATTACCACTAAGGGATGAAGATTCCCTGTTAATCTCAAAGTAGGAGAGATGTGTTGTGGATTCCTATTGTTACTTGTTGTTGCATTGATCTATTTTTAGTTTGTATTTTTTTTTAAGAAAAATAGTTATTTATTTTTTTTGTTTTAATCTACAGACTATTATAAATGTTACTACCTTAAACTGATATTTGCTAGCAGTTGGGTTTAAAGTTCTTGACTTTTGTTTAAGTGAGCTAGGTGGATATTGATTATTCACCTTCAAAACAAAATGTCTTTGAGTTCATTTGTTTACAACAT
>CALGNN010000121.1 GCA_937961455.1 uncultured Saprospiraceae bacterium
CGAACTAGTGGGGTTAAAACGATATTTGTAGGCACGTTCAGTCATACTCACATTATACAGATTTAATGTTAAATACTTAATTTAGAGGCGCGAATTCCTCCCATCAGCGGAGCTGAGGGTCTCCTTCGCGAAGACAGATGAGCGATCGCAACTTGATCAGTTCTTTTTTATTAGTCGCAATCATAATCGGATCGAGCGATCGGTGACTACTATCGAACATCACCTGCTATGTATCATCCGATGCTAATTAGTAGTCAGTTTATTAATTTCTAGATGGTTTTGATTGGGTAGGGCGATTGTGTAATATATGTATTATATACAATATTTTTTCTGAATTGGAGAAGAGATGAGAGTTCCTGAAAGAAATGATCGAGACGCTCAAGAAGTAATTAAAGCTGGTTATACACTTATCTGTCCAGTATGTAATCATGACCGCTTTTGGTCGCGTAAAACCCAAATGAATACTAGAGGAGCTACTTTTTTTAATTTAGATTGGCTCAATAAAAATGCTACTAATTATATTTGTAATAGATGTAGTTACATTTTTTGGTTTCTTGAGTCGTAATGTGATAAGCAATTACTTTGGTTTAGAAAGAGGTAGTGCGATCTCACTTTTCTGGATTTTGAGAAATGAGATCGTGCTTTCCTTAAAGATAACTTTCCCGATGTCTTCTCAGAACTACTGACAACGATAAAGTTTGTATTTATATTGCCCCACCATATCTTGATAATCGGCATCGGGAAAACAATTTTGAGTTTCTAATGCCATTTCTCCGCGAAAGTTTACTAACCAGAGATCTAAAGGTCTTTCTAAACTAGTTAATTTCTCAGCTAATATTGCAGATGAATCTTCCTTTGTCAGGAAAAATTGAGAAGACTTAGTATTAGGAAAGTTTTGTAATCCCCAAGCAAGCCCGATCATTCTGCCTGTTTGTCCGTGATGTCTGTAGGTTGTGGCGATCGCAACATGAGTTTTTGTCCCTTCCACAATTTTATTAATAGCTAGATCAGGGCGATGGTTTTGTAAATAACCCAGATTTAAGTTTGCTATTATCCCCCCTAAAAATCCGATAGATAACATCACAATTACTATTTTTTTACCGTAATAGTTTTTTAAATTAAACCAGGAATATTGCTTTAACCTGGGCTTGTTTGCGGAGAGACTATTGCCTTGCTCCCAAAAGTAGCCTAAAGCAGCGGCAATTAAGACAATAACGACAGGAAAATAAACGAATTGAAACCTGCCTGCTAAAGTCAAATCCAGACCCAAAATATAAGTACAAAAGCCGAAAATTGCGATCGCAGCTATTAAATAGTGCAACAAAGGTGTGATGGCTTCTCTATTATCAGTATCTTGCCCCTGTAATTTCAGTCCATGAATTAGAGGGGGTAAATGCCATACCCAGAAAATTAAAGTAATGATTCCTGCAACAATAATTATGGTTAAGGGAAAATCATATAGTGAAGAAGGCAATAAAATTACCGTACTCATGAGCCATAAAAGAAATCGTCCGATAGGCTCAAGCCATCTGGATGCTGCATTACTAGCATAGATCCAATCCGTTGGAGAACTATGGCGATCAGCAATTAAGCTTGGTAGCCAAACTAAACAACCCATCAGAGAGCCAATTGCCACTAAATAGATGCGTTGCCACTGAGGTTTTAATAACAAGGTCGTATCTTGCCGCCAATGTTGCCAGAATAAGGGGATAAATGCGATCGCTATTGAAGCGAGAGTCAGAACGAAAAAGTAATGAGTTGCCACCCCGAGACAATTGATGGTAATCCAAACCAAAACCAGCCCCAGAGGAATTGTTAGATGACGATTAACTAAACGAAAAGCAGAGATAAAACAAGCCAGAGAAGCGATAATTAATAAAATCACTAGGGTATAGTGACGGGCTTGCGTTGCCAAGAAAATACCAAAGGGAGAAATTGCCATTATCGCCGCCGCAATCTGAGCTACAGAGAGGGAGGAAAAAGCAAACTTTGTCAAATAAAACATAGCAGGAATTGCCATCGCTCCGAATAAAGCTGAGAGGGATCTAGCTGCTTCAATAGAAACCAGTCCATCTACGGCAGGAAACAGTTTTAACCACAGATGAGTTAAGACAAAATATAGGGGGGGATGAGTACTTTCGTTTCGCAACAAATTAACTACATCGGTAATTCCCGCACTGGCATTGAGTTGGAGCGGTTTCATCAGAGTTGACAGACTAATAAATTCATTTAGTGGAACATCATAAAAACTATTCCCCAGACTAAAAACAACTGTTGCACTTTCATCTGTCCAAGGTGGTAAAGTGCCCAAATCTGCAAAACGAAAATAAGCACCAACGACTATCCATAGTAACAGTAGCCAAAAATGAGGAAAAGGCATTGATTTATCAGTACAAAGTGCAAGTTAAATATTAACGATCAGATTCTAACTGAAGAGAAATTAAACGAGTCAAATTCCAATCCAGAACCTTGAAGCGCAATTGCACAGACATTTGTAATCTAGATTACATAGGTATTCAAACGTTAACTGATAGTTAAAAAAAACTTAACTAATTAAATAGCATCGGGGAACTGTGCAATATTACAGGGATTACACAGTAAAGCCTAAGTATATTATTCTCTCTCATTATGACAGAAGATACTAACTTGTCAGTTGGCGATAACCAAGAAGAACCCAAGAATCCTCTGAACTTGCTAGAAACTTGGATTCAAGATCGAATCAACTCTTTTGATCGGCGAAGAAATTTTTATCGTTCAGGAGCTTATCGCTTCACATTGATAACAGCAGGTTTATCTAGCTTTACAACTATTTTGATTGGCATAAGTCAGATTTATGATTCTACAAATATTTCGGTAATTTCGCTCATCACTAGTGCTTCTATAAGTTTTTTGAGTGCTTGGGAGGGTTTATATGGTCATCGTCAAAGATGGATTCAAAATAACGATACCTTAATGAAACTCTATGCTTTAGACTCAGATATTCAGTATCAGAAAGCTCGTTCTGGAAATAAGTTAACTATCGAAGAAATCGATCAATTTTACGAAAGATATCAAAGAATTTTGCAACTTGCCAATGAAAAATGGCAGGAAGATCGAAATAAATTAGCTAATCAATAACATACTTGCTAGTGAAAGATAAGTATCTAAAAAATCCTATGTATAATCTTCAAGATATTCTTCCAAAGTTAAGAAAACCCAATAACTTTCCTGGAGCACTTCCGTTAGTTCACGTAAGTAAAGTGGGTAAATCTGGCTTTGAAGACATTATTAGTGACTTAAGCCTATCTACTGGGAAGTGTAAGGTATTCCAGAAACACTTACTTTATTTTTCTTATGGTGATGTTTTTTATGATACTGAACACAAGCCAACACGGGAGGAAGATAAGCTTCCCATTTGTTTTTTATTTAATCCAAGGGTATTATCAAAAATTAATTATTATTATCCTTATGATACAGGAGCTGCCTATTTTAATAAATATGGAAGACATAGCAATCATTTAAAAGATAATTTTGAAAAGTACAAAGTCAATAATAATAGTAATATTAGCGAAGTATCTAGACAACTTGTTTACTATATTTATGGAAGTAATAGGAACTATATAAATAGCCAGATTAAACCAAAAATTCAACGTAAACTCAATGACTCCTTTCCAGAACTATTTGATTTTTTTGGAGATCAAAATATCAAAGAATGTGATGCCCGTCAATATACAATTGAATGTCATGCAAATAAAAATATAGATTTGAAAAATCATCTTGAATGGATTGCTTTTCCTGATAGATATTACAAGTTATTTATCAAACTTTATCACGACATGCAGCCATCACCACCTACTCCCTATCCTTATCAGGCTGGCACCGTTTTTAAACCTCTTAAAATCACAGGAAAAATTCAGAGAGAAGCACAAAAATATATAGAGGAAAAATATTTACTAAGATAATTATCATCTCTATTTTCTTTGTTTGATTATATGTAGCTATTTTGATAAAAATATTTTTGTTTAATTAACTTTGTTTCAAGCAAGAAGACAAATATGACAAATCAGAATTATCATCAAAGACTTGAAAAAATTGTCAATATCATGCTTGAAATGACTAAAATTGATGATTATGATCGATTGTTAAATAAATTAATGGAAGGAGCATTGAATCTGACAACTAATACGAAAGTGTCAATCATGCTCTTAAATCATTTAACAGGAGAGTTAGAAACGATTAGGGAAAGTATTCCTATTCCTGATAACAAAACTAGAAACTTAAGATCAGATTTGGGAATTACTGGTTTAGCTTTGCAAAAAGAAGAACCAATTAGAGCAGATGATATTTTACAATATAAATGGCGTAATATTTATGTTGAACATTGGGATGATACGCGATCTGAAATAGCATTGCCATTAGTAATTGATGGAGTGACAGTGCAAATCAAAACCCAACTTAAAAAAAGTGCTTCCAAGACTTTAGGTGTATTGAATATTGAGAGTCCTGAAGTTGGATCTTTTTCCCGAGAAGATGAAGCTCAACTATGGTTATTAGCTCGTCATGCTGCAATCTTGCTAGACAAATGTGATTATGACACGAAAATCAATCAGCTTCGTAACATTGAACGAAGTATTGCTGAGGAAAAAAAATATGAAAAAATTATGCAATTTATTGTTCGCAGTATTACGGACACTATCAAATTTAAATTAGTTAATATTTCTTTGATTGAAGGAAACTATATTAAAACTAAATATATTGCAGGAATACCAAAAAATTTAAAAAAAGATTTTAAAAAAATGGCAACACATTCTCTTGATAGTGATGATATTCAAGCTGATATTGTTCGACAGAGAAAAATCGAAGTTTTAGATAGTAATGATCCTCGTTTAGATCCAAATATTTTTGAAAAGTTTGGTCATGATAGTATTATTAGAGTTTTTATTCCTATGATTGAGCAATCAACTAATAGAGTATTGGGAACAATTGAAGCTGGTTATCCTAAAGAATATAGAAAATATATTTATGAACAAGATATTGAAATTTTAAAGAACTTTGTAAACTATGCAACACAAACTCTAGAAAGGAGAAAAACTGATATAATTGACCGCATTACTCATGAATTTAGATCACCAATAGTAGGTATACAAAGTCATGCTAGTTTTATGCAAAGAAGATTTTATGATTTACCTGATGACTTGATAGAAAAAAAATTCAACGATATAATTACTGATTGTGGCATTCTCTTTAATCAAATTGGTAGATTAGATTACTTTTTAAGAGGAATAGATCGGCAGAATATCAGAATAGAAAGAACTCTTATTTTTAGAGACATTATCATCAAGACAGTTAATCAACTTAGACCAACGATAAGATCTAAGGGGTTTTCAATTTATGATATCGAGTATCCAGATAACTGTAATAGAATTGCTATTTTTACTGATAAAGCAAAAATAAATCAAGTTGTTTATAACCTCTTAATTAATTCGATAAAATATGCTATCAAAGATCCTAACCAATTCCATATAAAACTGGAAATAGAAGATAAACCTAAAGAATTATGTATTAAGTTTATGGATTGGGGAACAGGAATTGAAAATGATGATAGAAATAGAATATTTGAGGCAGGATTTCGTGCTCAAGAAGCCATAAGAAACGACGTAGTGGGTTCTGGGTTGGGATTGGCGATCGCTAGAAATATTATGAGCCAATTTGGAGGTGATTTACTACTCACTAATTTACGTAAACCTACTGAATTTCAAATGATATTACCCAAGAAAACTAAAGAAGAAATAGAAAATGATCTTATATATTGATGATGAACCCAGATATATAGAAAGCTTTGTGCAAGAATTGGAATACGAATTTGGAGAAGATTCTATTCAATTTGAAGAAAAGATAGATAAAGCTATAGAATTTTTCAAAAGAAATAGTAAGCAAATAAAAATTATAATTCTAGACAATATGATGCCAACAGGAAAGACTTTTAAGGATAAACCCACTAATGAAGGTTTATTTACGGGTCTTTTCTTTTATGAACTTATTAGAGAAAGTGCTCCCAATTTACCAATTATTATTTTTACCAATACTTCCAAAGAATATATTCGTGCTGATGTGAATGATGATGTTGATAAAATATTTAATCAAATCGAATTAGATGAAGATAGAAAGAAAGCTTTATTTTTACAAAAAGAAAATATTTTTCCTCACGAATTAGTTGAAAAAATTAACGAATTAATGAATTATGAAGGAAATGTCGAAATTTTGATTAACTGCTAAATAGAGGATATGTGAAGATAAGTTGACATTTCTAAGGATTTGAGTATCAATTGATTCAGTTTTTTTGAAAATCAACCAAGTAGTATTAATATAAATAATACGAAATATAAATAATGTGACAGAAATATATATATACAGCACATCTACTTTTGTCCCAATACCCACTGTAAAAAAGTGCCTACTATATTAGAACAAGAACCGCAAATTTTTCTTAACGCGGCTAGAAAACTCAATGCATCTAGAAAACATTTTGAAGAATGTTTTAATCTAGCTGCGGCTAAAGATAAAGCAAAGCCTGAAGATCTCACACAAGTTTTGGAGAAAGCTTTTCCTGAAGTCTCCGATGAGAAATATAGTGATGAGATGTTAAGCAAAGCTATTTCTACAATTAATTCTCATGGGAAATTATTTGCCAAATTAGATATTGTCGAAGAATATATAAATTTCCGCAATACTCTTGAAAGGTTCAGAAGAAGATTATCACTTATAAAGCTAAACACTGAGTGTGAACAAGACAAGTGCGAAGAGCAATATAAAGCGGAGATTAAATGGTTTTCTTCAATGGGGATTGAGGAAGACTTAGAATTAATAAAGAAAACTATAAAAGATTTTCCTTTCTTGTCGGAAGAAACCTTAAGATTGTCTGATATTGCTGAACAAGACATTATCAAGCGAAGTAAATCATCTTTTCAACTGACAGGATATAGTCATCCTTTTGATGAGTATCCAGCCCCTTTAGTTCCTATTGGATATCATCAAGATGAACTTGTTGCTGTTTATTTAGATCCTTCTAATCCTTCTGATACTTTTCTCGTGCTCGATCAAGATCATCCTTATATTCAATTTGACGAGCAATTAAAACAAAATTTAGATGAATTTAATTATCTACAAGACAAGCTTTTTGCATATTCTGAAGATCAAGTTGTTCTCTATTCACTAGATAAGGAAAAAGAATTTTATAGAGATGTTTTAAAAGATGATAGTTTATCTCAGGATAATCCTTTTTTAAGATATTCGTTAGCGAAAATAACAGATGATATTGAAGTCATTGAAGCAGAATTAATTCGATGTATAAACTACATGTCCACCGAGTCTTCAGGCATGATCCAAGATTGGTATAAAGCCGAGAAAGATAAAATATCTTATCTCTGGCAGCAAAACAATATTGATTTTCCCAGTGAGGAAAGTCTTAAATCTTTAGCTTTAGATTCAATAAGAGCTAAAAGCTTTTAAAGGTAAAGATATCTTTGGTAGGATGTGAGATTATCTCTACTTTAGTCATCTCGCCAATGAAATCCGACTACCTAGAAAGGATTCTCAACGCTCGTGTTTATGATGTTGCGCAAGAATCACCCTTAGAAT
>CALGNN010000122.1 GCA_937961455.1 uncultured Saprospiraceae bacterium
AAACTTTAAAGGATGGTATTTTTGTGCAGATTTTGCATTTAACAAGATTTTTCAATTTTTAGGAATCGATGGGAGTAATCCTCAATATCCCAATCCCGCAAACACGGTTTATAAACCCAGCTCTTTTGGAGAGTCAGAATCAGGAGAATTGTACATTGCCTCTTATTCGGATGGGACCATTTATCGAATCATTGATCGATCTGTTTGTCCGCCCGTTTTAGATTTACCAGTAGTCACAGAAGGCATCAATTTAGCAGAGGTAGATATTACGAGTAATGCTAGCTTAAGCGCAGGTAGCTTTGAATTTTATGCAGGAAACTCGATTGAATTGCAAGCGGGTTTTACTATTCCAGAGGGCACGTTTTTTCTTGCTGAACTAGGAGCGTGCGGGCAATAATCAGGGCTTTTAGTAGCGCAAATTTTCAAATAAAAATTAATCTAATTCAAAATAAAAGCCGCTTCCAAAATAGAAGCGGCTTTCCAAAACAATATACTATTTAAAGGAGATAGTAAATGATATATAATTAGAATCCATAAACTGCTGCCAAGACAAAAGAACTTAATGAGTCATTAAAAGTTTCACTATCTGGTACGATTTCTTTTGAAAAAGTGTCTAGTCTAAATTCGGGAATCAATGTAAGATTACCCACATTGTAATTTGCTGAAAGCGTAAGGTCAAATACACTATCGTCTATTTCAAACAAGCCCAATCCTTGATCAAGAAAATACTCTCCTCTTAATCCAAAAGCCAGATTATCATTTGCTGATAATTGCAAATATGCAGCAGCGCCAGAAAAATTATCAGATGCCATGGTTGCATTTAGTCCTAAATAAATGACATCTGAAATATCATATCCTGCTGTAATATCAAACTGACTGAATCCATCTGAAAATAGCCCGTTAAGCCAAACACCCAATCCACCATTTTCATACCCAATTTGTATTCCTCCAGCATATTCATTTAAATTATTGAATTCTGTTGCATCGGTTGGGTTAAATATTCCACCCATAAAACTTAAACCACTTTCCAGAGCTACATCCATTTTAAATCCAGTATGTGAAAATGGTCCATATGAAAACATATAAGATGTGGAGTAATTAAAATTTCCAGTTGGACTTATCACTTCATATCCTAGAAATGTATTAAAATTTCCCAATGTAAAAGTTACTGCATCACTTAGCTGATAATAAGCATACAATTGATTCACAATATTTGAGCTACCTCCAGGTCTTAATTCAGGTGACAAAAAAGTTGCATCTTCTCCCCTAGGCCCAAAAACTAAATCACATGTAAATCCAAATTTATCGCCTTCTTGAGATAGAATGATATTTCCCATACCTAATGAAAATCCAGGAAGGTTGGCAAAGGAAGTGTTGGGTGCTGCATTATAATCAGCATTAAAATTCGCTCTATAATAGACATCTGCAGAACCATTTATGGTCAATTTAGTAGTGTCCCCAAATCCATAGATTAAATTGAATGTCGATAAAATAATAATACAAGATGTAAAGATCTTATTCATTTTTGATTGATTTAAAAATTTTGAATTTGACCCTTATCAACAAATTTGTATTTTGTTTTTGTAACTAAGTGACAACGGTCAATTTGATTGTTGTTTACTTTGCTCCCGACTACCATCGGGAGCTTTTTTTTATTTATGCATAGGCTACTGCTTGATGCTCACCAATGTCTAAGCCTTTTGTTTCTTCTTCTGCATCCACTCTTATTCCAATCGTGATTTTAAGTACGTAAAAGACAATAAACGCGAAGAGAAAAGTAAAGACACCCACAGCAACTATTCCTAACAATTGGATCGTTAATCCTCCTACCCCTTCATCATAATTTCCAAATAGGGCTACAGCGATGGTACCCCAAATTCCACAAACAAGATGTACCGAAGTAGCACCTACAGGATCGTCAATTTTAATCTTATCAAAAAAGTTAACTGACAAAGGGATCAATACTCCTGCGACAAAACCAATGATCAATGCGCTCACAACAGACACACCATCAGCACTAGCCGTGATCCCTACCAAGCCACCAAGTATTCCATTTAAGGCCATACTTAAATCATAGGATTTATAAATAAATCTTGAAACTAAAAATGCACCAATACAACCTGCAGCTGCAGCCAATGAAGTGGTTACAAAGACCAAGGATACGAGCCCTGGATCTGCTGACAAAACGGAGCCACCATTAAAGCCAAACCATCCAAACCACAATAAAAAAACACCGACAGTAGCCAAAGGCATGCTATGACCCGGAATGGGTTTTAATCCCTTCTTTGTATATTTTCCCAATCTAGGACCTAAGAGAATGGCTCCAGCTAGAGCGCCCCAACCACCCACAGAGTGGACAATGGTAGATCCAGCAAAATCATAAAATCCTTTGGCATCTAACCAGCCAGCGCCCCACTTCCAATAACCTGTAATAGGATATAATAGCGTAACAAAAAATAAACAGAAAATGAGGAAAGGAATTAATTTAATTCGCTCGGCAACTGCTCCAGAAACAATGGTACAGCAAGTTGCAGCGAACATCCCTTGAAAAATAAAGTCTGTATAATAACTATATCCTCCATCAGCATAGTCGATAAGACCTGCCGCTCCTTCGGGCACACTAAGTCCAAATCCTGCAAAGGCAAAGAAGCCCCCATCAACTCCTGGATACATTAAGTTGAAACCTATGACATAGTAACTGATAAGCCCTATACATACTATCATAATATTTTTAAATAAAATGTTGACCACATTTTTTTTCTGTACAAAGCCAGCTTCCAGTGTTGCAAAGCCTAAATGCATCAAGAAAACAAGCACAGTGGCTACAAGCATCCAAACATTGTTGGCAACAAAATTAGCGTTGTTTGCAGCAGCCAAAGCCTCTTGGGCTATATTTATCGAATCGTTCATAAACTTCTATTTGATTGTTAAGAATTGATGGCATCACTGCCTGTATTTCCCGTCCTTATGTTGACAGTTTTAGCAAGGTCACTGACATAGATCAGGCCGTCTCCTTTGTCACCCGTTTTAGCTGCGGCTTCTATGGCAGCGATGGCGGAATCCACAAAACCTTCACTTACTAAGATTTCTAATTTGATTCTTGCGATGTAACCTACATCGTATATTGTACCTCGGTAAGAGCGGCTTTCACTTTTTTGGTGACCGTAACCTTTCACCTCATAAAAGGTAAAAAAGTTGATTTCTTTTTCTGCGAGTGCTTCTTTGACATCGTCAAATTTTGACGCCCGCACGATCGCTTCAATCTTTTTCATGACATCTTTTTTAGTATTTGAAAAAAGAAAGATGC
>CALGNN010000123.1 GCA_937961455.1 uncultured Saprospiraceae bacterium
AATTTTGTTTAAGTCTAAATAAACATAAGATTCAAATAAGTGTTAAGTTTGTAATAAGATTTTAAGATATGGAAACAGTAAAGAAAAGACCCGTAATGTTATACACTGAGCAGACACCGAACCCGGAGTCTTTGAAGTTTGTAACAAACAAAATGTTATATAAAGGGACCGCAGATTTTAGAGAAGAAGCATTAGCTCAAGAATGGTCTCCACTTGCCACTGAATTGTTTGGCTTGCCATATGTCAAGGGTGTATATGTAAGTAACAACTTTGTGACCATCACAAAAGAGTTTAATTTCTCATGGGATGATATCATGATGAAACTCAAAGAATTTATCAAAGCCTATGTAGAAGATGAAAAAGTGATCATCAAAGAAGGTTTTGATGAAGCCATGAAAAAGATTGAAGAAGAAAGAGGCGTTGCTTACAATTACAGTGAAAATGATGCTGAGATTGTAAAGAAAATCAAAGATCTCATAGAAACCTACGTGAAGCCAGCTGTAGAAATGGATGGAGGAAATATAGAGTTTAGTGCATTCAAAGAAGGTATCGTAACGGTCATTCTACAAGGATCGTGCAGTGGTTGTCCATCTTCAACTGTGACCTTAAAGGCAGGTATCGAAGGTATGTTAAAGAGAATGGTTCCTGAAGTAAAAGAGGTCGTAGCCGAAATGGGCTAAACTTGATGGACCAAGATCAAATACAAACATATTTACAAAAAAGTCTAGTAACTGTTAGGAAAGCTGCGGCTTATATTCATGAGCAAGCAGGCAACTTGGATACGCTCGAAATAGAAGAAAAATCTCATAACAGCTTTGTATCTAAAGTCGACAAAGAAGCGGAACAAATTTTAGTTAAAGATTTCTCAGCACTTATTCCTGAAGCTGGATTTGTTACTGAAGAAGATACTGTCAACAACAATAGAAAAGCTTGGACTTGGATCCTGGACCCTTTAGATGGTACAACCAATTTTCTGAAAGGTATTCCTCATTATTCTATAAGTGTTGCTCTTTATCATAATGATATTCCTAAAATGGGTATTGTAGCTGATGTGGAGCGCAATGAAATTTATTATGCTACTGAAGGAGGTGGAGCATTCTGCAATGGTATTCCAATCCATGTCAGCAAAACCAAAAAATTAAACCAATCAATTATTTCAACTGGTTTTCCATACGAAGATAGTAAGCGCACCGAAGCACTTACAACCACTTTTATTGAGTTCATTCATAAGGCTAGAGGAATGCGAAGATTTGGTTCTGCTGCTTTAGACTTATGCTTTGTCGCTAGAGGCTGGTTTGATGCATACTACGAAACCTGTCTAAACCCTTGGGATGTTGCAGCAGGTTTATTGATTGTAAAAGAAGCTGGGGGAAATAATAGTGATTTTAAAAACGGATCTCATTATCACAACGGCGATGAAATTGTCAGCAGTAATCACACCATCCATGATGAACTGCTGCAAATCATATCTAAAAATCTCAACTAGAATATTAATGCCCGATAAGTCTACGGCATGTTTGGGATGCAAATAAAGTCTTATATTTAATTAGCACTAGTATTATTTTATAAGACTAAATCTTTATGCGTCGAAAAAGAAATGTTCAGGTCGTTTCTAATGAAAAATTTACAGGGATAAAATATACTGAACCTGCTTCTTATGCAGCTGGCTTTTCTGCAGTAAAAGTTTCTCTAGATCATCTTTCAAAGGAGACAGGTACTCTTCGTGGCATAAAGATATTATCAAAGATGAATCAAAAAGATGGATTCGATTGTCCAGGTTGTGCTTGGCCTGATCCAGATGATAAGCGTTCAGTCTTAGGAGAGTATTGTGAGAATGGTGCTAAAGCTTTAGCCGAAGAGGCAACTTTAAAAAAGGTAGGTCCAAGTTTTTTCAAACTTCATTCTATAGAAGAACTTTCTCAATGGTCAGATTTTCAATTAGGTAAAAGTGGTAGGCTGACGGAACCTATGATCTTAAAACCTGATGCGGTACATTATGAAGCTATTTCATGGTCAGAAGCTTTTGATAAAATTGGTGAATCCTTAAAAAAATTAGATCACCCAGACGAAGCCATATTTTACACCTCTGGTAGATCCAGCAATGAGGCTGCTTTCTTATGGGGTTTATTTGCAAGAGCGTTTGGCACGAACAATCTTCCCGACTGTTCAAACATGTGTCATGAGTCAAGTGGCGTTGCACTAGCCGAAACATTAGGTATCGGAAAAGGAAGTGTAAAACTGGACGATTTGTACAAGGCGGAAGTAGTCATGATCATTGGACAAAATCCAGGGACCAATCATCCAAGGATGTTGTCTGCATTGCAAAAATGTAAAGAAGCTGGAGGTAAGATTATCAGTATCAATCCATTGGAAGAAGCAGGCCTAAAGAAATTTAAAAATCCACAAAGAATAAAAGACAGCCTAACAGGAGGCACCGCACTAACAGATGTTTTCCTTCAGGTAAAAATAAATGAAGACATTGCTTTGATTAAAGCTATAAATAAAGTGCTGCTCGAAAAACACGCTGAAGGAAACGCCTTTATAAATGAAACTTTTATTAGCGATAAAACTCATGGATTTGAACAACTAAAAGCTGATCTGCAAAATCATAACAGCCTTAGACTTATTGAACAAGCAGGAATCCGTATTGAAGATTTTAATGCGGCTATCGCTTTATTAGCTCCAGCAAAAAAGATCATCATTTGTTGGGCAATGGGTTTAACTCAGCACAAAAATGCGGTTGAGAATATTAGAGAATGTGTGAATCTACTATTGCTAAAAGGAAGTATTGGTATTCCTGGAGGCGGCACATGTCCAGTCAGAGGACATAGCAATGTACAAGGTGATCGGAGTGTGGGAATCATGCATCATCCATCTGAGGCATTGAATAAAAGCATAGCGCAAAATTTTGGTTTTACACCTCCTACTAAACATGGCTCAGATACGGTCCATGCTATTAAAGATATGCATGAGGGCAGAGCAAAAGTATTTATAGCTCTTGGAGGTAATTTTGCAGCTGCGGCCTCAGACAGTTATTACACTGCAGAAGCTTTAGAAAAATGTAGCTTAACCGTAAATATCAGTACAAAGCTCAATCGAACCCATCTCATCGCAGGAGAAACATCAATCATTTTGCCTACACTTGGCAGATCTGAAAAAGATATTCATAATGGGTCTAATAGAAAATTAAGTGTGGAGAATAGTATGGGAAAGGTACATAGTACTAGAGGAGCCTTGGAACCCGCCTCATCAAATTTGATGAGTGAGCCAGAAATCATTGGAAGGATTGCCGAAGCAACTTTGGGAGCAGCGCATGTTGTCCCATGGAAAGCCTTGTCTTGCGACTATGAAAGTATACGAAATAAAATTGCCGCTACAATTAAAGGCTTTGAAAACTATAATGATCGAATAGCGGATAATAAAGAGTTTTATCTGCCTAATAATGCAAGAATCGCTGACTTTTCTAAGCTAGAAAATGGTACAGCAAAATTTACCATAAATCAAGTTTCAAACCATCAATTAGAAGCAGATGAGTTTTTATTGATGACGGTACGTTCTCATGATCAATTCAATACCACCATTTATGGACTAGATGATCGGTATAGAGGAGTCCATAATGAAAGGCGGGTCATTTTCATGAATGCTGTGGATATGAAAAAAAATGATGTAGAGGAAGGAAGCGTTGTTAACATCACATCAACTTACGATTCGGTTGTCAGAAGAGCGAATAATTTTATTATAAAATCTTACGATATTCCACAGCAAAACTTAGCAGCCTATTTTCCAGAAACCAATGTATTGATACCTATTGATCAATATGCTGACAGAAGTAACACTCCAATTTCTAAATCCATAAGAGTGCGAATTGAAAAAGTGCAATAGTAGTATGTACCTAAGAAAGTGCATTTTATCGAATATGGCTTGACTTTCTTCTATTAAGACATAATTTGTGGGTCAAAAGAATTAGTTTTAATACTATGGATTTCTTAGAAGCAGTAAGAATGGCTTATCGCTCAGTAAGAGCAAACCTTACTCGATCACTGATTACTTTGATGATCATTGCTTTGGGTATAACTGCCCTTGTAGGAATTCTTACGGCTATCGACACTTTGATTTTCTCTTTAACAGATAGTATCTCGAGTCTTGGGGCCAATTCATTCTCCATTGTACCATCAGGGAATTCTGCTAGAGGCAATAGAGATGGCAAACAACAAAAGAGAGGTGATGTGATTTCTTTTGACCAGGCCATGAAATTTAAAGAGCGTTATGATTTTTCAGGAGCTAAGGTGACCATTTCTACCAGACCTACAGGAAGTGCTACGTTAAAGTACAAAGATGAAAAATCCAATCCCAATGTAAGAGTATATGGCATAGACGAAAATCAATTTGATGTCTGGGATTATGAAATAGATTATGGGCGAAATTTTTCCTTTACAGAATTAGAGAGCGGAGCGCACAAGACCATTGTAGGGTATGATATTGTCAATTTATTTTTTGATGCAAAGGCAGAGAAGGCTATAGATAAAATCATTTCCATTAATAATGTGAAATATAAAATTATTGGAACGGTAAAATCTAAGGGATCAAGTATGAGCAGCAGTGCTGACAGAAGAGCTTATATTCCATTAAATAATGAGCGGCGTTACTATGGGTACGCCAATAAAAATTATAACGTATCTGCTTCCATTGCTCAAGTGACAAAAATGGACGAAGCGATCTCCTCAGCAATTGGGGTTCTACGACCTATCAGAAGACTCAGAGCCTCGCAACAAAATGATTTTGAAATACGCTCGAGCAATGGCCTGTTAGACTTTATAAAAGAAAATACACTAACGATAAGAATCGCAACCATTGCTATTGGATTGATAACCCTATTGGGCGCTGCTATTGGATTGATGAATATTATGCTTGTGACTGTAACTGAAAGGACCAAAGAAATTGGAATCTCAAAAGCTTTAGGTGCAACAAGAAGCAATATTCTAACACAATTTCTTACTGAAGCAGTTATCATTTGCCAACTAGGAGGTATCGTTGGAGTTATTTTCGGAATTATTGTAGGACTCATTGTGGCGTTAGCCATCGGTGGTTCTTTCGTCATGCCTTGGGCTTGGATCATTCTTGGAATTTTCACTTGTACAGTAGTTGGTCTAATTTCAGGACTTTATCCAGCTCTCAAAGCAGCAAGGCTTGACCCTATCGAATCACTTAGATATGAATAAGCTTATTCGCTAGACCATATTCTTTGCTAAACTAACTCCTCCAGCTCAACACATTAAAACTATCAATAATATAAGTGTCACTTAGGGTTATTTACTTTCCAAAGTAATAATGTAAAATTTATAATTAGAATTCTTTAATGGCTTAAAAGTATCTTAACTTTAAGAGGTACGACCTTTCCAATTGAACGCTGTATGCTGCATGATAAGCGTATGTATTACATTGATTATTTCATAAAAATTCAACATAAATGAGAGCACTAATTCCGATCGTGTTATGGTTGGTCTTTAGCTTTTTTGCATTTAATTGGGTACAGGATAAAAAAACTGATTGCGGATGCAATACATCTAAGATGTCAGAAAACCTAAAGCCCGCTCCAATTAAAGCAGCAAAAAAAGCTGGACCTATCCTATATAATTGGTCAAAAGCAAATCCTATAACCAATGCCAACTTTGCTGCTTATAAAGATTCTATTCTTAGAACTCTGGGTGACAATAAGACTTTGGAAATTACGGGCTTGTACAGAAAAAACGAAAGCAATAACAGTACGTTTGACAATCTAGGATTAGCCAGAGCTCATGATGCTAAAAAACTTTTTGAGGATAAGTTAGCTGATGATAGATTTAGATTGACAAGCAAGGAGGTTGCTGATGGCTATAAAGCTGGTGATGATCCTTTTAGATCTGCTTTGTTTAGAAGTATTGTTTTCAACGAATCCATTAAAGAGATTGATGGGAAAAAGTTGATCTATCATCCATACAACCAGGCACAAAAACATTCAAATGCCCAAATCGATGCGTATTTGAAAGATGTTGCTGAGCGTGTTAAAAAATCAGGTGAAAGTATAACCTTAATAGGTCATACAGATTCTGATGGTGAGGATCAGGCTAACTATAATCTTGGTTTAAGAAGAGCAGAAGGCATCAAAAAAATCTTAGTCAGTCTTGGTGTATCAAGCTCTAAGGTTACTGCCAAATCCATGGGAGAAAAAAATCCTTTGGCGAGCAATGCTACCGATCAAGGCAAACAAAAAAATAGACGAACAGAATTAGAAATCAACTAACAAATTAAAAATCAAACATTATGATAAATTTATCTTTTAACCTTTTAAGCGCTTGTGACTTAGGAATGCTTCCTTTGTTATTAGGCTTATTACTTCCTTTTTTACTGGGCCTATTTTTAGGTTGGCTACTGTGGTCAAGATTTAAAAGTATGGTTGCTAATCTTGAAAATAAATTAGATGCAACTGAAAGAGAAAGAGATGATTGGAAAATGCAATCTGATGGTTATAGAAAACAAGTTTCAGAAATTGAAGGAGACATCTCCACCGCTCAAGGTAGAGCAAGAGAAATGGAAGTTAAAGTTTCAGATATGGAATCTAAATTAGCCGACTGCGAATCCGCTTTATCAAAAGCAAAAGCAGCAGGCGCATCAAATACGGGATCAAACATATCGAATGCTGGTGCTGCTGTAACTGGAGCAGCTCTTGGCAGTCAATTAAGTAGTGATACAAGCTCAGGATCAGATGATAGTTCTTCTAGCTCATCATCAACGAGTACTGTTGGTGGTGGCGGTGATGCCGTTAAAGAAGACTTGACTAAAATTGAAGGTGTTGGTCCAAAAACAAAAGAATTACTTTACGCTGCAGGCATCTACAATTTTGCACAATTAAGTAAAACTGATGCATCAAGAGTTCAAGAAATTCTTAACGATGCAGGTGATCGATTTAAGTTGATTAACCCGGGCACTTGGGCCAGACAGGCAGGGATGGCTGATCGAGGAGAATGGGATACATTAGATAAATATCAAGATTGGTTAATTGGCGGTATTGAGCCTGAAGGTCAAACTTTTGATCCAAACGCATCTGCAAGTGATAGCTCAGCAAGTAAAGAACCTGCTGGAAATCTAGATGAAGCAAAAAGCGTATTTGGGAAAGCCATAAAATTGAATGACTTAACCGTAGTTGAAGGTATCGGTCCAAAAACTGCCTCTGTACTTGCTGCCGCAGGTGTTGATGGCTGGTGGGACTTAGGAAATATTGATTTAGCGAAATTACAAGGAATCTTAACTGCGGCAGAATTACCACTTGCTGTGCCAGACACTTGGCCTAAACAATCCATGATGGCCTTTGAAGGAAAATGGAAAGAACTCTTGGAATACCAAGATTGGCTTGATGGAGGAAAAGAACCTACATAGTAAAACGAAAAATTGCATTAAAACCCTGCTAATCACATTAGTGGGGTTTTTATTTTCTTAAGCCAAAATGTCACTGGGATCAACTATTTCATGTCAAATAGTACTTAAAATCTATTATTATTGCACAAGGAACATATTTTGCAATCCTACACTTATCATATTAAAAGCAAAAACACATGACATACGATAATTTTACCATTAAAGCTCAAGAGGCGATTGTCAAAGGTCAGCGCTACGCTGCAAAATTTGACCAGCAGATGGTAGATACTTCGCATCTTGTAAAAGGACTCTTCGAGACGGATCCAAAATTGACTGAGTTTCTTTTAAAAAAACAAGATGTTGATGTTAAGAAATTACATAAGACCTTAGATGAATTAATAAAATCCTACCCAAAAGTTGAAGGTACCGACAAGCAATATTTAAGCAATGATTCTAATCAAGCCTTAAGCAGAGCTAAGAAGGCCATGAAGACTTTTGGAGATGAATTCATTTCACTTGAATTAATCCTTTACGGAATACTCACAGGTAAAGACAAGACTGCCCAAATCATGAAAGATATGGGAGCCACTCATAAAGGATTGAAAGAAGCCATTGAGGAAGTTAGAAAAGGATCAAAAGTAAAAGATCAACATTCTGAAGATAGCTACAACTCGCTTGCAAAATATGCCATCAATTTAAATGAGAGAGCAGAGAGTGGTAAACTTGATCCTATTATTGGAAGAGATGAAGAGATTAGAAGAATCCTTCACATACTTTCAAGAAAGAAAAAAAATAACCCCATCATCGTTGGAGATGCAGGTGTTGGTAAAACAGCCATCGTTGAAGGAATCGCGTGGAGAATAGTAAATCAAGATGTCCCAGAAAATCTAAAGAATAAAAAAATATTCTCATTGGACATGGCGTCCTTAATAGCCGGTGCAAAATTCAAAGGAGAATTTGAAGAAAGACTAAAGGCTGTTATAAAAGAGGTTAAGAATTCTGATGGAAATGTGATTTTATTTATTGATGAAATTCACACCTTGATTGGAGCTGGAGGAGGATCTGGTGCCATGGACGCTGCCAATATCTTAAAGCCTGCTTTGGCAAGGGGTGAATTAAAAACCATTGGTGCCACAACCACAGATGAATATCAAAAGTATTTTGAAAAAGATAAAGCACTAGTAAGAAGATTTCAAACCGTTTTCATCGACGAACCATCTGTAGAAGATACCGTCTCTATATTGAGAGGGATACAAGACAAGTATGAAGTCTTTCATAAAATCAATATCCTTGATGAAGCGCTCATAGCTGCAGCTGAACTTTCAAATCGATATATCACAGATAGAAACCTACCTGACAAAGCCATTGATTTAATTGATGAGTCTGCTGCAAAACTTAGGCTTGAATTAGATTCCGTTCCAGAGGAAGTTGATGCTTTGGATAGAAGACTCAGACAACTAGAAATTGAAAGAGAGGCGATCAAAAGGGAGAAAAACGAAAAGAAATTAAAGAAGATCAATGAAACCATTTCTAATGTAAAAGAACAGTACGAATCTGTAAATGCAAGTTGGAAAGGGGAGAAAGCGATTGTTGATAAAATTCAAACCATAAAGAAAACCATTGAAGACTTGGAGGTCGCTGCAGAACAAGCAGAACGTGATAGCGATTTTGAAGAAGTGGCTAAAATTAGATATGGCGAAATCGTCAAACAAACGGAGTTGCTGAAGAAAGAAGAAGAAGAGTTAGCTAAGCTTCCAGAAGAGACGAGATATACCAATGAAGAAGTAACGGCAAATGATATTGCCGAAGTTGTGGCGAGATGGACGGGGATCCCCGTGACAAAGATGATGCAGAGTGAGAAAGATAAACTTCTGAGACTTGAAGAACAGATAGGAGAAAGATTGATAGGGCAGCACGAAGCAGTAAGAGCTGTAAGTGATGCGGTAAGGCGAAGTCGTGCAGGTTTGCAAGATGCTAAAAAACCTATTGGTTCATTCATTTTTGTTGGTCCGACAGGTGTAGGTAAAACAGAGTTAGCTAAAGCATTGGCAGAAGTACTTTTTGACGATGAGAATGCCATTACTAGGATTGATATGAGTGAATACCAAGAGAAGCACAGTGTATCAAGATTGGTGGGTGCACCTCCAGGATATGTCGGTTATGATGAAGGTGGACAACTCACAGAGGCTGTAAGAAGAAAACCCTATAGCATTGTATTATTGGATGAGATAGAAAAAGCACATCCCGACACCTTCAACATATTGCTTCAAGTACTTGATGATGGGCGATTAACTGATAATAAAGGAAGGGTTGCCAATTTTAAGAATACCATTATTATCATGACTTCCAATATGGGAGCAGAAACCATATTAGAAAATTTTGAAGATTTAGATGCTTTAGGTGAGCAGCACAAAGCTGATATTATAGAAACCACCAAACTTGAAATCTTCGATCATTTAAAAGAAAACTTACGTCCAGAATTTCTTAATAGAATCGATGAGCAAATCATGTTCCTTCCATTAAATAGAAAGGAGATTAAAAAAATTGCTGGTTTACTTCTTAAGAAGACTAAAAAGAATTTGGCGAAGCAAGAAATTAAGTTTGAAATCAGTGATCAAGCTTTGAGCATGATTGCAGATCTCGGTTATGATCCACAATTTGGAGCTCGACCTCTTAAAAGAGTTATCCAAAGAGAGTTGGTAAATGAGTTATCGAAAGAAGTTCTTGCAGGAATCTTTGGCCCAGGTGATACCGTCTACATCGGTGCAGATAAATTAGGACTTACATTTAGTCCAGATGGATTTGATGATGGACCAATGGCTAAAAAGGAAGAGTCTAAAAGTAACGGAGCTGAAGAAAAGAAAAAAAAGGATATCGAAAAGCTCAACAAGGCAACTAAAGATGTAGAAAAAGCTGTTGATGATATTAAAAAAGAAGAGCAGGACAAAAAAGATATAGATCCAAAAGACAACTAGAGATTTAAGGGATCTATTTTTAATAATTTATGGTAATGAGCATATAACTCAGGATTAAAATTCTTGAGTCTTTGCGATCTATCAAAATATAAGACCAATCCAACTGCCTCACTATTGATCTCTGGGAGACCTATTTGCTTTGCAATGTCTTCTATATTCCAATAGCTGCAAGCGGCTAAAAGCTCGTCATCTATTTCGGCTACTTGCTTAAATAATTGAGGGTGAAGTTTTATAAATGCCTGAGCAAATTCATACAGACTTAAATTAAAGAATGTACCAGCTTGGACTAGAGACTTCATAGCATGATCCAAAGAAAATAAAATTAAACCATCATCATGCTCTGTTTCAGAAGCATGCGCGATGTCTTCATACTTTGGACTCAAAAAAGGATGTGGATATAATGCAATCCTTTCATATTCATGATATAAATACTTTTTTTGCCCTAGCGTTAGTTTGATATGCTGTGATGCTATTAAAGCTTTTACATCTTCCGAAATCTTGCTTTCAGTCGTTGAGATAAATTCTTTTGATAAAAGATATAATTGTAATCTTATTTCAAATTCATCCTTAATCCTTCCATGCAATTGCTGATAAAAGGGGTCAAAACGATTTAAAACATTTTTTAATTCTTGAGGAAGTCGAGGTTTTCTGAGGTTATAAAAAAAGTAGTCTATTTGGGGCTTAAAGGCAAAAACAAAAATGATAGCTAATATTAATGGGATGAACCAATAGTATAATGATTCATCTTCAAGATAAAATACTTGATAGGCTAAAAAAGCCGTAGCTAAACCCAAAAAAGTAAATAAAACTCGTGATAGTACCATTATATCGGCAATTATAGATCAAAAACTGAAAAAAGCCTAGAATTATTGAACAACATCAAACTAAATGAATTAATATTTTAGCTTAATTCCAACTTATAGATAGCAATAATTAAAATTTCATTGAAAACTCGCCTTCTAATACTGTTCATTTTTTTAGCGCAGGCCTTGTTAGCACAAGACTTAGGCAATGCCATTAAATATGGTATTGAAGATGGTTTTTCAAGCCATATTATCTATGGCATAGAGCAAGATGACGATGGTTATATCTGGTTAGCAACAGAAACAGGCCTTATTAGATTCAATGGACAATCTGTCAAAAATTATTCAATTAAAGAAGGTTTGCGTTATGGAGAAGTCGTCAATATCAAAAAAGATCAGTTTGGTAAAATATGGCTTTTTGCAAATGGTCAATTGAGCTATATATACAAAAGTAAAATTCATTACGTCGACCTGCCCATCTATCAAAACATACACTGGAACGGCAACATCACATATCATGATAGTATTTATTGGTTTAGCAGTGGAAACAGTTTAAAATGCATCAACCATGATCTAAACGCAACAATACCGATACCTCCAGAACTAGATACTGATAATAGTGTGAGAATTTTAGGGTATTACTTTGGTCAATTATGGCTAAATATAAACCGAGAGATTTACTTAATTGAAGGAGATAAGATTGTAAGTAAGATGATGTTTCCTGAACAATATCCCATCACGAGCAAAAACTTGCCTTGTATTGTAGATGAAAATACCATCATATTTCAATCAGAAGAAAAATTAGTAAAATTCAATTACAAGAATCAACAAAGCACAGTCATCGCAGATGGTGTAAGTAATATTCTTCGAATATCTAAACATGAAGAAAGTTATTACCTGATTCATAGAACAGGAGGATTTAGCACCTTGAAAAAAATAAATGAAAATAAATATCATGTCTCAGAAAATAAATATCCTGACATGATATTCACAGGAGCCATTTCTGATCAACAAAAAAATCTATGGCTGTCCACCTATGATAATGGTCTATATTTATTCCCAGCTAAAAATAAGAACATAAGCAGCTTCACTTCCAATGAATTTAATGAATTAAGCAATTTAGAGTGTATTACTGGGCATAATGGTTCTATCTATGTAGGAACAAGGAAAAGTACTGTTGTAGAATTTAAAAATAATAAGCCTGTCAAGGAATATAAATTACCTGTAATTAATCCGAACGGTATTTCCAGAGTTGTAGACCTATTAAGTATTGATGATGAAAACCTTTTAATTTCTTCTGATGCAGGTGTATTTATTTTAACTGAAGATCAATTATTTCCCATAATAAATACCACCTCTAAAAAACTTAATAAGACTGGTGACCGTATCATCATCAATACTTACGCCAATACTATAGAAACCTCATTAGAATGTCTTTTAGCGTTGAAAGAAGATGGGAGTTTTTATTCTTTTACCACGATCCGTGAGAAATTTCCATGTACCAAAGAAGTGCATAACTTGAGATCATACGCATCTTGTATTGATAGTGAAGATAATCTTTGGATTGGCAATGTAGTCTTAGGGCTTTTAAAAATCGAAGGCAAAGACACACTTCAATTAAAGGATCAATCAAGTCTATTTTTTCTGCATTTAAATGAGATCATAAATCCACAAGATAAATTACTATACATCGCAACAACAGGACAAGGTGTTATTGAAATTAAAAACGATCAAATAAAATCCTATGGCACAGATGTAGGCTTAAGTAGCAACGTCTGCTATGGTTTAATTGCGCATGGTGAAAATTTAATTCTTGCCACTAATAAAGGATTGAATATTTTAGAAATAAATAAAAATAGTGGTAAACAACATATAGAAATATTGACTACTTCTAACGGACTTTTAAGTAATGATGTCAAAGATATTTACTTACAAGATAGTTTATTGTATTTAATAAATTCATTAGGTATCAATGTTGTTAATTTAAATAAAAATATCACTACAGAAAAGAAACATTCGATTGCAATTGAAAACATACAAGTCAATAAAAATGACTTGGATTCATTTGATTATATAACTCTTTCTCCAGATGAGAATAATATAAATTTTCAATTTAGCAATATCAGTTATCCACATTATAAAGGAACTCAATTTGCATTTAAATTAGATGGCGCTGATGAAGACTGGAATTTTAGCTCAAATCACGAAGCAAATTATATTAATCTAGACCCAGGCACTTATACTTTCAAAGTTGGCAATTTAGCATTCAATGAAGAAGAACCTACTAATGTAAAATCTATTGAATTTACCATAGATAGACCTTTTTATAAATCAAATTTAGCCTATTTACTATATGCTTTAATTTTCGCAAGCCTAGCTTGTATGACGATATACATATTCGCTATTAAAAACAATAGAGATAAATTGGAAAAAGAAGTTCAAACCAGAACTAGGCAGCTTCAAGAAAAAATTAGAGAAGCAGAAAAATTAAATAAAAAATTATCTCTTTCAAATAAAGAGTTACAAAATTACGCTCAGATCACATCTCATGATTTAAAGTCTCCGCTCAGGACCATTTCTGGATTCGTAAGTTTATTAGATAAAAAAAATAAAGCGAATTATGATCATAAAGATCAACAATACATGGATTTCATAAAAAATGGAACTATTAAAATGACAGAGGTAGTTGAAAATTTATTAAATCTTTCCAAGGTGAATATTTCAAAGGAGGATAATTTAATTGATATTAATTCTGTCATTAATGAAACTTTAAAAGGTTTGGATTTTCAAATCCAAGAAAAAAATGTTTCTATTATTCAATCTGGTATTTTCCCAGAAATTAAAATGGATAAAACCAATGCGAGGCAGCTTTTTCAAAATTTAATTTCTAATGCCATAAAATATAATGAAAATCCAAACCCAGAAGTACAGATAATTGGCGCTGAAAATGAAGATGGATATTTATTCAGCATTAAAGACAATGGTCTCGGAATTGAGAATAAATACCATGAAGAAATATTTGAAATATTTAAACGCTTACATGTAAATGAAGAATATGAGGGCAGTGGTATTGGTCTTGCCATTTGCAAAAAGATTGTGGAAAAATATAATGGTAATATCAGTTTAGAATCCCTCCCTGGGCAAGGTTCTACTTTCTATATAAGTCTTCCTAAAATGGAAATCCTTGTTTAGGATCGAATCTTAAAATCAATATGATAGTGATCATCATGCACACGATCTACTATTGGTTGTAAAGACCTCGCAAAATAAATTCCACTTTGTTTTAATTTTTTCCCTGAAGCTGTTTTGAATAAATCATCTTTCAGATTTGTTTTAAAGATAACCATCCTTATTTCTAATCCATTCTTCTTTGCAGATTCTTGTAATGTAAGAATGTGCTTCGCCATGCATTCAAAATCAATTTGGGTTTTCTTATCAATAATTAAACGTCCTTCCGGATCAAAGTCCAATAAATAATGAAGCATTCCAATCTTATCCCAAAAAGGACTCTCATTTTCATTCCTAATTTTGGGCACCATAAAATCCACACTGAGACCTGTTTGGTGGGTTCTGTGGATTAACATTTGTCCACCATTCTGTCTAGCAGTTTCCATCACTTTAAATTTTCGACTGGGATATGCCTCAGTCATCAGCTTATAGCTTTGTTCAAGTGTACTCCATACCCTATGATTTAAATAAGCATTGTCAAGTATAAAGTAACTCAGTGGACTAAAATATTTATAATGCTTTCCTTTATAATCAAGCAGCCAAGCGTTCTGCATGGAGCCATTTGCCTTACTCCCAGAAGAAATAGTGTTGCCTGCATTTTCATGAATGAACTCTTGAATAGAACAAAAGAATATTCCTAGAAGCACAGCAAATAAAATGAAATATTTCCGCTTGATTTTTTTCATGAATTAAAAAACACTTTTCAAGATTCGATTATTGTTTTAGGACGGTAAATAAAATTGGTAACGAACTTATTTGGCTCACCATTAAGAAGAGATAAAATGAATTCAACTATTCTGAAACAATTAACCAAAGATTACAATGAAAACCTTAAAATTAATTATTAGTATTATTCTATTATGCTCTTCAAGCCATTATTTAGCATCTCAATGTCACCCAGGTGATCATGAGGCTTTAAAGGCTTTTTGGCTTGCAAATCAATCAAGTACTTGGACCAATGATGCAAATTGGGCAAGCCTTCTATCTACTTCTCCTCCTTCTTGCGATTTATCCACACTCTTTGGAATTACCATGTCAGGGGGAAGGGTCTCTGAAATAAATCTTTCAAATAATAACATCACTGGAACAATCCCGATAGAGATAGGTTTGTTAACGGCTTTAGAAGTATTTAATGTTGGTAATGCAACCACCGGAAATGTCCCTAATCCCAATGCCATGACAGGGTCCATCCCTTTTGAAATTAGTAATTGTGCAGCATTAAAAAATCTAAATCTAACGGCCAATGATTTTAACGGCAGTCTCCCTTCAAGCCTGACTTCAATGATCACCTTAGAGGTTTTAAAATTAGCCAACAATGATTTTACAGGAGGAATCCCTTCCAACATTGGCAATTTAGTCAATGTACTTACGATCAGCTTTGGTAATAACAACAATCTACAAGGTACGATTCCAAGTTCTTTAGGCAATTGTTTAGATCTTCGAAATTTAAATGTTGAATCCTGCGATTTAACAGGACCCTTACCATCCTCATTAGGGAATTGCGACTCTTTAAAAACTTTGATTTTTAGAAATAATTCTATTAGCGGTACCGTACCTAGTTCTTACAACGATTTTGAAAAATTAGAAATTTTGCGCGGCAACAACAATGCCCTAAATAATAATCTTCCAGATTTGGCAGGATGCATAGCGCTAGAAGAAATCAACTTAGGAAGAAATCAATTCATCAATGGTTTGCCGTCTAGCTACGGTGACTTTAATGCACTTAGAATTTTAATCCTTTCAAATAATAATCTAGTTGGCAATTTTCCAAACAGCTACGATAATCTGGCTACGCTTAAAACATTTAATGTTGGACAGAATATGCTTAGTGGAAACCTTTCCTCCAACTGGGATGATTGGGTATTACTAGAAGATTTCGATATTTCTGACAATGTGAATATTACGGGTTCACTGTTTCCTTCTTTCGGTTCTTGGACCTCACTTAAAAATTTCGAAATGGAAAATACTGGAATCAGTGGCACCATACCATCGTCATTTTCAAATTGGAATTCCTTAAAAGAATTTAGAGTGGGTGGTTCTGATTTAAGTGGATCTATTCCTGAAATATTTGGTGGAATGGCGCTCTTACAACATGCTAGTTTCAATGATAATAATTTCACAGATGAAATGCCTGTATCCTTAGCGGCATCATCGAATTTAGAAATACTTTTTATGCAAAATAATAATTTGACAGGATGCTATCACCCTGAGCTAGTAAGCCTCTGTACTTCACTGATAACTTTTGATATTGATTCTGGAAATGCATTTGATGCAACTTGGGCAGACTTTTGTGCATCGGGCAGCGGATCATGTAATTTAAATAATAGTGGCAATTGCACTTTTACCAATGCATTAGCTACCAATTTAAATGTAGCTGGCAATGCTTGTGTGAGTGGCAGCATAGATATTTCTGAAGCTATACAACTCCAGCCTTTAAGTGTTCCTCCATCAGGACCAAGTATAGGAACGATGTATTTCGATGCCACGTCCAACACGCTAAAGGTATGGGATGGATCGATCTGGCAAGCTTGCTGGTAAATGGCAAAATAAACAAAGGTGCTTTTTGTCATGGCGCCTTTGTTTATTGAATAATTAGTAAAGTACATTTTTTACTATCGGTTGGTCTCTAATAGTTAAAGCAGTACATTAGTTTTGTACAAGTTTTCTCTTAAGCAAATTATGTCATATCTAGAATTTTCAGCAGAAGTAAAAGAGGCTTTGAATAATCAAAAACCCATTCTAGCCTTAGAGTCGACCATCATTGCTCATGGTATGCCTTACCCACAGAATCTTGAAACCGCTTTAGCCTTAGAACAAATTTGCAAAGATGAAGGAGTGATCCCAGCGACCATTGCCATCATGGATGGAAAACTAAAAGTGGGTTTGAATCGTAGTGAATTAGAACTACTTGCACAATCTCCAGATGCCATAAAATGCAGCACTAGAGATATTCCCTTTATAATATCAAGTAAAAAAATAGGCGCTACTACAGTTGCCGCTACCATGAAAATTGCAGAAAAGGCAGGAATCAAAATTTTTGCAACAGGAGGAATTGGTGGGGTTCATCGAGGTGCAGAAAACACCATGGATATCTCAGCGGATCTAGAAGAACTAGCCAGAACAAATGTAGCGGTGGTTAGT
>CALGNN010000124.1 GCA_937961455.1 uncultured Saprospiraceae bacterium
CTATTTGGCTATTTGGCTTTTTGGCTTTTTGGCTTTTTGGCTATTTGGCTTTTTGGCTTTTTGGCTTTTTGGCTATTTGGCTATTTGGAAAATTAAAGCTTCAATAAGCTTACCGAACTTGTTATCCTGAGCTTGTCTAAGATGGCATTTAGCTAATCTTTCTTTAGTTAAAGTATCAAGCACATTTCATGATAAAATTACAACATCCTTTTTACTTGATACCCATAGTTCCATTTTCTATAGAGCTTATATCTAACATATTTCTTTTGCCTCATAATTCTTTTGTGTATCTCTGGGTCACTTCTAAATTTCTTTGAAGCTATGTTGAGGGCATAGAGCAAACTCAAGGAAGGATATCGCAAAAAATCATCTAAAGCCAACTCATTTCCTTTCTTAACATAACTGCATAATATTTTAAAAAATATCTTGCGATTGGAGGGATTGATATAGATATGGTTGATATAGTTATGAAGTCCTGATCTATATTGCTGCTTGAATAACGAGTGTAACAATTCTGTTAGCAATTCTTCATTATAATAATTTTGAACATATAATACTGGAAGCCAAGTATAACGATATTTATATTCATAACAATCTTTATTATTTATAAATAATTGAGCAATGGTATCATCTTCAAATTGGCTAAACTCATCTCGCAAGTAAAATAAAAGAAGGTCTTTGCATTCCGCTTCATTCACGGAACACCTACATCTTTTAAGCGATTCTATATATTGTTCTTTAAGTTTAAAAATAAAAGGTTTAGCATACTCAAATCCAAAATGGGTGGCGTGTACAAAAATTTCAGCCATCCTTTGTTCATAAAATTTAATAGAATCTGGATAATCACGCCTAAAATAAACACCTACTTTGCTTCTTTCAAAATCTGTTGTTATCACACTCCAAATAGAATCAGCAGAAGCATTTTTTAAGGAAAGGCATTTTAAAGTATTCTCAAATTTATATTGGATTAAATGCTGATCAGAATAGTTATTAGCAATTCCTTCATGGTACCGATTTTGGATAAGTATACCCCAATCTTCATAGTAGTATTCAAATTGTGATTTATATATCTCAAGTAAATCATTAAAAGAACTTTGTGGCTCTTGTCTTGCAATACTGTCTAAGAGTAGAAGAATTTTTTTACTATCTACAATATATTTAGTGGTATCTTCTAATAAAGTATAGTCAAAATACCTTGTATCTAATTTCGATGTATCTGGTTTGAATGTAATTTTTTGTCGATTTTCAAACAACTCATATTTGAGTTCCTCAAATTGAGCTAGAGCTGTATTTGACAAAAGAATAAGGGTGAAAAAAAGTAGATACTTGTTCATGGTGCTTTTTAAAGTAAACATATCTTGAGAAGACTCATAGCAAATACTTTACAGAATCTCTTTTTGGATCAAGAAATCGTAAAGAATGATAAGTAAAGTTTATTTAAATAAAGATAAAAGCAAAACGTCTTAAGCAATCAACAGCTACTTTGCATACTGTTTAAGTGCGATTTCCAAACATTCCATGGCGCGCACTATTTTTTCTGGAGCTAGAACAAATGCCATTCTTACCTGCTGCTTTCCCTTTTCCTTGTCTAGATAAAATCCTCCGCCGGGTGCAAACATGACCGTTTCTCCTTTATGTTCGAAAGAAGTGAGGAGCCACTTGCAAAAATCAAATGAGTTTGCCACAGGCAACTGGACCATATTGTAAAATGCAGCTTGTGGCTTATAACAAATGATGCCTTCCATCTGACTTAAGTATTCATAGATGACATCCCTTCGCTTTCTATATTCAGCAAGTACCGGAGGAAAATAAGAATCAAAATGCTTATAACAAGCTACCGCTAAATGTTGTCCGAGCATGGGAGCTGATAGTCTTATTTGTGCATATTTTAGGATGGTTGTCTTAAGTAGACCATTCTTGGTAAGCAGGTATCCTACTCTTGCGCCACAAGAACTAAAGACCTTAGAAATAGATCCGATCACAACAACATGTTCTTCTAGTCCTTCAAGACTCAGGGCTGAACAAAATTCATTTTCATAGCAGAACTCTGCATAGACTTCATCTACAAAAAGAAATAGATCGTGCTGTTTAGCTAAGGCTCCAATTTGTTTTAATTCTTCTTCAGTATATAAGATTCCAGTAGGATTTCCTGGGTTGCATAAAAAGATCGCTTTGGTCTTAGCGTTAATCTGTGCTTCAAAATGTTCAATGCCCGGAAGTGCAAAGCTCTCAGTTAAGCTTGAACTTACGGGCCTAATATTAATTCCACACATTTGAGCATAGCCATAGTAATTTGCATAGAAGGGATCAGGCACAATAAACTCATCATCCAGATCAAAGCAAGTATGCATTAAAAGTTGAATGGCTTCAGAAGCCCCTGAGCAGACCAATACATCCTCAGGCCTTAACCCTCCTTGAAACTTTTGATAATAATCCGCTATACTTTGTCGCAGTACTAATTCGCCTTCCGACTTACCATATGGAATGATGCGTTCATTATATTTCTGAATGGCTTTAATAGCTTCTAGTGGCGTAGGAATATCAGGTTGACCGATATTTAAATGATGAACATGCTTCCCATCTAATTTTGCTTGATGGGCAAAAGGGCTCAAATTCCGAATTGGGGAGTCTGATTGATTATGGCCACGTTTAGAAATTTCTGGCATAATACCATTTAGGATGTTTGCTATCCTTCTAAGGCAGCTGCACCACCAACGATCTCAGAGATCTCATTGGTAATAGCGGCTTGACGTGCTTTGTTGTAGTTGATCTTCAACTCTTTGATCAGGTCTTCAGCATTTTCTGTAGCCTTATCCATTGCTGTCATTCTTGCACCATGCTCAGAAGCATGTGTATCTAGAAGAAACTTGTGAAATGAAGTTTGAAGGATACTCGGCACCAATTCATTTAGAATGGTTTCTTTATCTGGCTCGAATATGTAATCAGCTCTTCTTTGTTTTTCGGCTTCACTTACCTTCGGCTTCTTCTGAACTACAGGTAAAAACTGAACCATTTGAGAAAACTGCACAGCAGCATTCTTAAATTTACCATAGGCTACGTGCACCCTGTCATAATTTTGTGCTTCGTACTCATCCATGATGTGTTGTGAAATCGTACCGATGCTATCAAAACTCAAATCATTGAATGCTAATACATGGTCTTCGATAAGATTGATGTCACTATATTTCTTTCTAAAAAAATCGTACCCTTTTTTACCAATACAAAGAAGTGTCAAATTTCCGTTCTCGTGATGTTTTTGATATTTTTCATCAATTAATCGAAGTGCTTCTTTATTGATATTGGTATTAAAGGCTCCTGCCAATCCTCTATTTGAAGTGACAACTACTATAAGTACTTTTTCTACTGGACGCTCCACACCAAAACTTGTATCTGCTCCACCGTCTAAGTTGCTAAGAATGTTTTCTAGCATTCTATTCAATCGATCGGCATAAGGTCTCATTTGTACGATGGCTTGTTGTGCACGACGCAATTTAGCAGCTGATACCATTTTCATGGCATTGGTGATTTGCTGTGTATTTTTGACAGATACGATTCTATCTCTTACTTCTTTTAGAGCTCCACTCATATATGAATTAGTTAATTGCCCATTGATGATTAATCAATGGGCAGCTTACCAAATTATTATATTATTTAAACTGTTTTGCTAAGTCAGCTGCTACTTGTGTAACTGCCTCAATAGCTGAGTCAGAAAGTTTTCCTCCTTGGAAATCTTTCAATGCATCAGGATAACTTGTCTCCAATGTTGATAAAAACATTTCCTCAAATTCTTTCACTTTCTCAACTGGCACATCTCTTAATAAACCTTTCGTACCCAAATAAATGATGGCAACTTGCTTCTCTACAGGTACTGGTGAGTACTGTGCTTGCTTCAAGATTTCCACATTTCTCTTTCCTTTTTCTAAGGTTGCTTTCGTTGCAGAATCTAGGTCAGAACCAAACTTTGAGAATGCTTCCAACTCTCTATATTGTGCTTGATCCAGTTTTAAAGTACCGGATACTTTTTTCATGGATTTAATTTGAGCAGAACCTCCCACTCTTGATACTGAGATACCCACATTAATGGCAGGTCTGATACCAGAGTTAAAAAGATTAGACTCAAGGAATATCTGACCATCTGTAATAGAAATTACATTGGTTGGAATATAAGCAGATACATCACCCGCCTGCGTTTCAATGATTGGTAAAGCGGTAAGTGACCCTCCACCTTTAATCATTCCTGCTTCTTTTAATGAAGCTGGAAGATCATTCATATCATTTGCAATCTTATCATTGTTAATGATTTTTGCTGCACGCTCTAATAATCTTGAGTGAAGGTAGAATACATCACCAGGATAAGCCTCACGACCTGGAGGTCTTCTCAATAATAGAGAAACCTCTCTATAGGCAACTGCTTGCTTTGATAAATCATCATAAACAATCAATGCAGGTCTACCGGTATCACGGAAAAACTCTCCAATGGCAGCTCCAGTAAATGGTGCATAAAACTGTAATGGTGCAGGATCAGATGCTGATGCAGCAACGATACAAGTGTATGGCATGGCTCCGTTTTCCTCTAAAACTTTTGCTACTTGTGCTACGGTAGAAGCTTTTTGACCCGATGCTACATAAATGCAGAATACAGGCTCCCCTCTATCGTAAAATTCTTTTTGATTAAGAATCGTGTCAATGGCGATGGCAGTTTTACCTGTTTGTCTATCTCCAATGATTAACTCTCTTTGTCCTCTACCAATTGGAATCATGGAGTCAATGGCTTTGATTCCTGTTTGTAAAGGCTCACTTACTGGTTGACGAAAAATTACACCCGGTGCTTTTCTTTCTAAAGGCATATCATATTTAGCTCCTTCGATAGGTCCTTTCCCATCAATAGGTACACCCAAGGCATCTACTACTCTCCCTAAGAATCCTTCTCCGATTCCTACAGAGGCAATCTTTCCTGTTCTTCTAACAGTAGAACCTTCAACTATACCTTCACTAGTACCTAAAAGTACCACACCTACATTATCTTCCTCTAAGTTAAGAACGATGGCTTGAACGCCATTTTCGAAAGATACGAGCTCTCCTGCCTGGGCTTTAGTCAATCCGTATACACGAGCAATTCCATCACCCACTTGTAGTACAGATCCGATCTCTTCTAATTCAGCCTCAGATTTGAAACCTGATAGTTGTTGTTTCAGTATCGCTGATATTTCATCTGGTTTTACGTCTACCATAATTATCTATTTTTAAATTGCATTTCTGCAAATGGGATTAGTATCCCTTTATGTATTCGTTTTTAGTAAATTCTTTTTTAAGCTTCTCTAATTTTGATGCAACACTGGCATCGTAGAGTTTATCATCCAATTTAATTTGAAAGCCTCCAATAATCGCAGGATCAACGGCTACTTCAAATTCTATATCTTCTTTGGTTGCTTCAGAAGCCAACAATTTTTTCTTTAGCGCTTCAAGAGCATCATCTTCCATCACCTCAGCTGTTGTCAATTTGACAGAGGAGATTTTCTTTATGGATTTGTATTGCTTGGCAAATGCATTCAAGATGTCAATAAGAAAGGATTCTCTTCCTTTTTTGACAATGATTTCCATAAATGCGTAGGAGGTCTTACCTAAGGATGGTTTGAATATAGCTTCAAACACATCCAGTTTTTTATCCGCGTTGACAATAGGACTTTTGATTAACAGTCTTAAGTCTTTGTTTTTCGCTAATTCCTGAACCTTAAGCATGTCTTGCGCTACCTCTTCTAATTCGCCACGCTCGATGGCGAGGTCGATAAGAGATTTGGCATATCTTGATGCTATTCTTATTGTTGACATATCTTAGTTAAGATTTGCGTCTTTTACCAATTCATTGACATAAGAGATCTGCTCAGCTTTATTGCTAAGTTCTCTTTTCAATATTTTTTCGGCGATGTCAATAGCCATTGTACCCGCTTGATTCTTCACATCGATCATAGCCGCTTGTTTCTGATTGTTTATTTCAGTTTTTGCGCTAACTACAATTTTCTGTGCTTCATCTTTGGCTTTGGTCTTAGCCTCATTGACGATATTATTACCTGTATCTTTTGCTTCTTTGATGATGCGTGCTCTTTCTTCTCTAGCCTGTGCGATAAGCGTTTCGTTTTCCGCTTTCATATTAGCCATTTCTTCTTTGGCTTTCTTTGCTTCATCAAGAGCTCCTTGGATATCTGTTTCTCTATCTTTTAGTGCATTGGCAATGGGTCGGAAAGCAAATCTTCCAATAATATACCAAAATAATAAGAAGAAGATCGTAGTCCAAAGGATCAATCCCCAGTCAGGTTGTATTACATTAAATTCTGCTAAAAAAAACATTTGTTCAAATTTTAAAAGTCCGGCTTCAGCAACCAACCGTTGCATTCACCGGATAAATTTTGGTGGAATGAATTATCTTACCAAGAAAGAGAAAACGATTGCGATCAATGCAGCACCCTCAACAAGAGCTGCCATCAAGATCATGTTTGATCTAATGTCACCTACTGCTTCTGGCTGTCTTGCAATTGCTTCCATTGCTTTGGCACCTACCTGTCCGATTCCGATTCCGGCTCCGATTACAGCTAATCCCATTCCTAACGCGGCTAATGAACCTGTCATAATATTTGGTTTATATAAAAAAAATTAATGTGCTTCTTCTACATCATGGCTATGATCTCCCTCATGGTGATGATCCTCTACAGCAGCTCCAATATATGAGGCAGTAAGTATTGCAAATACAAATGCCTGAATGAATGCTACTAACAACTCAATTGCCATGATAAATATGCTTAATAGACCAGAACCAATTGAGGTTAAATAACCTGCAGTTGGATTTCCTCCTAGTTTACCAAACATAAAAATCAAACTAACAAATATGATAATTACCATGTGCCCTGCTGTAATGTTTGCGAAAAGACGCAAAGCAAGGGTAATGGGTTTTATAAATACACCTAAAAGCTCAACGGGAGTAAGAATGGTTTTTACCCATGCAGGTACTCCTGGCATCCAAAATATATGCTCCCAATAATGTTTGTTACCACTAAAAGTTGTTACAAAAAAGGCAAACAATGCTAGCACAGCTGTAAAGGCCAAGTTTCCTGTAACATTTGATCCTCCTAAAAATGGAACTTGTCCCCAAAGGTTCAATCCAAGAATAAAAAAGAACAAGCTCATGATGAATGGCTGATACCTCATGTACTTATCTCCAAGAAACGGTTTACAAACTTCGTCTTGAATGAATAGAAAAATAGGCTCTATAAATCCTTGCAATCCTCTCGGTGCCTCTCCTCTTCTATTTCTATAAGCTCTTGCAATGGCAAAAAACATCCAAGCCATCAATAAGAATACAATAAGCATGGACATCACATTCTTTGTGATAGAAAAATCGAAGAAATTCGAATCTACATCTCCTCCAAAGATTCCAAAGTCCGCAGTACTTTTTTTATGGGTCTCCCACATTTTTCCTTCTGCACAAACATATGCCTTGTGCGTATCGTGGTCATGCACGATTCCGTTTATTGCTACCTTTCCATCAGGAAATGAAAGGTCTTTAATTCTTTTGACTGTCCCGCCGTCAAGCACGTATTTGTTATACGCATATTTCCCGTCACCATGCCCAATGCTTTTAAAACCAAATTTGTTGGATAAGAAGAAATCAAACTTCTTAGTGTCCTTAGCATAGAGCATGCAAGGCAGTGGAATTTGCAATGGACCAATGCTGTACACATTTGCGTCACCTACGTGGTGGAAAGCTGTGGGAGCTGGATCGTATTCATCTCCTTCTATCCATTCGTGGGATTCGATGTGTGCGCAATCAGGAGCATGATGTCCGTCATCAGCATGTGCTTTTGCATCCTTTGTAGCTGAGTTATGTGATCCATGATCGTGCGTCGAATGATCATGGGTAGAATGATCGTGACCATCATGATTGTCGTGGTTGTGTTGCTGCCCAAAAAGTTGTTGACTTGAGAGGCTTAAAAACACTATGATGATAAAACTAAAATATCGTTTCAATATGCTTGAAATTTTCGACGATTAGGGCGCCATATTTAAGGTCGCAAAGGTATTAATAATTGCTTTGATTTAATAGCTGAATCAGTCCTTTTTTAAAGCTTTTTATAGAAAGGGAATTATAGCTCGTTTTTAAAAAAAATAAGGTTCAGACAAATATTCTGTCTGAACCTTATATAAATAACTTTATTCGAGTTTTTATTTATCTCGCAAAACTAGTGGCTCTCTTTTCACGGATTACCGTTACTTTAATTTGACCAGGATATTGCATCTCATCTTGAATCTTATTTGAGATCATAAATGAGAGGTCATCAATGTACTCATCGCTCACCTTTTCGCTTTCTACAATAACCCTTAATTCTCTTCCAGCTTGCATCGCATAGGCTTTTTGTACGCCATCATATCCCATGGCCAATTCTTCCAGCTCACTGATTCTTTTCAGGTAGCTATCCATGATTTCCCTTCTTGCTCCTGGACGAGCTCCTGAGATGGCATCACAGGCTTGTACGATAGGTGAAAGAATGTTGGTCATCTCGATTTCATCGTGGTGTGCTCCAATGGCATTGCAGACGTATTCATTTTCTTTATGCTTCTTAGCCATGTCCATTCCAAGAATCGCGTGAGACAATTCTGAATCTTCCTCAGCCACTTTTCCTAAATCATGGAGCAGTCCTGCACGTTTAGCCATTTTGATTTGCTTAGCACTTAAGCCTAGTTCTGCTGCCATCGATGCGCAAAGGTTTGCTGTTTCAATGGAGTGCTTCAATAGGTTTTGGCCATAACTTGATCTAAAACGCATTCTACCCACCATTCTCACTAAGTAAGGATCGAGACCATGTATGTTGAGATCAATTACGGTACGCTCTCCTATTTCAATGATTTGTTCGTTTAGCTGCTTCTTGATCTTACCTACAACCTCTTCAATTCTTGATGGATGGATTCGACCGTCAGCGACTAAGCGTTTCAAGGCGAGTCTACATACTTCTCTTCTAATTGGATCAAAACTTGAAATAACAATCGCTTCTGGAGTATCATCTACAACGATTTCAGCTCCAGTCGCAGCTTCGAGGGCACGAATGTTTCTTCCTTCTCTTCCAATGATCTGTCCTTTGATGTCATCAGATTCTAAATTGAAAACAGATACGGTATTTTCTATGGTGTATTCAGCACACATTCTTTGAATGGTTTGAATGACCACTTTCTTTGCTTCTTTAGCAGCGTTATTTTTAGCTCTCTCTACAGCTTCTTTTTCTATGGCAAGAGCTTCAGTTTCAACCTTTGCCCTTACGGCTTCAAGGAGCTGCTCTTTGGCTTCGCCTTCAGATAATTTAGCTACACTTTCCAATTTTTGAATGTGTTCTTCATTCGCTCTTTCTAAATCTTCTTTTCTTTTAGAAAGGATTTTCAATTGGGTTTGTAAATTTTCCTTGATGGTTTTTACCTCATTTTCTTTGGCTTCAAAACCTTCTTGCTTGTCTTTAAAACTTTGAATTTTTCTCTTTAAGTCTTTTTCTTTATCAAGGACTTCTACTTCTCGATCTTTCAGATCGAGTTTCATTTGTGTTTTTTGTTTTTCAAAGTCTGACTTAAGATTATTGAATTTCTTTTTTGCTTCTTGAATTTTCTTTTGCTTAATGCTTTCATTTTTACTTTCAGCTTTAGAAACAATTTTTTCTGAAGTTGTTTCAGCATCTGTTACCAGACGTTTAGCTGTAAGTCTTGCTTCTTGAATGATCAAGTCTGATTTAGCATTAAGTTCTTCAATCTGCTTTTGACTGGATTTTTGTCCAATAAATTTAAAACCAAGGGCTCCTAATATAAGTCCTATTAAGGCACCTATAGCTATTCCAATTTCCATTGAATTGCAATTTTATATGTTAATTAATAGCAGAATTTGGAACGCGACTGATTATTAGTCTAATGCATTGTTAAGGATAGCGTCGAGTTTGTCCAATCTAGCTTTAAGCAAAGGTGATTCCTTTGTTTCGGCGTTTGAATCGTTTTTATAATAATCGACTGCATAAGTTAAGAGGGCCATAGATAGGCAATCCTGTTGGTCTTTATTTGTATAGCGCATTTGAAAAGCCTTTACTTTGTCATTGACTTCATTTGCAACATCTTTGACCAATGACTCTTCATTGGTTGATACCTTAAGTGGGTAAAACCTTCCAGCAATATTTACTTTTATGCTTTTATCTGGTTTTTCTGACATAGCTACACTTTTTCTATCATTTCTATACACATAGCTAACTCCTCAATGTACTGATCTATTTCCTCTCTAATCTTTTCATTCTCCTGTTTCAATTGCATTTTAGAAACATTCTTGTCTCCTGCTTTTTGCTCCATTTGAAGTAGATTGGCATTCTTTGCTGCCAATTCATCCTTCAATTCATTATTTATTTTAAGTAAATTAATATTCTCTGTTTTAAGCTTCTCACACCGGCTTACCAATTGATTGATTTTTAATTCTATTCCTTCGATTTGTTCTAAAATCGTGTTCATATTCCTATAAAGCTTAATTCTAAGATACGGCTTTTTAACAACTAAGTTCTGATTTCAGCATTTAGTTTAGTCTTAAATATGGAGATCAATCCGTCAAAAACCCCGTCTATTTCTTTATCTGTCAAGGTTTTAAGCTTGTCTTCAATTTGAAAACTGATAGCGTAAGACTTCTTATTTGCGCCCAGCTTTTCATCACTTCTAAATACATCAAATAGTGAAACATTCTTGATTCTTTTGTCTCCTTGTGTCTTTACAAGTTGGATGATTTCTTTAAAGCTAATTGCTTCATCTATCACCAATGCCAGATCTCTTTTGACTGACGGAAATTTACTAAGAACTTCTGCTTCGATATTGATGCCACTGTAGATTTTTAGCAATGCTGCTAATTCAAAATCCGCATAGAATACTTCTTCTTTAATTTCCATTTGCTTACAAATGTTCGGCTTTACTTTCCCAATGCTTCCAAGGAGCTGTTTTCCTTTGAAGTAATTGATACCATATTCAAACACAGGGTCATCACCCAATTGCTTCAACTTGCATTGCTGTGCTCCTATCTTAGAAAGTAACGCATCTACATGTCCTTTCATCGTATAAAAGTCTTGTGAGGCATTCTTTCCACTCAACCAATTAAGACCTGCTTTATTTCCATAAAAAAATAAGGCAAGTCTTTCTTCCTCAATTATTCCGGTTTTGATGCTTTCGATGGATTCCGTTTTCTTTTGGTATATCCGACCAAACTCATAGCAAGCCAGCTCCTTATTCTGTCTATTCTTATTGCGCTTGATGGCTTCTAATCCTGAGAACAACATCGTTGGCCTCATTCCATCTAAGTCTATATTAGAGGTATTATTTACTTCTACAATCTTTTTATGTAAATCAGGCAGCAAGTCTTTGTAATAATTGGAAGCCTGCATAGAAAGAGAAATCATCTCATTGAATCCTCTCGAAGAAAGCATTTCAGATATTTTCTCTCTTAGTTGAATTGGAGATACACCTTCTGCGTAAGAAACTTTGTATTCTAACTTTTCTTTAAATGGCACATTGTCCAATCCATATATTCTCAAAATTTCTTCGATAACATCTACCTCCCTTAGGACCTCAGATTTATCTGTTGGAATAACAACCGTACATCCTGTTTCATTTTCTTCTTTGATATCTATTTTTAGCGCAGCTAAAATATTTTTGATTTCTTCTACCTTAAAATCAACTCCTGTATGTTTTCTAATAAAATCATATCTGATAGGAATTTCATTGGCTGCTATTTTATTGGGATAAACATCTACAATCTCAGAGGCGATGCTTCCTCCACATAGTTCTTTAATCATAAGAGCTGCTCGTTTCAATCCATACACACAAACATTCGGATCGCTCCCTTTTTCAAAAACCTTAGCAGCGTCTGTTCTTAATAAATGTCTGGTGCTGCTTCTTCTGACACTTTTGGCGTTAAAGTGGGCAGCTTCTAAGAATATGTTTTTTGTATTATCTGTCACTCCAGAATTTAACCCTCCAAAAACTCCTCCTATGCACATTGGCTTGGAGGCACCATCACAAATCATCAAATCTTCTGCACTTAATTTTCTTTCTTTTTCGTCTAGACTTTGGAATGGACTTCCTTCAGCTAATTGCTTGACAATAATTTTTCGGTCAGTTATTTTATCTAAATCAAAAGCATGTAGTGGTTGTCCCAATTCATGTAAAATGAAATTGGTAATATCTACCATATTGCTAATGGACCTAACTCCTATTCCTTCCAATTTTTCTTTAAGCCATTGGGGTGACTCTTTTATTTCTACACCTGAGATACTTACGCCAGTATATCTTGGACAAGCCTCATGATCTTCTACGACTACTTCGACAGCCATATCGTTGGTATCAATTGCAAAATCACTCACATCTGGAATCTTCACATCTTGGCCTGTGTCGTGATGAATTTTTAAATAAGCAGCAAGATCTTTTGCGACACCTAAATGAGAAGTAGCATCTGATCGATTGGGTGTAAGTCCAATATCATAAATGTGATCTGTCTTTATTTCATAAAGTGTATCTGCTTTGACACCAGGCTCAATCGCTGGATCAAGCACCATGATCCCGTCATGGGAAGCGCCTAAGCCCAATTCATCTTCAGCACAGATCATACCTTCTGAAACTTCTCCTCTTATTTTACTTTTTCTAATTTCAAAAGATTCACCCTCTGGGCTGTATAGTTGCGTTCCTACAGTTGCTACTAATACTTTTTGACCGGCAGCTACATTGGGCGCACCACAAACAATTTGTTTGGGTTCAGCATCACCAAGATTCACTTTTGTTACTGAAAGACGGTCGGCTCCAGGATGTTTGAAACATTCCAATACTTCGCCAACTACGATTCCTTTTAGTTCTCCTTTGATATTACTGACCTTTTCTAGGCCCTCTACTTCTAATCCTATTGCTGTGAGAATCTCACCAATTTTTTCAGGACTTAGTGAAGGATCAATACTTACGTATTCCTTTAACCAATTCAATGAAATGTTCATCTAATACAATTTAAGACCGCAAAGATACTAGTCTTATTAAGAAATACTATTCCTCAAGTTGTGTAGATTCTACTTGAAGGATTTCTTTTTGCTCTTCGTTGTAATGAAGATAGACGATGAGTTCGCAATTTGCCGCATTCCATTCATCAGGAATCGTAAAATTATAAGACTTTTCGAAGGTGTCTCCTAGGCTAAATGAGCTACCTAAAACTTCACCATCGAAATTTGTAATTGCTCCTCTGTACAAGTGCTTATGGACATATTCTTGCTTCCAGCCTTCAGGAGTAATTTGTCCATCAATTATTCCACTTTCTGTCATTACTGCGGAAATGTAAACAGCTTCGGTTGGCACAGCATTGAAAATACCTGAAGCGGTGAAACTTAATTCTCTTGTAGAGTTGTCATAGCTTTGGCTTAGTGCCAAGCTACTTACAGGTTTCAACTCAAACTGGGAAGCAATGAAGCCTGCCCATTCTGATTGAGAAGATTGTAAATCAGATTGTCCATTAAAGATTTTACGGTCTACCACAGCCGAAGGATAACCAATAGGTTCGCCTAGATATGAGGCTAGATCATTTCCATCTTGTGTTCTAAAGTCAAATTCATTTAAATTATTTGGTGTTGCAAAAAATCCAGCGTGAACTGATATGGCAACTAAGTCATCTCCGTAGATGGAAATTAAATTTTCGATCTCTGCTGATCCTGCCGGACATTGGACACAGTTTACTCCAGTAAACTCTTCGATCAATACTTTTTTCTCAATATCTTCTGGCGGCTTAGGCTCAGGAATGAAAGGCATAATTTCATTGCAAGAAAGAAGTGTCAATGAGACGATAACAATTGTAATCAATGATTGGAATTTCATAATTGATATTTAAAAGTTTGATCTTAAGGTAAACCTTACTCCATTAAATGCAGGCTCTAATCTGCAAATCCCACCGCTACAAACAACACCTTCTACTTGCTTAATATAACCTAATTCAAATCGATGAGATTTAATTACGTGTACTACACTAGCGGTATAATAATTTACAGCTTCTGCTGTCTTTTTAGGCACTATATTGTACATATCAGAAATGGTCAAAATCCATTTTGGTGCTATGCTATATTCAACTAATCCAAAAAGCCATTGACCAAAATCTTCATCAGTCAGCATATATTGCGCTTCAACTCTTATTGATTTTTTACGATCAAATTTATACAAGAATTCCGCATAAGGCGTGATAGTTTGTACAATGGGTACGTCGGGTTTAAACTCATAACGATCTTGATTGTACCACTGCATTTGCAAACCTCCTAAAATCTGCCACTGTCTCTTATATTTATAATAAGCTTGAGTAAAAATTTCTCTGTACAATTGTGTGTTATCTAAATCCGTGATATTTGTAAAATTCGCTGAAAATCCTACTTTTCTAGAAGGAGCATATTTCACATCAATTTGGAAAGCCTGTTCTCCTAATTCTTGTGTAGCTGGATTATATCTAGCAGTTAAGCGATAAGTGTTGACCCTTGACATGGGTGGCAGATAATTTATTTGACCAAAGTTCAAACTAGCAAATGGCGTAGTTCTCAAGGTAAAGTTTTCTGTCCTTTTACCTTCTACACTAATACCAAATCCCTTTGCTCCAAATGATAAGCTAGAATAGAGGATGTATCCATTTTCATTTACAAACTTTCCAGCACTTGTTGTTCCATTCCAATTAGTCTTCGTTTCCAAAGGGTCAAAAAACACCTCATTCGTTTTATAAGCTCCTTCAAAATACCAACTGAAATTTCCTGCGGTCATGGTATTATACAATGAATAAGCATAGACATTATACTTTGCACCAATTCTATCAATCGGGGTATAGGTTGCTAAAGCGGAAACCAGATTATTCATGGTTTCATCATCAATGGTTCGATTGACTACTCCTATGCCTGGGGCAAAGGTGATGGGTTTCTCTTCATTTCCAATAGATGCATACCCTTCTATGGAGCCACCTTTGATAATAGATCTGTAGGAACTAAACTGTTGCTTTTGTCGACCCGTAAAACCTTTGATTTTCCAATTGTCATTCAGGTAATAATTAACCCTTGCACCAAAAAGTGCATTATCAATTGCCAAAGCTCTTTCTTCATAGGCTCTGAAAATAACACCAGATCCTATTTGATCATAGAGATAACCTACAGATATATCAAATTTATCAAGATTCTTTTTTATGTACCATCGTCCTATACCTTGATCTGAATACGATCCGCTTGGGTTTAATAAATTGGAGTTATTAAACATATCGAATCTAAGTCCAAAATCAAATCCCCAATTGCTGTATTTGATGTCCATCCAAGTCTCCGCACCGAATAGTTGGCGATCATATTGTGGAGTATTGCTGGCTCCAATTACAGAGTCTCTAATAAAAAAATTTGCTCGCCCTTCTACACTACCAGAAATGGACCCTGTGTTCTCTTGAGCTATTAAGCTTGGACTTGAAAGAAATAGACTTAAAAAAACAATTAGAATACTGGTTTTCTTATACATTTAAGCGCCGAATTAGATGTTTCAAAAGTAGCATTTATGTGCTAAAAAGAAGTTAAGTATGTTAGAATTTATAATAAATAACAGACAGTTACTACTTTTTGAAGTATATGTCAAAATTTTGTTAAATGGCCTGTATTTTTAATTATTTGGCAGAGTTTATGGTTTTATTAGAGTAGATTTATTCGTAATAAAGATAGATAAATGAAAAAATTAATTTTAACCCTCAGTTTCGCGCTTGCTTTTGTATTCAGTTCAAACATTTTAACAGCGCAGGATAAAATGCCTTCCGTAGATATCAAAACACTTGAAGGAAAGTCCGTAAATATTACAGACTTTGCGAAAGAAGGACAGCTTACGGTTATTAGTTTTTGGGCTACTTGGTGTACGCCTTGCAAAAAAGAATTGGATGCTATTGCGGATATATATCCAGATTGGCAAGAAGAATACAACATGGAATTACTTGCAATCACGATTGATGATGCAAGAGCTTTAGCTAAAGTGAGACCTATGGTTGCGCAAAAAAATTGGGATTATACCATTTTATCTGATGCAAATCAGAATTTGATGCAAGCCTTAAGCTTTCAGACAGTTCCTCAAACTTTCATTATGGATGGAAAAGGAAATATCGTATATAGTCATTCTGGTTATGTACCTGGTGATGAGTATGAACTTGAAGATAAATTAGCTGAATTAGCTGGAAAGTAATACAATCCTTAATTACACAGGATTAATAAAAAAATATTGAAAGCCTTTAACATACTTTGTTAAGGGCTTTTTCTATGTACCTCTCTAAGCGAGTAAATAAAGTGAAGCGTGAATCTTCTAACTTCAAAAGACACTCCTCTATAAAATATATGAATTAAAAAAGCCCTAATGAAAATCACATTATGGCTTTAGTATTTTTGGGAGTTAAAGATTTATGGTCTGTAAGTAAACACTTCGATTTGGCTTGTATAAATTCTAGTCTTTCCTTTAAGCTGAATTATGTACATACCGGAATTGTAATTGGTTGTTGAAAATTCAGCATGTGTGGTCGTTACATTATTTATGTAATCAACGATTCTTCCATTTACATCAGTAACCACTATCTCTTCAATATCATCGAATGCTTCAAATTCAACAATAATTTGATCACCTCTATGAACTGGATTAGGATACACAAGGAAATTTTTATTTGATGACTTCAACACTTCGACATTTTCATTTTGATACTTCATCTGATCGTCAGTCATTATGGTATAACTTTCACTTGGTATTTCTCCATTACAGCCAATGATGCTTATATCATCTATAAATACTAAATCTCCATTGGAGCTTGCATCACATCGAATTCTCACTCTGGTCTGATCCGTTAATGTCAATCCATCTATTGTTGCTTCAGTGAAATATCTAATCTCATCAAAGAAGTCGGTATCCGAAATCCATTCTTCATAGATATTGTAAGAGGCTCCTCCATCAGTTGAAACTTCTAATACAAATCGTTCGCCGATCTCCATACTTACTGTAATGAAAGAGAAATTTACTTTCAAGCTTGAAAACGCACTTAGCGCTAAATCCGAAGTGGTAACAGATGATTCTTCTCCAGAGTTATCTCTTATTCTAAAACAGTAAGATCCACTATTTGCATAAGGCGCATCAAAAATACTTCTTCTAGCATCTGTCCCAGTGCTTGGTAAATTCCAAACTCCTGTGCCTGCTTCTAGATCATCAAAAGTCTCAGTTGTACAATCATTGACTCCACAGCCGCTAATTATTACATCATCTAAGTACACCAAGTCACCATTGGAACTAGCATCGCATCTAATTCTAAATACTGTTTGATTAGTAAATGTAAATCCTTCTATATTTACTGTTTCAAAATATCGTACTTCATCAAAGAAGTCTGTATCAGAAATAAATTCTTTGGCTATTGTAAAGCTATTACCTCCATCAGTGGAGACTTCAATCAAGAAACGCTCTCCAATCTCCATACTGACTGTGTAGAAACTGAGATAAATTTCAGCTGATTCATAAATGCTATAATCTGCAACTTCTGTATAAATTGAAGATTCTATACCTGAGTTATCTCTTAATCTAACACAGTAAACACCGCTATTTGCATATTGCATATCAAAAATTGATCTTCTGGCATCAACGCCTCCATCAATCCAATTGCCCCATCCAGACTCAAAGTCTTCTTCATCTTCAACGATACAATCATCTGTGCAATCATCAAATACTTCAAAAGATTCTACTCCAATACATCCATTCGCATCTGTGATTGTCACCGTATAAACATCTGAAACGAGATTAAATATATCTTCTGTGTTTTCTCCATTACTCCATGAAAAGACAAATGGGCCTTCACCGTTTGCTGGAGCTATATCAATGAATCCATCTGCATTATCACATGTGGCATCTCCAACAAATGCTTCTGTAAAGATGATGATATCATCACTTTCCACAACAATATTATCATCAATGGCGGTACATCCGTTTGCATCAGTTAAGGTTACACCATATGTTCCTGCTGGTATATCTAGTAAGGTGGTGCCTGTTGCTCCTGTACTCCAAGCTATGGTATAAGGTGCAACGCCTCCAGCGATGATAGCAATTGAAACTGCACCATCTGTAGCTTGGCAGGTTGGGTTAAGTATACTGGTATCAAAGCTAATAAACGGACATTCGCAATCATCAGTAATTTCAACAGTGGCCTCATCTGTACAATTATCTGCATCAGTGACCGTCACTGTATATTGACCACTTGACACATTCGTGAGATCTGGACCCACTGTGCCCGTATCCCAAATGAAAGTATAACTAGCTACACCACCTGAAACAGAAATGACAGAAGCAGAACCATCATTCAATTCGCAAGTGGCAGAAACAACTTCAAAAGTAAGTGCTATCTCAGGGCATTCATCGCAGTCAGATCTTACAGTAAATGATGCTGAGCCAGAACAACCATTGGCATCTATCACTGTAACAGTATAAGTCGCTGGAATAAGATCTGAAAGATCTTCTTGTGTAGAACCATTACTCCAAATATAGCTAAAGGGAGCAGTCCCGTTGAGCACTGTCAGATCAATTATACCGTCATCACCATCACAAGATACATCCACAACTTCTCCTACTAAGTCTAGGGAGTATACATCATCTCCTACTGTAGTCTCTGCAAAGAAAGTGCATCCTTCACCATCGACAATGGTCAAATCATATGCACCTGGTGAAAGACCTTCAGCAGGATTTGTTATTGCCCCGTTACTCCAAAAATAGGATATTGGATCAGTGGCATTACTGACATTAGCTGTGATTGAACCATTCGGATTTCCACAAGTGGCATTGGTAACATCAAATTCAATCAACACATCTGAAACATAAGGAGGAACGATTACCATTTCCTCTCCTGTGCATCCATTTGCATCTGTGATAGTCACTTGATAAGTACCTGATGTAACATTATTTAATATATCATCGTTATCTCCATTACTCCATACAAATGAATAACTCGCTACTCCGCCTGAAACTGAAATAACTGATGCAGAGCCATCCTCCCCTAGACAACTTGGTGTCATAACTTCAAATTCGGCAGAAATGGCAGGGCATTCTAGGCAATCATATTCGACGTCAAATGAGCCAACACCAACACATCCATTCGCATCTGTAACCGTTACTTCATAGCTGCCTTCAGCAAGATCATTTAAAACACCTTCTTGTTCAACATCTCCAGTACTCCATTGAAAAGTATATGGTTCTATACCGACAATTGGGGAAATTTCTATTGCTCCATCTAAAAGGTCGCATGATTCATCGGTGATGATACTTTCAAAAGTAATTTCATAATTGAATTCCCCTACGGCCCCAGATTGAACAACCGTACAACCATTGGCGTCTGTAAGGGTGAGCGTATAGACTCCAGAACTAACATCAGTTAATTCGAAGTCTGTTGACCCATTACTCCATAGATACGAAATAGGTTCTTGGGCATCAATGACAAATGAAGAAATAGCTCCATTACTATTGCCACAATTTTCATCTGTTGTCACAAATGAGAGGCCAATTTCTGTTTCAATTTGTTCAACAAAAATATCTGATTCGCCAGTACACCCTTCTGCGTCTGTGACTGTAACAGTGTATAAACCGAATGGTACATCTGTCAAATCTGGACCAATGGCTCCATTGCTCCATACATAGGTATAAGGTGCGAGACCACCATTCACTCCAACTACATTTGCAGAGCCATCACTACTCGTACAGGTTGCTTCTGAACTTGCAACTTCTAAACTAATGTTTGGGCATGGAACACAAGCATCGTTCACTATATACTCTGCTTCACCAACGCATCCATTAGCATCATAAACAAATACGGGGTAAGTGCCAGCAGCTAAATCATCTCGAAATGCTCCTACAAAATCATCAAACCAAAATACATCATAAGGTGCAAGACCTCCACTAGGCATTACCAAAATAGATCCTAGTTCTTCACAATCCTCGTCTACTATTGTAGCTGTTAAAGTTAATGTGTAAGAATCTAAGTTTACTGTTTCACTATAATCTAGGGTACATCCATTCGCATCTGTAATCGTAAGAGCATATGTTCCCGCATTTAGATTATCTATGTCTTCTGTATTCGCGCCATTACTCCACTGATAAGAAAAAGGAGCCCCATCTCCAGAGACTGTAATATCAATTGAACCATTCGCATTTTCGCATATTGCATCTACTACCGTGCTTTGGATATCCAGGACCACTAAATCATCAACGATTTGTGCACTTGCATTACCGATACAACCATTTGCATCAGTAATCGTAACATTATAAATACCTGCTGAAAGGTTATTTAAATCTTCTGTTGTCGCGCCATTATCCCAAAGAAAACTATAGGGACCTTGTCCATCAAGAATGGTCAAATCTATAGATCCATTCGATAAGCCGCACGTTTCGTTTACGGTTGCAATGCTGCTTTGAATATCTACTTCATCACTATCAACAGTAATTGATTCTTCTACTGTTGTACCTATAGCATCTGTAACTGTTACGATATATACTCCTACTGGAATATTGACTAAGTCAGGAGTAGTTTCTCCTGTACTCCATTGATATGTGTAAGGTGCAATACCACATGAAACGGTAGTGATAGATATAGATCCACTTGAGGAATTGCAATCAGAGTTACTAATTTCTACATCTATTCCCAGAGCGTCTGGAAGTACCTGCATCGCAAAATCCTCAGCATTAGTAGCAAAGACGTCTCTCATGGAATATTTGAAAAAATATTCTGTATCTCCAGTCAGTCCCGTAAATGTTGCATTTCCTGCCAAACATCCAATTTCGTTTCCACCACAGGCATCATAAAGAACTACATAATGCAAACCACTGACATCTGTAAATTGCAAAGAACCATCACAAGGCATGGTAAAATTATACCAAAAGTCATGATTGATACTAGCTGCAGTTTCACAGGATCCGTCAAGAGATTCCGAGGCACCTCTTGGTTCGAATACTATGGTTTGAAGATTTAGAACGCTATTTATTTCGATGGCATCAGCACATTCATCATTTATGATTTTTGGCCATGCCTGAATGTGAAAATCATCAGGTCCAGCGTAAATATCTCTCATGGAATATCTTAAGACGTAAGTGGTGTTAGGCGTAAGATCATAAAAGAAGGTATTGCCATTAGCGCAAGCTAATTCGGCTCCGCCACATCCATCATAGAGTGTAACAATATTTAAACCACTTACATCTGTCATGTGAATATTTCCTAAGAAAGGCATGGTGAATTCATACCAAATATCATGGTTGTTATTGAGGGCATTATCACATTCTGAATCTGTACTTTCTGTAGCACCTCTGGTATCAAATAATACTAACTGACCAGATGCAACATCTGGGATTGTAATTCTATTTTCACATTCATCATTTGGTTCTGGTTGTACTGCGATGATTCTAAAATCATCCGCACCTGCATAAATGTCACGAACGCTAAATACAAGATTATATGTCTGTCCTCCTATCAAATTATACATAAATCCGTTACCGTTAATACAGTCAAGTTCTTCAGCTTCGAATTCACAAGGAGTTCTTAAAGTCATTGTATGCAGACTACTAAGATCTGTTAAATGAATTTGACCATCAAAAGGCATTACGAATTCATACCATAAGTCTAGGTATACATTATTATCATTATCGCATGATGAATTGGAGGTTTGTGTAGCTCCTCTGACATCAAAGTTTACTAATTGACTTGTGCTTATATCTGGAATCAATTCAGCTCCAAAGCAATCATCATTAGCTACTGGTTCAAAAGCTTGAATTGCAAAATCATCTTCTCCGGTATAAATATCTCTAACAGAATATCTAAGTATGTATGTTGTTCCATTGCTAAGTCCGTCTACAAATCCATTGGAGGAGCTGCAATAAATCTCATTGCTCAAACTACAGTCTGTGTAGATGCTAACGGTATTTAATGAACTAACATCAGTCAATCTAATTTTACCAGAATAAGGCATGGTAAAAGAATAAAATAAATCATGATAATAACGCGTGGCTATCTCGCATGATCCATCGGTCGTTTCAGTGGCGCCTCTATTATCGAAGTTTACAAGATTTAGGGTACTAATATCTCCAATGTCAATTGCGGAAACACATTCATCGTTGCTTACTATGCCAAAGGCTTGAATATTAAAACTTCCACTACCCTTATAAATGTCTCGTGAAGAATATCTAATGACATAGGATTGACCTCCAATTAAATTTCTCAGATATTGATTGCCTGAGGCACAAGACAATTCTGTGGAATTACAATTATCATATATGGTAATTGAATATAAAGAGCTCACATTCCACAATCGAATTTGGCCGTCAAAAGGCATGGTAAAAGTGTACCAAATGTCTGCATAACTGAATGAAACATTGTCACAAGAGCTCAATGTTGATTGTGTGGCATTCGTGGTATTATATGTTACACTTTGAAAGTTTTCTAAGTTTCCTAAAATAGTTGCATCCACACATTCATCGTTTGCGCTAACTATTAAACTTAAACACATAAGTAGTGAAGTAATACTAAGTTTGATTGTTTTCATTTTGCGTTTTGTTATAACTGTTATTGAACTGCTAATTCAAAAAACGGGGTATCATAAACAGCATAGCTGTTTAGTTACGTTACAATTAAAATTAAGGATGAAACCCAATAAAGATGGGTGGTAGGGGCGATACTGAAATTGTTAGACATGAAATTATAAAAAAAAGGCAGCATTTGAACTAAATGCTGCCTTATTTTTTTTTTGTGTCTTAATCTTATTTCATCATGTCCTTCATGATAAACATGACTTCTTCGAGATATATATCTTTTGAGAGGCTTTCTGTCATTGCCTCATTTTTATCCATTTTATTTTCTTTCTCTTCGTCTAAGAGGGAACTCATAAGAAGCTCATCTTTCTTTAATGTAGAAACAGATAAGGACTCTATTGAAGTATCCATGATCTCTTTGAATTTTTCAGCCTCATCATCTTGCTGATTGATCTTACTAATATATGAGTCATAGTCTAATGGATAAATAGATTCCTCTCTCATGTTTTCCAACCTCTTCGCATTTTCATTGATCAGGTTGAAAGATTTGTGTGCACTAATTCTTTTTTGAGAATTCATTTGTAAAGCAGCGAGCTGATCTACTGTATACACATCATTATGGAAATCTAATTTATCGATAGAACTCCACGTTAATGGATAATCATTTTCTTTTTCTCCGATATCAATAAACTGATAATTATCTGGTAACACGATGTCAGGTTTAACCCCTTGCAATTGATTAGATCCACCACTAATTCTATAAAACTTTTGTGTAGTTAATTTAACATCACCCAAAGGTTTTAAATCAGCGTTTCCTCTAATGGCTTTATCTAGATTATAGAATCTTTGCACCGTTGCTTTACCATAAGTAGAAGCGCTACCTACGATGACGGCTCTCTTATAATCTTGCAAAGCAGCTGCTAGTATTTCTGAAGCTGATGCACTAAAGGAATTCACCATTACTACTAATGGGCCTTTATAGTGAACGCTTTCATCTTGATCTTCAAACACATAAGGGCTGCTACTTCTTCCTTTTACTTGAACGATTGGACCATCTTCAATAAACAGGCCTGTCATTCTTACTACATCTGCTAGTGATCCTCCACCGTTATTTCTAAGGTCTAATACAATTCCATCAACATTCTCTTCCTTTAATTTAGAAACTTCATTTTCGATATCTGTTGCGCAACTATGGCGGTCTTTGTTATCAAAATCTGCATAGAATCTTGGCAATCGGATATAGCCTATTTTTTTACCAGGAATTTGTTCATGATCAAGTATGAATGACTGAGCTCTTCCATCATCTAGAATTACTTCATCTCTTACGATCATAATGTCCTGAGTTGTTCCGTCAGCTTTTTTAACGGTAAGAATTACTTTCGTGTCTTTTTTACCTCTGATATAAGTTACTACATCAGATACAACCATTCCTACAACATCTTTTGGTTCTTCATCTTCTTGTTGAACTCTGGTAATAAGATCATCAACTTGTAATTCTCCTTGTTTATATGCTGGACCACCTGGCACAATACTTACAACTTTTGTATACTCTCCATCTTGACTTAACCTTGCACCAATCCCTTCAAGTTTACCAGACATATTAATATCAAAGTCTTCTTTCTCTTTTGGGTTGTAGTAGGTGGTATGTGGATCGTAAATATTAGTTATGGTATTTAAATAAACTTCAAATCGATCTGACCTTTTAATCTTAGAAATATTTGAAAACCAATCATCAAAAAGTTCTTTAACATCGTCGCGTGCTTCTTGCTCTAATTCATCAAAAGATTTTTCAGTTTTAATTTCTTCTCCTTCTTCTTCACTTTTATCTTCTTGAGCTTCTATTTTTCCTCTTAATTTTTCTAGAGTCTGGTATTTTAAAAGATTTCTCCAGTATTCTTTCAGCTCAATATTATTGGCTGCATATTCCTTTTTCTCACCATCAAGTTCGTAGCTTTCTTTTTTATCAAAATCAAAAGGCTGACTAAGAATTTCCTTATAGTCCAATTTCGCTTTTTCGATACCTTCTTCTAACAACGCTACAGATAATTCGAAAAATTCGAATGATCGTGCATTGGTTTGATCATCTAATAAATTCTTGTAAGCAGAGAGTTGATCTAAATCTTCCTGTGTTAGAAATCTTTTTAGACCATCAATTCTTTTTAGATAGGTTTCATAGAGCTTATCTGAAAAATCATCATCAATTGTTTGTGGTTGAAAATGCATTCTATCTAAGAAAGTTAGAACGGCTTCAAGAATAGCTGATTCTTTTTCTTTATTTACGAGTTGCTTAGGTGTAAAAAATGCAGTACCCACTACAAATATCACTACTGCGCCTAAGGCAAAAAATCTTTTGTGCTTCATATTTGGAAGTTTTCTTAAATCCAATCCTTTAAAATACTTCAATTTAACTTAAAAATTGATTAGGATCAAAGAGTTTTTGTGCTCTTTAACAATACAATAACGCATGTTGGGGTGCTTTAGTTTGATAATATTCTATAAATAAAAAAGGCTCTTCAAGATGAATGAAGAGCCTTTGTATTTTATTTATTGTCTTACTAGATAAACGGAGCAATTACTAATGCAACTACTGTCATCAGTTTAAGTAAGATATTTAATGAAGGTCCAGAGGTATCTTTAAATGGATCTCCAACTGTATCTCCTACTACAGTTGCTTTATGCGCATCTGATCCTTTGTAGAACATCTCTCCATTTATTTCAACTCCTTCTTCAAACATTTTCTTTGCGTTATCCCATGCACCACCAGCATTAGATTGGAAGATGGCCATTAAAACTCCACATACTGTAACTCCAGCTAATAGACCTCCAAGCATTTCTGCTCCTCCTAAAAATCCTACAGCCACAGGTGAAAGTACTGCAATCAATCCTGGCAATACCATTTCTCTAATAGAGGCAGTTGTTGAAATAGCCACGCACTTATCATATTCAGCTTTTCCATCGGCAGCTTCAAATGTAGCTACATCTTCTTTACTCCATTGGCTCATTTCTATGCCATCATTTTTCTTCATTACCGCAAGTGCTTTAGTCAACTCAGGAATGGTTTTGAATTGTCTTCTAACTTCTTGAATCATATCCATCGCAGCTCTACCTACAGCATTCATAGATAATGCTGAGAAAAGGAATGGTAACATACCTCCTACTAATAAAGCAGCCATAACTTTTGGATTCATGATATTGATTCCTGATAACATTGCATCAGGATTCGCCATATTATATGCAGTGATAAAAGCAGCAAATAATGCTAATGTTGTTAAGGCAGCTGAACCAATAGCAAATCCTTTTCCAATAGCTGCAGTCGTATTACCTACTGCATCTAACTTATCTGTTTTTTGTCTTACTTCTTTTTCCAATTCAGCCATCTCAGCAATTCCTCCTGCATTATCTGCGATAGGACCATAAGCATCAACTGCTAATTGAATCCCTGTGTTCGAAAGCATTCCAACTGCAGCAATTGCGATACCATACAATCCTGCAAAGTGATGTGCTCAAATAATAGCAGCTGCAAGAATGATGATAGGAATAGCTGTAGAAATCATTCCTACTCCTAATCCAGCAATAATGTTTGTAGCTGCACCTGTTACAGATTGGTTAACTATAGATTGAACAGGTCTTGTACCTGTACCTGTATAAAATTCTGTAACGATACCAATAAGTAGTCCTGAAGCAAGTCCGAAAAGCACTGCCCAGAAAACACCCATTGAACCATATTCAACACCATTAAATGTCCAGTCTGTTGGAAGAATCCATTTGGTTACTAAAAAGGTTGCCGCAAGCATTAATCCTGCCGCAATAAATTCTCCACGGTTCAAGGCTTTTTGAGGATCTCCTCCTTCTCCAACTCTTACGAAGAATGTACCAATGATTGATGCAACGATTCCAATACAAGCTAATAGCAACGGAAGCAATACTGCATTTAGGCCATTAAACTCATTGCTTTCTTCGAATCCCGTAACACCAATGAATGCTGCTCCTAATACCATAGTTCCAATAATAGAACCAACATATGATTCAAATAAATCAGCTCCCATACCAGCGACATCTCCTACATTATCTCCAACGTTATCTGCAATAGTTGCTGGATTTAGTGGATGATCTTCAGGAATTCCTGCTTCAACTTTTCCAACAAGATCCGCACCTACATCAGCTGCTTTGGTATAAATACCTCCACCCACTCTCGCAAATAATGCAATCGAAGAAGCTCCAAATGAAAATCCTGTTATAACTGTAATTACTTTTGCAATATCCCAGCCAAAACCATTATATACAAGGAACAAAGTTCCAAGTCCTAGCACTCCAAGTCCAACAACTCCCATACCCATGACAGCTCCTCCACCAAAGGCAACTTCTAGGGCTTTTCCTAATCCGGTTCGTGCTGCATTAGTCGTTCTAACATTTGCTTTTGTTGCAACTTTCATCCCTATGAATCCAGCAAGAGCTGAACAGATTGCTCCTAAGATAAATGAAAGGGCAACGAATGGAGATGATCCTTCAGTAGTTCCACTCCAGAACATTAAAGCTGCTACAACAATTACAAAAATAGAAAGAACTCTATATTCTGCTTTCAAGAATGCCATTGCACCATCTGAGATGTTTTTAGCTATCCTTGCCATTTTTGGCGTTCCTACTTCTTGCTTAGATACCCATGCAGATTTCCAAAAGGTATATAATAATGCAAGGACTCCAAAAACAGGTATAATGTAGATTAAGTTTGCTCCCATTATGAATTAATTTTTTATTTGGTTTTAAATCGTTTCCTAAAATAGGGCGCAAAGCTAATGAATTTTCAATTTTTTCCAATGATTAAGACATCAACCTTAGCTTATCTTTTAAGGGACCTCTTTCAGAATTTTCACTTGGATTTTTCGGTTTTCCCAAATAAAAAAGGCCTTTACAGCTTTCTCCTTCCTTTAATTGTAAATATTTTGGGTTTTCAATTATGGATTTAGGGCTACTCCAATATCCTGCTAATCCAAGTGCATGAACTCCTAACCAAAGGTTTTGAACTGCACATGCTACCGCTGCTAACTCTTCCCATTCAGGTACTGATTCTTTTGGGTCTCGTTTCATACAAATCGCGATTACATAGGAAGATTTTAAGATCTTGTCTCTGGTCTTTTTATACTTTATTGGAGAAAATTTGTCCTCAGGTGTCACTTCTTTGTAAAGTTCTTGCATATAATCTGCAAAAGTCAGAAGGCTATTTCCTGAAATGAGTACGAAGCGCCATGGTTCAGTTTTCCTATGTGATGGTGCCCAGTTTGCTAATTCTAGGACTTGCATGACTTCCGATTCTGCTACTTTTTCGTCTGAAAATTGATTAGGAAAAATGGCTCTTCGATTTACAATAATGTCTTTTAGTATTTCAAATTTGTCCATATGCTTTAGGGTAATTGTATCGTGGAAAACGTATTTTTAAACAAATAACTGAAAATTATAACAATGAAAAATATATCTGGTTTTTTACTCTGCATGATTTTTTCTATTGGCTTATTGCAAAGTCAATCTTTCGTAAAAACCGATTACCCACCGATTAAGAAGTTGAAAAGTATTAGTGCGGCTGAAATTAGTGCTATGGGAATTGGATACGAATTGGTTTATGAAGTCATGCCGGCTCCAGATAGTGAGGGTCCAGTTAATGGTTTTGAAGCACTCAAAAATGAAATTGAAATTCAGCATCCTAAGAAACAGATAGCATTGCTTGAAGATAGAGGCGACGCTGATCCTCCACAATACTTCTATGGATTTATGCCCAATCCAATTGGTTCAGGAAGTAGCCCATTAGATAATCATTTAGCCGTGAGTAATAATGGACAAATAGTCAGTGGTATTAATAGAAGAGTTACCATCTCAGATCAAAATGGAGATAGACTTGAAACTTATTCTTTATCAGCCTTAACAGATGCTCTTGATCTTAGCACTGATTTATTCGATCCTAGAATGATATATGACCCTGAGGCAGATAGATTGGTATTTACCTGTATTCATGGACGTACTTCAGCCAACAGTTCATTAGTCGTAGGCTTTGCTTCTTCAAGTGATTTAACTGAGGACTGGCATTTTTACTCTTTGGATGGCAACCCTTCACAAGTATTGGCTTGGTCTGATTATCCTATGATATCTCTTAGTAAAACAGATTTTTTCCTCACAGTAAATTTGATTCGAGAAAATGAACCTTGGGAAACGGGCTTTGAGGAATCAATCATTTGGCAGATAGATAAACAAACGGGATATGATGGTTTGGATTTAGATGTAAAACTTTGGAATGGCATTTTACATGAAGGCATTAAGGTGCGCAACCTTTGTCCCATTCCTTCTGCAGATGAAAATCTTGAAGAGAATATGTTTTTTATGTCCAATAGAAATTTTGATATAGAAAACGATAGCATCTTTTTGTTTGAGGTGACAGGTCCGGGTAGCGATGTTACTACTGTAATTAATTCTCATATCCTACTTCCTGAAAACCCTTATGGAGCACCACCGAATGCTGTGCAAGGAAGTGGCGTTGAATTGCAAACCAATGATGCAAGAGTACTAGATGGATTTTACCACAACAATCAAATTCAGTTTGTAGGAAATACGAGAAATATAGAAAATAATAAAGCAGGAATTTATCATGGTATCATTAATGATGTCGATGGTGGTGCGCCTGTAATTGAATTAACACATATGACTCAGGAATTTGATGAACTTGGATATCCAGATATTGCATGGGTGGGCCTTGATGACAATGATTTAAGTTCAATTATCACAACTGACGCTGTGAGACATCCAGAAATGTTTCCAGGAGTTGCTGCTTTCCATTATGATGGAATTTCTGATTATTCGGATGCCTTTCATATTAAGGAAGGCGAGACTTCATTCTTAACAAGTAGCACCCTATTAAGGTGGGGTGATTATACCTCTGCTCAAAGAAAATACAACGAACCAGGCGTGGTTTGGTGTGCAGGATCTTTTGCAAATGGCAATGGACAAGACTTTACATGGATTTCGAAAATAGCTAGGCCAGACTTGGTTTCCACTGATGATTTTTCTGAAGATGATATTAAGATTCAAAGTTTTCCTAATCCGAGTTCAGATAGAATTACGGTGACAGTAGATCTGTCTAAAGCAAGTTATTTAAGTGTGAAATTATATTCTATCAATGGTACTTTACAGAAATCATTTGTGAATGACAAAGTAAAGACTCCAAGTATGAGCTCATTTACTTTGGATACTAGAAATATACCTGCAGGTATGTATGTCCTGAGTTTTGAAATTGATGGTGTTGTAAGGAAGAGCAGTAAGATCCAAATAAATTGATGATCTAAATTTTGCTTGCTAATTTTCAGTGTAAACCATTTCTAAAGGGAAGCTGATCGTAAAGCATGATCCTTTGTTATTTTCATTTGCACTAAATGATAATTGTGCTTTATAAAGTTGAAGAATTTCTGAAACAATATAAAGGCCAAGGCCTGTTCCTGGGTATTCCTCATAGGTATGTAATCTTTTGAAAGGCTTTGTTAGCAAATCTTTGTATTCTTGATCGATCCCTATTCCATTATCTATGAAGGAAATATTCAAGTACGCATCACTTAGTGTTGATGTAATTTTAATGGACTTTTCATCATTCAAATTATATTTAACTGCATTATCCAGAAGGTTCAAAACTAAGATTTGCGCATGTGCTTTCTTAATCATCAGTTTTGGAAGTTCTGCCAAAGATATTTTTACATTATCGTGGTATGCCGAGATGTCTGATTCAATGAGCTGAGGAACCAATTCATTTAAATCTACATAAGCCAATGCTTCATCTTCTTTGGAGAGTGCATTCAGATTTGAAACAGATTGAATGAGCTCTTTCATTCTGTAAGCTGCAGTTGAAGCATTGGCTAAATATGGATCTAGTTCTTTGTCTTGATTATTTCGAATGGATAAATCAATAAAACCTATAGCTTGTCTGGTTGGGGTAATTAAATCATGAGCCACAATGGAATTAAACATTTCCAATTTGCTATTCTGCTTTTTGATTTCATCGATAAGCTCCTTTGCGTCATCCAAAGCTTTTTGTTGATTATGTACATACATCATTACATTTTTTAGAATCAATCTTGAGATGATAAAGGCACTTAATATCACAAATCCAAAATTGATGAATTCTCTAGCTGGCAGATATGATGTGTCAAGGATTGATCCGTTTGCCAAATTGTACTGCCGTGCTACAATGTATCCAATAAATAAGATAACATTAAACGCAATGGCATATCTTATTGATATTAAAATGGAAGCACTACAAAAGGTCATTACAATTAATAATGGATGTATTTGAATGGAAAACCCACCAAGCAATGATGTGAATAAAATCAACAAGCAATTAAGTCCTAGGATGTAAATAGAAGCTGCCCTTCTATAAGCTTTAAAGTTCAAGAATAAACAAAATGAACTCAATAGCATCATGGCCAAATAAATCAATGAAACTTTAAAATGGGCATTGAAGATATAGAGTGAAAATAAATTAATGACACCGTAATAGAGAGCAATGCAATACTATTGGTAAAGTAAATGGAATATCTATGTAGCTCCGTATTGGTGTCAGTAATTCCAATTCTTAATATTCGATCAATATTTTTGAAAAGCTTTCCCATTTTCAACTTTAAGGAATGTGCATAATTACTACATGAGTAATAGATGTATACTTCTTAATGCTTATAAGTTCAAATTGTTAGATCAATAGTAAGTATTTTTTTAATTGAATGTTGCTATCATCTGAATACACGAACAACACAATGCAAATGGGTCTAGCTAAAGATATTTTTAGATAAGTCTAAATATTTATTTATCTTGGTGTAAATTCAGTATGTATGTTAACTATTGCCGAAGAAAACTATTTGAAAGCCATTTTCAAACTGAGTAATGGCGAAGCCAAGACTGTTTCAACCAATGCCATTTCTGATGAGATGGAGACCAGAGCTGCTTCTGTTACTGACATGATTAGAAGGCTAGCTGAAAAAGGTTATGTCGCTTATGAAAAGTATCGTGGAGTAAAACTCAATCCTTCTGGTGTACAGACTGCTGTGAAAGTTTTGCGTAAGCATAGACTATGGGAATCTTTCCTTGTCGAAAAACTTCAATTTAGTTGGGATGAAGTACATCCAATTGCAGAACAATTGGAACATATAAAATCTGATGAACTCATTGATAAATTGGATGCATTTTTGAACTACCCAAAATTTGATCCTCATGGTGACCCCATCCCTTCTGCTGATGGAAAGTATACCCTTAGAAATCAAATCTTACTCAGTCAATGTGAAAAAGAATTCACAGGGACCGTCGTAGGTGTCAAAGAACATAGTAAAGCCTTTCTTCAATATTTGGATACTATCAAAATTTCTTTGGGAACAAAGATCCATATCATGGATAAGCTTGATTACTATGAGAGTGTCAAAGTAATCATTGATGATAAAACTGAAATACTGCTAAACTCCTCAGCAACATCAAAAATATTTCTCAAACCTAATTCATGAAAAACTTATATATATTTTTTGCGATTTGTTTCTGCTCTTTCACATCTTATGCACAGGAAGGAAAACCATCTGTTGTAGCTACTGCTTCAATGTGGGCCGATATGGCAAAAAAAATTGGTGGTCCTCATATTGATGTCAAATTAGTTGTTCCCATAGGAGGTGATCCTCACCTATATGAACCTACTCCAGGAGATGCAACAATGGTGGCAGATGCAGATCTCATATTACGCAATGGACTGACCTTTGAAGGGTGGCTTAATGAGCTCATTGAAAATAGTGGAACTAAAGCGCCTTCTGTACTCATAACCAAGGGTGTAAATGCTATTGAAAGTACCAGCTATAAAAATGCAGCAGATCCTCATGCTTGGATGGATGCATCAAATGGTCTGATCTATATAAAGAATATTAGAAATGCACTTACTACACTTATTCCAGAGCACCAAAAAAGTATCAATGAACGCTACCAAGCCTATAAGCAAGAACTCATTGATACCGATAACTACATTATAGAACGAATAAAAGAAATTCCTGAAGAACAAAGGATCTTGATTACCTCACATGATGCATTTCAATATTTTGGCAGAAAATATGGTATACGCTTAGAAGCGATTTTGGGAACGTCTACAGACGCAGAGGTTCAAACCTCAGATATCAACAGAGTCAATAGTATCATCAAATCTTCAAAGTTAAAGGCGGTCTTTATTGAAAGTACCATCAATCCAAAACTCTTGCAACAGTTGGCCATCGAAAACGACATTTCCATTGGCGGAAAGTTATTCGCTGACTCATTAGGCGATGAGGACTCAGAAGCACCAACATACATTGAGATGCTTAGGTATAATGCGGATACCATTGTCGGAGCACTCACTGGAACATCTAGTGAGCACATGCACAACAAGCAAGAAGGAAAATCAAATGTATTAATGATCATTTTGTTGGCTGCAATTTTAATAGGTGCTCTTATATTTTTAGCCGTTAAATTAAACCCACGACATGATTAAGCCCATTTCAATTAGTGTAGAAGATCTCTCCGTTTCTTATGAAAAGAAAAGAGTGCTAACAAACATTTACTTAAAAATTGAAGCTGGAAATGTGATAGGTGTTATTGGCCCAAACGGTGCTGGAAAGTCTACGCTTTTCAAGTCCATTCTTGGCTTAGTTGAAATGGATACAGGCGAGATTTTTGTGGAAGGAAAAAACATCTCTAAAGTAAGAAAAAAAATTGCTTATGTCCCACAAAAAGATGATGTGGATTGGAGTTTTCCTGCGACAGTAATGGACATTGTTTTAATGGGCAGATATCCATATAAAGGAATTTTTCAAAGAATTGATAATCAAGATAAAGCTATAGCTGACAAAGCCTTGTCTGATATGGGAATCCTAAATTTAAAGGATCGTCAAATTGGGGAATTGTCTGGAGGTCAACAACAAAGAGTTTTTTTGGCAAGAGCTTTATGCCAAGAGGCAGATATTTTTTTCTTGGATGAGCCTTTTGTTGGAGTAGATATTACTACAGAAGAAAGAATTATCAGTCTTCTCAAAAGTCTTGCTGCAGAGGGAAAAACGCTTTTAGTAGTGCATCATGATCTCTCTAATGTAGAAGAATATTTTGATGAGGTAATTTTACTCAACCAAAGACTCATAGCCTATGGTGACACTGACAAAACTTTTATTAAAGAAAATATTTCTAAAACCTACGGTGGACAATTACCCATCCTTCAAAAAACTGGACTTATTTAGGTGGTCCTATTAAAACCAAATGCTTCTTTGGTGGGTCCATGTGATCGATAGTGATCTAATTTTTGTTTGGCTTCAAACAGGTCTGGAGTATGGCCATCTTCCACATTCCAGAGGACCATATAAGCTTGCTTCATTTTATGAAACCATTCTTTTTTCCGTTTGTACACTTTCAAATGATTACCTGAGTAGACAAAGTCTTTTAAAGATTTTTCATCCTTCCAAACAGAAAGATTAATGATAAGCATATCATTATCAAATATGCTTCGATCCATAACTACTACTTCATCATCATCCTTATATCTCCATATAAATCCTGGGCTTGCTTCCGCCTCTTGATTTACAATATCTAGACTTGCAACAAAATCTTTCATTCGCTCACTGTCCATGGGTTCTATCATTTCCGCAATGTTGAGTTGAGCTAAAGGCATAGGCTTATATTAATTCAAAGGATTGACCTAGGTCTGGAATAATAATAGATTCTTCATGTCCTGCTTCTTTCATGTGGTGCTTGAAAGGCTCTTGTCGATCAATCTCTCCATGAACCAAAAATGTTTGTTTTACGGTTCCTTTTTGATTTCCTAAAAATTCAATTAATTCATTCTTATCCGCATGTCCTGAAAAAGAGTCCATAATTTGTACTTCAGCCTTAACGAATTTTCGTTCTCCAAATAACTTTATAGATTCAATGCCATTTCTCAGCATTCCTCCAGGTGTATCTGGCGCACAATAGCCAACAATGAGGAAAGTATTTTTCTCGTGATCAATATTATTAAATAAATGATGCTTCACTCTTCCAGCATTCATCATACCAGAAGAACTGATAATGATGGAAGGTTCGTTAGAATTATTCAGAGACTTTGAAAGCGCAACATCTCTTATATAAGTCAAGGAATTAAAACCAAAAGGATCGTCATCAATTAAGAGATACTCATTCAAGGCATTGTCATAACATTCTGGATGAGTTCCAAATATTTGGGTGGCGTTTACTGCTAATGGGCTATCCACATAGACAGGCGTTTTTGGAAGCAAACCGTCATTGTACATTTGATCAAGTAAGTAGATAATTTCTTGCGTCCTTCCCACACTAAAAGCAGGAATGATTAATTTACCTTTTTTATCTAAAACTGTCTTTTTGAGAATTTCTAAAAACTTGTCTTTCTCTCCTGGTAAAGCACTGTGTAATTTATTCCCATAAGTAGATTCTGTAATAACATAATCTGCTTCAGGCATAGGGATAGGGTCTCTTAAGATGGGTCTACCAGGTCTTCCTACATCACCTGTAAAGGAAATTCTTTTTATTTCTCCTCCTTCTTTGATTCGAATATTCACAGAAGCCGATCCTAAAATATGGCCCGCATCTCGAAACATTACTTCTACTTTATCATTGATCTTAGTCCATCTTTCGTATCCACAACTGATAAATTGCTCCATACAACTAGCAGCATCTTCACTTTTATATAATGCTTCTCTAAGTGGCTTCCTCTTGGACTTCTTTTTCTTTAATTGTTTTTTGTTAAAATACTCTGCATCTCTTACTTGAATTTTTGCACTGTCAAGGAGCATGATAGCACAAAGACTTCTGGTAGCGTGGGTACAATATATTGGGCCTGTGTATCCATCCTTCGTCAATTTAGGAAGCCTTCCAGCGTGATCAATGTGCGCATGTGAAAGAAGCAGCAAATCAATCTCTTTTGGATCATAGTAGAAACTGTTATTGAAATCTTCCATGGCCTGATTACTGCCTTGGTATAATCCACAATCTAGTAAGATTTTATATCCATCATCAAGTGTAATCAAGTGGCTACTCCCTGTTACCTGTCTAGCTGCACCGCAAAATTTAATTTTCATATATCCTTAATTAAGGATCGCAAAGTATGAAATTTTTAGCTGATTGGCCGTCCCTCTTGGAGGTAAATATGGAACAGATGGTACTTGCAAAAAAGCCCTTAGTCTTATCTTATCCTTAAGCTTCCGTGTTTCATTCTAATCTCAATCTTTCCATTTCCACTAGCGGATTTGTTGTATCCTTCCAATCTAATTTCTTCATCATATTCTTCTTCATTATTTAAAATAAGATTTGAAGGAATGTCAATTCGAGTTGATTCGCCTGTAAAGTCAAATCTATAGGAAGTTCCTGAATCCATATTTAGATATACTTTTGTATTTTTTACATCTAGATCTAACTGATCAAAATTTTGATTCAGGCCCTTAAGTTCAAATTCTCCAGATTCAATTTCTACATCAGCTGAGTTTTCAAGATTGATGAGTCTTACATCTGTATATCTAGAGTTGATTCTAAAATCTTCAACTTGATCAATTTCAAAATCATCATACCTTCCAGTATTTCTAAATTCACCTACTGCATCGATTCTAAAATCATCATGACTTGATTCTGATCTCATTGTACCGATCGTCCCTAAATCAAAATTCGAATTGCGTGTGTCTATACTAACGGTTTTAGCCTTTCTCAATTTAATTTCCGCATTTGAAGATTCAAGGTCCAATTCTCCAACTTCATCAAGTGTTGCTTGACCGTGTTGAATCTTTAAGTCCAATTCTTTAGAAATATTTTCACAGGTTAAATCTCCGTGTTTGATAAATATTTTCACGTCATTATCGATTTCCTCAACAATACAATCTCCAAAACTATTCTCAATATCTAGCTGTGTAGTCCTAGGAATGGAGAGTCTATAGTCCACACTAAATTCCACAGATCTTCGATTATAGATTTGACTGAAATCAATGATTTCTTCCACGTAGTCCCAAAAATCCCAATTCCTACGATCATCATTATCAAATTCTGTGACGATACTTAGGTAGTCATCTTCAAAATCAAAATCTATTTGGATTTCGTCAAAAATATCATCAGCCAATCGTTCTGAATCTGAATCCACTGTGACGATTACATCCACTACAATTCTATTTTCATCCCAGGTTTCAATTCTAACTTCTCCGAATTTATTTTCAATGGAAACTCTTCCATTGGAAACAAAGTCATATTCTTCATGAATCTCTTTGGTATAATCCCGATTATCGTTTGCTAAAAGGTTGAATGAAGAAAGGCAAATGAGTATGCTCGCTAAAGTTGTTTTACAAATTAATTCCTTCATCATTTAATAAATTTTCTTCTTTGTTATTATTCAATTTTTCTAAGACCGTCTCCAAGACATTAATCTTAGTTTTATAATTTTCAATTAGTGCATTGACTAATTTTTCATTATTCCCATATTTACTATGTATCAATTCTTCTTTCAAGTCTTTAAACACAGCATCCAATTGATCTAAGTCATCTTCCAAATTTTCTACACCTCCAAAATTTGCTACCTGCGTCATTCGATCACCAATTTCTTTATTGTAATATTTTTCAATTTCTTGAAGCTCAAGAGCATAAGGTTGTGCATTACTTTGCTGACCTAATCTAAAGCCAACAAAAAGCAATAACATAATGGATGCGGCTATTCCACTTAGCTTCACACTCTTCCACAGTCTTCTGCGTGAGGCAGGCAATTCTTTAGTAATATTTTGCCAAAGCTCCCCAGGTGGCTCTTTGTCATCAAAGCCTTGTTTGTGGTTTTCTATGAATTTTTCTAAATGATCCTTCTCCATAAATTATATTTTCTTATTTGAAAATTGATCTCTAATTTTTTGTTTTGCTCTTGAATATTGAGATTTTGAAGTAGATAAGCTTATCCCTAAAAACTCTGCAATCTCACTATGATCATATCCTTCAAAGGCATACATTGAAAAAATCACTCTATATCCTTCAGGCAAGTTTGCAACAGCCTTCTTTATTCCTTCTACACTATAATTCAGGGACTCCTCCGGTTGCTCTTCAGGAATTACATCCATTCTTTCGTCCAACCATTCCGTATTGATTTTTTTCTTTTTTATATGATTGATGCTATTGTTGATTACAATTCTTTTTATCCAAGCTCCAATGGTTGATTCATTTCTAAATCGATCCAACTTGGTAAAAACATCTACAAAAGAATTTTGCAAAACATCTTGTGCATCACCTTCACTCTGTACCATTCTATAAGCAATGTTGTACATCGACTTAGAATACTTATCATATAACTGAAATTGAGCGCTACGATCGCCTTTCCTGCACCGACTTACTAACTCATCTTGATGGTAGACCTTCTTCAATTACGTTTTGTTGTTCAGTGTAATGACAGAAAGGAAATAGAAAGGTTGCACCTCAGGCTAATTATTGTAATCTTGGGTGAATGGCTTATTTATAGAATAGCGAACTTTGACGATCTGCTCGATTTGTAAAATGACGACCTCTGTCCTCCTATTGAAGCTATGTTCATCTTCTGAACAGTCGGTGCCATCAAAGCAAGTATTTCGAATTTGAGTTTCACCATATCCTTTTGTTCTGATACGATTGCCATCAATACCTCTTGCAACAAGGAAATTTTTAACTGCAATTGCTCTTCTCTCGGATAATTTTTTATTGTATGCTTGGGTCCCTCGAGAATCTGTATGAGAAGCTAATTCTATGATCATACTTGGATAGCTCAAGAGCAAATTATATAAATTTTCTAGCTCTGGAGAAGTCCCCATCCGAATCGCTGATTTATTAAAATCGTAATAAATATCTTGGAGTAAAATCACATTTCCTGCAGAAACGGTTCTTCCCGTAGTTACAGTTTCCCTTGATGTTTGCGTACGTGTAACTACTCGAGAATCTCTTTGTGTGGTAGTTTGTTTTTTAGGATCTTCAAATACAATTCTATCTTTATCTTGAGGATCTTTGGAGGTCTTTGTATTAGTGGTTTGTTTTTGTGTTTGAACGATTCTATTGTCTTTTTCCAAAAAGAATATTTTTACCTGTTCGCTGGTAAATTGGCTCAAGTCTAAAGTTGTCTTCTCTTGAATGTAACCATCTTTTGATATTAGCACTTCGTATGCATATCCTTGATCTAAACAAGATTCAAAAGCCCCTTTCGTATTAGAACTACCATTTATTCTTTCTCCTGTGTTTTTATTTTCAACTAGAATATCAGCTTGAGAGATTTTAGAATTAGAACCAATACTTCTAATATCAATTTTTAAAGGAACGCAATCTTTTTTTGCAAATCGCACCATAAAATTTTGTCTATTAGGATCATTCGCTTTAATAAAGAAGTCCTGTGTAGCAAACCCTGGCTTGTCCACTATTATGAAATAGTCTGATTGAGGATCTAATTCAATGAATGCCTTACCATCTAAATTTGTCGTATAATCAGCTGCTCTATTTAACAAATCATCTTTAAAGGTACTTTGTAGTTTTAGATTTCCTGAGCCATCAGGATCGGGAATCAAGGCTGTTTCATATATACGTTCTCCAGCGCTAAGCCCATTGTCATCGATTTGATAAACATAAACATTTGCGGCTTCCATGCGTTCTTTGGATCCTTCATCCAAAGCGATTAATTGCATGATTTCTAGAGCATAAATATCCTTTGATAAAAAGCCATCTGCAGCTTCAACAATATAAATGTCGTCTTTTCCTTTTCCGCCTTTTCTATCAGAAGAGAAAAATCCACTAGTTGCTTTGTCATTTAGGATGAGTCCAAGATCATCTGATTTTGAATTGATATTTCCCGGTGCTGGACTTGGATTTGTCCATTTTCCATCCTTATACATAGTGCCATAAATATCGAGACCACCTTTACCCTTTATTCCATTACTTGAATAAAATAAGATTCCAGATTTATGCATGTTAGGAAAAACTTCATTCTTACTTGTGTTGATTTCAGTGCCTAAATTTTCTGGAGTACTCCAGCTTGTTCCATTCCATTTGGACTTATACAAATCCATTCCTCCTTCTCCACCGGGCATATCAGATGCAAAATATATGGTCTTACCGTCTTTTGACAAAGAAGGGTGGCAAACAGAATAGGAGTCATCGCAAAAAGGCAATTCTTTAACACCTTCCCAATCATCCGATCCTCTATTGGCCTCATATATTTTTAATCGGACTCTTCCTTTATCGTCCATTTTTTCTACGCCCTCTGAATCCGCGTTACTTCGAGTAAAATACATTTTGGAACCATTCGAATTAAAACTAGTTGGACCCTCGTGCCATTTATCATTTATTCTAGAAGAAAAGAAAACAGGGTTCATTGGTATCCCTTCTAAATTTATTTCTGCATATTTTAATTCAAAGAAACTTTGTCCGATGTTTTTATCTAACAACTTATCTTCTGGATCTTTCGAAACCACGTAAACGATACCGTTTTGATAATAAGAAGGGGAAAATTCTAAATGCTTTGAGTTTAAAAATTCAGCACTTTTAATTTCAGCATTCGCTTGATCATTAAACAAATTTTCTTGTCCTAAGGCAAAATTTGCAAAGCTGCAAATCAAAAGAAGAAGGATATATTTTACTGTGTTATGCTTCATAAGATTACATGCTTAAAAATATCTCGGATTCACAAATTTACCTTGCTCTGTGCTTGTATTAAACAAGTATCTGGCAACAATCTCCAAACTACCATTTGAATAGTTTCTTAATTCTGACAAAGTAAAATCATAGGCAAACCCAAGCATCATTGAATCTGTTATTTTGGCCGAAAATAGCACATCTATTGATTCACCTACACTAGGTAACGAACCACCCATCCTGAATGTACTTCCAAAAGTAAATTTATCGAAAAATCTCAATGAGGCATTAAGGTCAATATCCAATGGTGCATTCCTTTCATATTTCACTAAAACTTGAGGTACAAACGCAATGTCTTTGTTTACATTTAATACGAACCCGGCCATCCCATAAAAATGCTGTGTCTCTCTATCTATAAATAAATCATTATCATCAAAATCAATATCTGCTGCAATCATTCTGGGTGCAGAGAGTCCGAAATAAAATTGATCTGTATGATAATATAATCCGGCACCGACGTTGAAAAAACTTTTCGTATCTACACCGCCTTGTACGCCATTGTCAATATCAATATTTTGAATGGTAATAACTGTCGAATTGGTATAATCCACTTTGAGATTTCTAGCTGAACCTTGCACACCCAATTGTAAGGTACCATTGCCTAAGCTTATTTTATAGGCATATATTCCATCAAGTGTAAGACTTTCTGATATGCCTATTTCGTGTCTTACAATATTAAAACCTAATCCTACCTTTTGTGATTTTAGTGGAGCTTGAAATGAGAAGGCTTGTGTTTTGGGAGCACCTAGTAAACCTATCCATTGATTTCTATAAATTCCTGTTAAAGCAACACCTTTTTGATATCCTGCATATGCGGGATTTAATGCCAGCTTGTTGTACATAAATTGGGTGTACAATTGCTGTTGTTGCCCCATTAAAGCAGGACTGAGAAAGAGGGAAAAAATAAAATAAGTAAATATTTTTTTCATGATTATCTTTCTAAAATTAAATAACCGGCTTTCATTTGTCCATCACCAAATTCTACTACATAATAATAGGTGGAGGCAGGAAGATCTGCACCATTATAAGTTCCTTGCCAATCGTTCTGATAATTTTCTGATCGATATACCTCATCTCCCCATTGATTGAAAATGCTCACGATATTATTTGGAAAAATATCTGCTTCAAAACAAGGAATTAAGAAGTTATCATTTACACCATCGTTATTAGGCGTAAATAAACTAGGGACAACGCAATTATTCAAATCACCTATTTGTAAACTTACGGTTGCAATTGAGCATATATCAGGACAAGCTTCACTGCAGATTCTATAAACAAACTCGTCCATTCCTATATATACTGGATCTGGAACATATTCTATATTCTTATCTGGTCTTAAGAGCAAACTTCCTTGCATCGGGTCCTGAATAATTTCTATAGTAAACCCTGGCACAAGAACATCGTTATTGATCACATTCAATATATCAGTTTGTCCAAAGTCCAAATCAAAACTATCATTTTGTGCTTGTGGTATATCTTCAATAGTGTAAGTCACAATATCTGAGGAGTAGTTCATACAAGCTCCATTACTTAAGGACCATTGGAATTCAAAAACAGCATCATTAGAAATAGAGACCGTCGTATTAGGGCTATTAGGATCTGCTATCAATACATTTGGATTGCTTCCTAGATAGGTCCATTGACCTGTACCGGTAGTAGGTGTATTTCCACTTAAAATGATGTCGTCACCAAAGCATGAAATCTGATCAAATCCAGCTAATGCTACGTCTCCAGGAATGCTAAAGGCCATGAAGCTTAATGGATCTGAAATTTCAGACACACATCCATTAAAATCTGCTGATACTTCTATTATATTCTCCCCATCAAAGAAGCTCGTAAAATCATTAATGTCTATGCATAATTCTTGTGTTGGACCTCCTAACAATTCACCAGTCATGGCATTTGTAAAGGTATAATTAGCTCCAGCAGTAGCTGTACTTCCATCAATACAAACTGTAAAACTGGTCAGATCATCTAAACATAGATCCAAGTTATTATCGGTTAAAATCGGTTTGGTAGGTTGAGGAATTACGTCTACGAAGAAGGGTTCTGAAAATGCATCACAACCACTTACATTTGCGGCGACACTATAGTTACCACTTTGCAAATCTGCCCCACTAACCGTGATCTCATTGGTGAATCCAAGAGCTCCAGTTGGTCCTGTCCAAAGGAAAATTGCTGCAGGATTATCCTGCGTGCTTAGTGTCAATGAATCGTCAGAACAAATTTGACTTAAGCCCGTTATGACTGGAATTTCTGGTGATTCAAATACGACTAAATTTAAAAGTTCAGAGCTTTCAGATTCACAGCCATTCACCAATACCGTTACTGAATAAAAACCACCTTCAAGAACCGTTATATCTTCTAATAAAAATTCATTGTCATTATTAACGGTAATATCTCCTATTGGCGTTGACCAAATAAAATCTGTTACCGCATTATCATATCCATCCACGGTCAGCATTACATCATCTCCAGAACAAATAATAAGGGGTGCATCTATAATCGGTTGTTGAGGCTGAGCATTAATTATTATGTCAGTGCTAAAAGATTCTGATGGACACTCGGTCAAAGAGACAATTAAACTGTAAGTCCCATTGATATCATCTGTTGGATTAAGAATTACAGGACTTATCTGATTTGAATTAAAATCGTTTGGTCCATTCCATGAATAGGTATAGTTGCCATTATCTGGTGGATCCAATGTGGCTGTCAAAGTAATCATATCTGCTGGAGTGAAACAATCATTTGCATCACTCTCAATATTCACAATAGTAGGAGGAGTAATCACCGCTACTTCCGTTGATTTAATGGTAGTACATCCTGCACTTGAAGTGACTGTAACTGTATAGGTTCCAGCTTGAGCAGAGGCAATTGGATTTTGCTCATCTGAGCTAAAATTACCAGGGCCTTCCCAATCGTAAGTTGCACCTCCAACCTCAGGAATGCTTAAGACAACATCTGCCCCAAGACATACAGGTCCAGAATTTGTCGCTTCTATGTCTAGACTCGATTGAACCGTTACCGGAAATGAAACTGAAGCCGCAGATTGACATCCATCATCAGAAGCAATTACGGTCCATAATCCATCAGCGAATAATGTAACATCCGTTATTACAAGACTATCATTGCCTGTAATGGTTGTTGCCGTCCCAAAGGGGTCAGTCCAAATAAATGCATCAGCATCAACTCCATTTGCAACTAATATAAGCACACCTTCTTCACAAGTGATTGCGTTGCCGCTTATGACCGGAGCGTCAGGAGCTTGTTTTACATCTACCACTAATTCGGCCGGTTCGGAAGAACAACCGTTTTCAAAAACGGTAAGTGTATATATACCCTCATCTGCCTCTGTAACATTTGTAATGACATCTGGGATTTGTTGTGTCGAACTATAATTATTAGGACCTTCCCATAGATATGTGATTCCAGCACCAGCGACATCTGTGCTTAGTTGAATGATTCCATTTTCACAAACGGATAAAGTACTCATGGGTAAGGTAGCTTCAGGTCTTTGTATGACTGATATTTGAATGGTCTCTGAAGGATTGGTTGTACACTCAGTAGTTTCTACAATAACGTAGAAAGAAAACACACCATTTTGAAAAAGTGTATCTGTATAGCTAGCAGTTGATGTAGTAGCTAAACTATCCCCTCCGGGAAATGCACCTTGGTACCAAGTGTATGAAATTCCACCGGCAATGGAAGTTTCCGTTAAGGTGAAAACATCTCCCATACAAATCAAAGGATCATCGCTTTCTATTACGGGTAAAATCCCGCCATCAATAATCACATCCAATGGTTCATTAATGATGCAATTAAGTCCATTACTTACCATCAAGGTATAAGTTCCGCTGTTATCACTGGTAACATTTGGAATGATTGGATTTGAGACATTAGACAAAAAGTTATCTGGACCATTCCATTCTATATTGAGTGTTCCTGTCGTATCATTTATATTAGAAAATAAAAATAAGGTGTCAGGGGTACAAAGATCTATTTCAAAACTTGGTTGAATTGCTTCTATCTCTACCGAAACAATTGCCTCGCATGTAGTTTCATTATTAGCGAAATCAGAAGCTGTTAAAATTACGTTTATGTCTTGTCCTGCTTGATCACAGGTGAAGGTATTTGGTTCTGCAGTGAGGACGAAATTATCACAGGGATCAACTGTTCCTCCATCAATTTCAGAAGGATCAAGTGTATACATAAATCCATTTGCGGCGGTGAGCGTTATGCTCGTATTCATACATACGGCTTGAGGAGCTTGATCATCTGTAATAGAAACTTCTATGATACAAGTGTCAGCATTGGTTCCTAAATCCTCAACCACATAATTTACAAATGTAAGTCCACCATTGAAATCAAATAAATTTGGATTGTTCTCATCAAGTGTTGTATTGTCTAAAATAGTAGCTCCAGTAAAAAATACATAAGGAGGGTTGTCTATACTTAAACCACAATCCTCAACAATATCCTCTGGATATGGAATTTCCAATTCAATGGTACACACTCCTTGATTAATGCTTCCTGAAATACTTGATCCACAAGTAAATGTAGGTGCAACATTATCAGCTACCGTCAATACATAACTACAGGTACCTACATTCGATGCACAATCTAAAACTGTAAATTCTATGACATGAGCTCCTAAACTTAATAAGGTATCAACTTGATTATTACTAGGCACATCTATACTAGCTCCTCCGTCAATGGTATAACTATATTCAATAACTCCACCTCCTTGATAACAAGAATCTATGATGGCTGGAAAATCTAAACTTACGACTGCTTCACAATCAGAACCTGCCGTATTAAAGGTTACATCATCTGGACAATTCAAGATGGGATCTTGATCATCATTTACAATAAAATTACTTTGGTAAATAGCTACATTTCCACAATCATCGTAAAACACGAAATCTCCTTCAACCACTATCACTTGATTAGTTGGAGCTGGGCAGGAAGGGCTTGGAGGTAGTACTGGAAAATCTCCTGGGAAAGTGCTTTCATCATCTGGGTCATAGGAGCCAGGTCGAGCGACGAAAGAATTTACTGTACTACAATTATCTACGACATTGAGATTATTTATAGAATTCGCCCAAAGTAAAAATCTTTGATTTAGTTCTAAGAAAGAAATACAATTAACTATTTGATCATCCAATGGCTCTTGAAGTATGGGCGGAGAGTTATCAATTAGATTGATCGTTTGCACCAAAGAAGTCATATTGCCGCAAGCATCTACAGCCGTCCAAGTTCGTGTGACGGTAACATCACAAGAGCTGCCCGTTTGGCTATCAGAAAAACTGATACTTGGATTCGGATCACAATCATCTACCAAGTCAGTCACATCACCCGTAAGAGATAAACTATCTAGCTCTAGGCATTCTACCGTAACATCTGCTGGCACCGTAAATGTAGGCGCGTTAGAATCAGATATTTCTATATTTTGAAATGCAGAAACGCTATTGCCACATTCATCTGTAGCAATCCATTCACGCATGATCATAGCATTAAACATGGCACATGCAGTGGTATCATTGGAATTTGCAATGGAATCTATAAATGTAACTGTCACTTGACTGCAATCATCTGTTACAGCAATATCATCAGGATCTGGCAAATCACCACAGGAGACCGTAATATCTACAAATGGATTGGTAAAAATAGGATCTCCCTGATCGTTGATGCTAAAGTTAACTTCTTGAACTGCAGTGTTGGAACAAGCATCAGAAGCTATTAAATTAATTTGAAGCGTAGCACTACAATCAAAGCTTGCTAAGTCAGGGTATGGACCTTGTCCGGGAGCTCCTTCTTCTGTAGCTCCTTGTTCATTCGTCCATGTAAAACTGTAAGTTATGGTAGCACAATTATCTTCAGCATTTCCACCTGCAATATCATCTAACCAATCAATAAGCGCATCAGTTGCACTTGAGCCACACTGAAAATCTAAGTCACTTGGAAGTGTAGTCCATACAGGGTCTTGGTCATCACTAGCAGAAAAAGTTGCGCTCATTGGAGCAGCTTCATTTCCGCAAGCATCTACTGGTATAAATTCTACCGTTACAGATCCTGCACTGGTACAGTCAGGCCCACTAGAATTCATAAATTCATCTAAGACAGTTGGCCAATCGGGCGTTGTTATAAAACTAACATTGGCACAATCATCTGTTACAACAGCGTTACCTCCTGCATCATACCAATCCATAAGCTCATCTATTAATGTGCTTGCTACAGTACAATCCATAGCTACATCTTGAGAAGCTGTTGTTACTGTAGGGCCTGTTTCATCTTGAACTCCAAATGCAGCTTCTGTTTCAACACTATTTCCACATCCATCTTGAACAACAAAAGTTACTTCTACAAAACCTAATACATTATCATAAGTAGTACCGCCGATACTCACACCATTTTGACAACCTGTGCTTACAGAGTTGGCAAAAGCATTTTGTACTCCAGCCGAGTCTAAAGTGTTTCCATCAATAATATAATCCACAATAAAATCACTTGAAGCAACACAATCATCAGAAATTGACGCACCTCCAATGGTCAAAAGCCAACTCGCTAGAAGTGACTCTGGAGCTGTTCCACTACAAGGTGTAATTAAATCTATCGCATCCGAATTTACGACTGGTGCTTCATTATCTGTTATGGTAAAAGTAGCACTTGTAGTACTGGAATTGCCGCAATCATCTACTGCGACAAATGTTACTAAACCTCCTGAGGCACAAACATTCGCCAAGGTAGGATTAGCTGGAATGGTCTCCCAATTGATAAATCCACATTGATCCGTTGCTTGAGCACCTCCATTTGATTGTATCCAACTATCAAATTCTTGTTGTGCGTTACCTGAAGAGCAAACAGTAGAACCATCTTGTGCTTCTGCAGTAATAACTGGGTCTTCAAAATCTTCTATCGTAAAAATGGCTTGAGCAGAATCGATATTTCCACAATTATCAATCATGATAAAATTGACAACCACATCTCCACATAAAAATCCAACTTGAATGGGCGAAGGAGCATCGTCACCTGTTGATGCCAATCCACATCCATCATCTTCTGCCGTAAATAAGGCTCTTTGTTCTGCTAGCCAAGTTGTATATGGGTTGACCGCTTCACCACAAGGAGCTGATCCTGTTTCAAAAGTATTTACTGCATATGGTGGTTCCGTATCAGCAAGGACTGTGATCGTTTGTGTTACTTCTAGTACATTGTCAAAAAAATCTGTGTATGTCCATGTTCTTACTACCTGTCCGCTAAAACATTCCACAATTGGAGGTCCCTCATCGAAAGAAAATGAAATAGGCATATCTGCAGATTCGCAATTATCCATAACCACAACATTGGGCACATTCACTGGTTCGGTACCGCAACTAATGGTAACATCAGAGGGCATACCAGATACGACTGAGGGTGGTGTATCATCAACTACATCTATGCTAAAAGTGAAAGTATCAGAATTTCCCATATTATCAAGGGCTACATAGCTGATGGTTACTGTAGTTCCTGCTGGTACTGGATCTCCTATTTGAAATCCTCCTGAAATATTATTTACCTCAAATGAAGTTAAAAATCCGCCTGGATTAAGCGCAGTGGCTGTTGGAGTATTGGGATGACCCCAATCAAGTATAGCTGTACAATTAGAGCCGACAGAAAGAACTGTAGGTCCAGTATATTCAAAGCTAAAATCTTGAGCTTGGAGTTGTACATTAACCCCTATAACTAAAAAGATTATTGCTAAAAGACTTTTTGGTTTCAGGTATTCCCTGGGCATAATTTTCCTTTGATACTAACCACTTAATTAAACAATAATTAAGCCGAAACTTACCAATACATTAAAAAATCTATAAAAGGGAATTATGTAAATATAAATATTGTAACTAAAACGAGCTCTTTATGGATTATTCTTCTTCCATTTTATCCAATTGTTCATCGGATATTTTCTTATCCTCCACATTTTCATTTAGGAACCCATTCAGCTTATTTACGTTAAAATTAGATTCCATCTGTCCAAATTCGTTCACCGTAATATCAAAACCCTTAAGTTCTTCATGAACCATTGGTTTTCCTTTCTTATTCAGTTTCTTTGGCATCTTACATACAATTAGACTATGTTGATTGCTATTTCGTCCCTCAAGATACTCAATCTTCTATTGCTTTCTTCAAGACCCAACAAAGAAATAATTCCAAAAATATCAGGCCCTTTCATGGTTCCAGATAGACCAATTCGCAATAAAGGTAATACCGCACCAAAACCTAATTCATTGTCTGTAATATAACTTTTGATCGATGATTCAATAGTTTCTTTATCAAAAGGACTTGTATCGTTTAATAGCGCAATGATATCTGTTATAATTTTTGATGAAGGCTCTTTCCATTTTTTTCGAAGCGTTTTTTCATCATATTCGTTGATAGCTCCAAATAAATAATCAGCTTCGTCTACCATCTCTTTAATCGTGTGAGCTCTTTCCTTCATCAGGCCTGCTACTTGAGTCATATAATCATGATCCTTTTGATATCCTAAAGCTTCGGCAAAGGGAAGCATTAAATTGGCTAGGGTCTCATTATCTTTTTCTTTCAAATATTGTTGCCCAAACCATTTCGACTTATCGAAATCAAACCTTGCACCAGACTTATTAATTTTTGAAATACTAAAAGCATTAATTAACTCTTCCATAGTAAAGATCTCTTGCTCTGTGCCCGGATTCCATCCTAAGAAAGCAAGAAAATTTAAAAGTCCATCAGGTAAAAAGCCCTCTTCTTTAAATCCTGTAAATGCATCTTCTGGATTTTCTGATTCCCAGCTTAAGGGGAATACCGGCATGCCAAATTTAGCTCCATCTCTCTTGCTTAATTTCCCTTTGCCGGTGGGTTTCAATATTAATGGAAGGTGGGCAAATTTTGGCATAGCTTCTTCCCATCCAAAGCATTGATACATCAAGACATGATGTGCTGTGCTAGAAAGCCATTCTTCTCCTCTGATTACATGAGTGATTTTCATATGATAATCATCAACCACATTCGCCAAATGATACGTAGGTAGTCCATCAGCCTTCATCAAGACCTTGTCATCAAGTTCATTTGTGCTAAAACTAACCTGTTCTCTTATTTCATCATTGAATGTAATAGTTTGATCTGCCTCAACTAAAAGTCTCACGGTATACTTTTCTCCATTTGATAATTTAGCCGCCACATCTGCTTCACTCATGGTCAAACTGTTTTTCATTTCAGTCCTTGTCTTATGATCATACTTTGCCGTAATACCTTGAGCCTGATACCGATTTCTCATATCATCCAATTCTTCAGATGTATCAAAAGCGTAATAAGCTTTTCCGTCATCCAAGAGTTGTTGTACAAACTTGGTGTATAAGTCTTTTCTTTCAGATTGTTTGTACGGCCCATACGCTCCTCCATAGCCAGGCCCTTCCATAGGTTCTAAGCCTAACCAATCCAGTGATTTTTTAATATACCCCTCAGCTTCAGGCACAAATCTGGTCTGATCTGTATCTTCTATTCGCAAGATGAATACACCCTTATATTTTTTTGCAAAAAGAAAATTATACAAGGCAGTTCTTACTCCTCCAATGTGTAAAGGTCCTGTGGGACTAGGGGCAAATCTTACTCTAACACTCATTTGAAATTATTTAAACAATTTGATGACTTAAGGTATTAAATACATAGGTCGATATAAATTACATATTATAAATATTTGTAATATTTTATGTAAATTTAGCGCAGCAAATAAATGACTTCTTTCGTTTTAAAACAACGAAAGTAATGAAAGAATTATAATCACGAACATATCAACGTGAACCAAAATGTACTTAACTAAGACACCCAAGGTCATACAAAATATGTTTCCAGGATTTACTTGGAAAGTAAATGTTGATGAACCTGTAATGTATCTCACCTTTGACGATGGCCCAGTTCCAGAAATAACAGATTGGGTATTAGATGAATTAGCCAAGCATGATGCAAAGGCAAGCTTCTTTTGCGTTGGCTTAAATGTAAAAAAGCATCCTGCCTTATTTGAAAGAATTAAAGCAGAAGGTCATGCCATTGGCAATCACACCTACCAACATTTAAATGGTTGGGATTCTGAAAATATTCCTTACTTCCATGATGTTAGACATTGTGCGAATTTGGTAAAGTCTGAGTTGTTCAGGCCACCCTATGGAAAACTAAAACCTAAACAGGTTCAGTTTTTACAACGCCATTACCAAATCATCATGTGGGACGTGTTGAGCGGTGATTTTGATCAAACCCTTGACAAAGAGAAGTGCTTCATGAATGTAGTTAATAATGCTACTCAAGGATCTATCATTGTTTTTCATGACAGTTACAAAGCAGAACAAAATTTAAAATATACTTTGCCAAAGGTCCTGAAGTATTTCAGTAACCTGGGTTATAGATTTGAAAATCTAGAACATGCAAAGGTCAATAGAAATATTAAGCAAATCGCTTAGTCAAAAAATAGATTTAGCTAATCATAGAAGGGGTGTTTCGTAAAGGAATACCCCTTCTTTTATTTACGCTTTAAAGAGGCATAGCTAATCTTGTATTGCTCAGCTTCTCTTAAGGCAGATTTAACTTGATCAATAGCGCTCATTTTAATATTTTCATCTGCCTTTATTAAACAACGAAACTAATCTCATTTATCTTCTTCAATTTCCGATTTTAATACTTTTATTGATGTAGTTAAATTTTCGATTTCAATGATATCATTATTTAATTGCAAGGTGTAATCATTTGATTCGGCAGTTAGATCAGATTGTTTAGCTATATATAAATAACTAATAAATAGACTGTCTTAAAAAGCATAAGTCTTCAGTAATAAAGAGTTTAAAAGTTACGAATTTTTGAATGTGTAACATGATCTTGGAGGCTTACTTTTCAACAATAATTTTCTCAAAATAAACTAAGCCACCTTCATTAGTAAATCTTAAAAAATACGATCCACTATCCAAATTGGTTCTAATATTTTCATTAGTACTTAACTGATAATTATTCGACTCAAAAACCATTTGTCCTTGAAAAGTAAAAATTTCTATTTTGTAATTTTGGTTCATACTATTTTCAAAATAAAAATTACCATCATTTGGAATAGGATATACCTTAAACGGTTTTTCTTTTTCAGGATTTTCAGTTGAAACAAATGATCCATCTGAACTAATCTTAAAATAAAAATTTTTTCTCGAAGGTCCATCTTGGTTGTCAATTGTTAGTCCAACAACAAGAAGATTTCCTTCATTATCAATTATACAGTGATTTACTTGGTGTTCTTTATCATTTTCAAAACTTATAGACCACTCTTGAATAGTTGGTTCTTCCTTGTTAATTTTAGATACATAAATTGAATTGGGATCAATTACGAAATTGAACGGGTTATAATTTCCTGTGCTAATATTATAATAGTAATCATGGTCTTGAACACTAAATGTAGATGCAATTCTATCAGCTTCCGATAATAAGGGAATTGAATAATTAATAATGAAACTATCTAAATTAACTGTTGATATATTTAGTAATACTGACCCATATCTTGTTTCTGTTAGAGACCTACCAAGACAATTCAAACTTTGCTCATAATTATAGCAATCATGTAATAACGTTTCTGTATTGTGTGTAATGTTATCTTCAACAAAACTGATAACATTACTTTTTGTGAAAACTATTTCTAGGTTTTCATTTATTATGCTGCTTGTACCATTAAATGCTGAAATGAAATAATTATCATTATATTTTGCTGAACTAAGGTTAACAAAAACATTATTAGAAATAATTTCTTCAAATTTTATAATTTCTCCCGTTTTAGTTAGTTCAAACAATACGTTTGTTTTAACACCATTGTTTATTACATATCCAATAGAATAAAAAATGTCTACTTTTTCATCAAACTGAAATTTTGGGAAAAAAGAAATTTCATTTGAAGAGGGTAAAATCCATTCACTTAAAACCGTTGCAGTGCTTAAATCGAATTCAATACCTAATGAAGTAATTTTAATATCATTTCCATCATTTGCTTTGACAAGGCAAATAATTTTATCATCAGTTGCATGTGTATGAATTATTTCAGAAATATTTGTGCTAAACCCAGATATATCATTAACATACATTTCTTCTTGAAGATGGAAGTTTGTTTTATGAATGTTGAAAATATTCTCACCTTGCTGAAAATTGAATCCAAAAAAATAGTATTTATCATTTGCTTCAATTACTCTGCTTATACTTGATCCATCAGTAAATTCTATTTCAGTCAAACTACCATAAAGAGAATCAGTTTGACAGTTAACAACATTATGACAAGTTGAAACAATTAGTATTATTTTAATGAAAATATTATTTACTCCCATAAATCCAAATCCATATCTAGTCCCAAAGTTAGGATTTGTTCTGGTATAACTTCTATGCATGTAGGTAAGGCATATGTATTACTAACCCATAATGCAGTGTGAAACTCCAAAGGATCATTATTTCCTGTGAAATCAATAAAATTAACTCCCAAATCAGTATGGATTAGAATATGATCATCTGGTATGTCAATTTCAAATGGAAACTCTAGATTTTCTCTTGCTTGACATAAAACAGAATACATGCAATTTAAAGTATTTGAATTTAAGCAATCACATACATTTAAAATAAATTCATTCAAACAACCTTCAAAAATGGGATAATCCCATGAACCAACCCCATCCCAATCCCATTCAATAGTTCCTTCGAAGGATGTTATATTACTGTAAGTACCATCCCAAAAAAGATCTGGTGGGCAATCTGGGATACAATTTGTTGCATTAATGTGATGTTGCATTTCTTCTATTGCATTTGTCTCTGGAAGTTCTTCTGCTGAAGTCGATCCACAATCATCTGGACATGCAACTGGGGTAAAAGGAATAAGATCAGGCTCACCATAGCTACCTAATCCTGCAAGTCCAACATAGAAAGAATCGCCACTTTCAAAAACAGATTCATCACAATCGGGATCACAAATTCTTTCTTGAATTTTATAGTGAGAAGTAATATCTGGATCGGAATTTTTAATTACAGATGTTGTGCTAATGTTATAATTATTGCTAATCAATTCTATTGATACATCAAAAAAGTAAAGTGATAAATCATTATTAGTTTCAATATCTTGTAAATCACTTAATAGAGTGTTTTCAATTTTTTCGTAAATCTCATAGTCTGAGCCTCCAGAATTTAAAATAATTTTGCTTGAATTTAAAGTTTCACTAAGCCCTATTTTATAGTCAGAATAACGTAGGTTCAAAATCTTTTCGATTCCAAATGTTAGATCATCTATAGAATAAATTGAGGATGTTGATATTCCATCCCTTTGATTTCGAAGGTGCATCTGGAAATCTTTTAGCCATTCAATGTCAAATTTTGATGCAATACTTCTTTCTTCTAATTCAATTGTAGAATCAAAGACATTATATTCTTCACAGGAAAATAGCAAGAAAAAAAAGAAAGAAAAAAGATAAATTTGATTTTGTTTAAACCGTTAGATAGATTTTTAGAATTAGTATCTAGCATAATTGTCTTAGTTTAGTGTAGTTAAAGAAGCGATCCAAAGATTAATCTTAATCATGCTCAACATAAAAATAGGAAAAAGCATCTCATTGCAAAAATTAATAATGCTTTTTTGCTTAAAGACAAATGATTTGGTAGTTAAAAGATCTCAATACACAATTAAATAGCTTTCAAGTTGAGTTGTTCTACTTTGATTTTTACTAAACATAGGATGCTTTGTATTTATTGATGCATTAAATTATGTTCGTGGTGCAATTAATCTAATTTGGAACTTCCGCATTGAACCAAATGAGGATATAATTGCGTTTATAAGTAAATGAAAATGAACTTCAAGCCATACCTACCTTATTTTGATCCTTTGAAAATTATGGAAAGGATTAAGTCGCTCGCTGGAAATCTGGGCAAGAGAATGGTATAT
>CALGNN010000125.1 GCA_937961455.1 uncultured Saprospiraceae bacterium
TAAATAGACTCACAGCATTTTTACCATCTTCAAAACCGAGTATCGGTTCATCATTGATAAAATACTGATCGTTGTCAACATTGAAAACAATTGTTTCGTTCATCCAATTTTTGAGGCTTAAACCATCATAGATTTCCTGAAGAGGGTAAAAGCCTTCTATGATATGACGACGCACAAAACTGTCTAGAAATGGCGTCATTTCAAAACCCCCATTTTCTATAATATATTCATAAATGATTGCATCTGAAGGAACAATAAAAGTTTGTAGATTGTCGGCTGGCCTAATGGTGTCTTCCAGACTTGTTTCAATAAATGCATTGTATAAATATGCGCCAGTACTCATCATGAGTTCATCCCAAGACTTACAGTTATTGTCAATATAATTATCTACCACCCAAAGTACTCTTCCGTTATCTGCATCAACAAATACCTCCTCAGAAATCGTAGAATAATTTAAAACTGGACTAGGGTTGCTTGATCCAATATGATATATTATTACGTTACCCGCTCCATCAATAAATAGATTAATATAATTACCATACAAAGGTAAATGCGGACCTGATAAACCACTTACTTCAATGGTATCAGGCACGATGTGATTCATAATCAAATTTTCAAGAGTACCTGCTTCATCTAGTTTAATCGAATCCAATTCTTCTGGACTCAATATTGTCATGAAGGTATTATCATTGGGTGCAAAGACTGAATAATAATTGTCTTCATTTAGTAATTCATCTAAGTTCGTTTGTTCTAGTAGCTCTGTAAAAATCTGATGATCATCTGAAGCGGCAATTATTTCAAATACACTGTTTTGGGCATAGACCATTATATGGCAAAGCATAAAAAAGACAAGTGATATTTTGACAGGCGTGCTGATCATAATCTTTAATATTACATTTGAAAGCTTATAAATTTAAGTAAAAATAATAATCGAAACGTCCACTTCGTTTAAAGTATCGTCTCTATTAGAATAATATTTATACTCCTTATAATCTTCTATTCTTTAATAAGATTCTTAATTCCAAAAAATACATCATGAAGACTTTATGGGTGCTTATTAGTTATAGCTTATTTACAAGCGTTCTTTTTTCTCAAAACAAAATTGACTTTGATTATAATATTAAATCAGAGGCTTTTGACAAAGAGCGAAAATTTTATGTGCATGTTCATGAAGATTATTATTTAAATGAAGTAGATTCATTCGGGGTGGTTTATGTCTTAGATGCTCAGGCGAGTTCCTTTTATAATAATGCAAAAAGTATCATTGACTATTTAGTTTGGAGTTATCAAATAAGTCCAATGATCGTCGTCGGAATCCACTCTGATAATCGAGGCACAGAATTTATTCCTTTAGATCGCAGCCTAACTAAAGATGATGACGACAATAATGGTCAAGTACATCTGCTACAAAAACACATAGAGGGTGAAATATTTCCAATAATAAAAAGAGATTTCCGAGTAAATGATTTTAAAGCTCTCATAGGTCATTCGAGAGCAGGCGCATTTATTGCAGCTACCTTATTCTCTGAAAAAAGGGATTTATTTAATGGCTACATTGCTATTAGTCCGGGTATGCATTATGTAAACAAGCAAATATTAAATGATGCAGCAAAGATGATTCAAGAACAAAGCGAATTTCATAAGTTCTATTATTGTAGCTATGGCACTGTGGGTTCAATCGAAAAGTATTTTGACCCACAGGTTAATTATTTAGATTCCCTTTTTACAGCTCATCCTAATAAAACCATTGATTGGAATATGAAAAAAATAGAGGGCAAAACACATTGGGGTGTTGTCGCTCCTTCTATTGCAGATGGCATGATAAAAATGAATCGTGCTTACCAGGTAGATCAGTACTTGGTGGAACAATTTGCTGAACAAAAAGATCGGCCTATTAAAGAACAGATAGATGCTCATCATCAAAATCAATTTGAAAAACTACAATATGCTTTTCCAGTAAATCCAGCTAGATATAGAAGATATGGAAATGAAATCGAGGAATATGGTAATTATAAAAGTGCTATAGAGCTCTATGACTTAGCCATAAGCTTGGATGGTAAAGATCTCAGAACTTACATGAATAAGGGCAATGCACTAATTGAAATGGGAGAAAATATTCAAGCTAAAAAAGTATACAACGAAGCTTTGATGATTCTTCAATCCGGAAATCTAGATATGGAGCAAGAACAGGTGGATCGTTATAGAAAACGCATTCAAAATAATTTGGAGAAACTTAAATAGTCTTTTATTAACCGTAGGCTCAAGTTTCCACCGTAAACTACGTCGTACTGTCAAACTTTACTCCTATGGAAAACGTTCGTTCGTCGATAATTCAACCACTTTCGTGTAATACCCACTACTTTGCATTGCATAGTACTGGACTTTATCATATATTTGAAGTATGAATCTTGAAAATACCAAGGCACAAATGAAAAAAGGACTTTTAGAGTTATGTACGCTCTCCATCATAAAGAAGGAAGAAGCGTACCCTTCAGACATCATTAAAGAGTTGAAAAAAGCCCAGCTCATTGTCAAAGAAGGCACCATGTACCCATTGTTAAACAGATTGATGAAAGAAGATCTTTTGAGTTACAACTGGAAAGAATCTAAATCGGGCCCTCCAAGAAAGTATTACACGATCACGGATAAGGGAAACCAATTTCATGAGGAGCTGTTGGGCACTTGGGACCAGTTACAAAATGCAATAAACAATTCGATCAAAAACCATAAATAATCAAATGAAACGTACAGAAAATATAAATTTAGGAGGAATACCATTTGTAATAAACGTAGACGCTTATGATCACCTTGACCATTATCTTGATGCTGTTGAAAGACAATTTGGAAATAGCTCAGATGCCGAAGAAATTGTGCATGACATTGAAGCGCGTATGGCGGAGCTTCTTCAAGAAAACAAAAAAACCTCTAACATAATTACGCTGCATGACATCAAAGACGTCATTCATATCATGGGTATGCCCAATGAGCTTAATGATCAAGCAGAATTTTATGGATATGATACGGCTGAAAGCCATAGCATAAAAACGGGCAAGAGAATATTCAGAGATACCGACAACGAAGTGGTCGCTGGAGTATGTTCAGGTATTGCTGCGTACTATGGCATTAATGATCCAACACTGGTAAGAATCATATTCGCTGTAGTAGGAATAAGCCTTGGCATCGGAGTCTTAGCTTACATCATTATGTGGATTCTCATACCAGAAGCAAAAACTGCCTCTGATAAATTATCCATGAGAGGCGAACCCATAAATATTGAAAGTATTGGAGATTATATTGAAAAAGAAGTTGAAGATTTCGCTGAAAGAATCTCTGATATTGGTTCAAAAAAAAAAGTAAAGAAAAATAAACATGCCCCCTACTTCGACCCTAATCCACAACCAAGAGGATTTATGAATTGATTAGTGCTTTAATGCACTGCAAACATAGCCTTAAAAATGGATGCAAATGTTTATCGAGGAAGACTTCAATTGGAGTCTTCCTTTTTTTTAAGAAAAAATTTAGCGCAAGTGACAGCAGGATAGTTTCTTATTCATTTTAATTTCATTTGCTAATTTTTTCCTCTTATCTTTTGGAGACAAACAAGTTTATGAAAAAGTTTCAACTTGTCTTCACCCTTCTAATAATTTCCCTGTCTCCACTTTTAAGTCAATTGAGTTTTGAACCTAGTGTTCAAATTAATAGAAAAAGTTCAGAAGTTGCCGTAGCAGATGTCGACCAAGATGGACATGTTGATATTCTAATTACTAATTCGGAACAACGATGGTATGCTGGCCCAGATTTCACAACTTATCATGTGGTAGGATATTCTGATGGAGGGCCCTACGGAGCTAGAGTTGCAGATGTTACAGGTGACGGTTGGCCAGACTTTGTCACTTCCGATGGGACAAGAGTAGAAAATGACATGCCTGGGAATTTATACTTATATATAAATCCTGGAGCAAATGGAGACCCCACACTAGAATGGCAAAGAATTGTTATTTACAATGGGCAAGTTAGACATCAAAACGATATTAGAATTGTAGATATGGATGGAGATGGTCTGCTTGATGTAATTGAAAGAACCTGGTCCAATGAAAGAGTGGTAGTAGCGATGCAGAACCCTGATATTACTGATTGGACAGTCAGAACATTCGATACTGGTGAAACAGGAAACCCAGAAGGTATTTCTGCAGGTGATATCGACGGTGATGGTGATAATGAAATTGTACTATCAGGTGTTTATTGGGACAATCCCGGAGGATGGAGAACAGGAGCTTATACAGAACATCTTGTGGACTCAGAATTTATACAACAAGAAGTAAAATCTGAGGTCTTAGACATAGATAACGACGGAGATAATGATATATATATGGGCAGCTGTGAAGGAGGATATATTTATTTAGCTTGGTATGAAAATTTAGGACCCGATGGAAGCGGTGGTACCATCTTACAAAAACATCTGATCAAAGATAATAACGGAAAATACCACATGGTTGATTGGATAGACATTGATTTTGATGGTGATTTGGATTTAGCTACAGGAAAATCTTTTGGAGACAATGGTGCAACTATCTTTTACAATGAAAATAATGGAAGTAGCTGGACAGAATCTGTTTATGATCCAGCAGGAAATCTGTATACAGGAGTGGTTGCCGATCTAGATGCAGACGGCGATTATGATGTTGTAGGCCCCGTGTCGTTTTTTGGTTTTGTAAAATATTATATCAATGACACGCCGGGAAATCCACCAGCTGCACCAACAAATTCAACCGCCAATTTAATTAATGGTTTGGATATAAATGTAACTTGGCAAGACAATGCTATAGATGAAGGTTCTTTTCAAATTGAAAGACTTGAAAACAACAATTGGTCAATAATTAATACTTCAGTATCAAATAGTACTAATTATACAGATTCAAATACAACGCCTCAAACCCCCTATCGATATAGAATAAGAGCTGTAAATGCAGCCGGTCCTTCCGAATGGGATTCGACTGAAATTATTCAAACATGGCCTCAAGCGGATACCGTTTATATGGCTCCAACATCAGGGAATTATGTGGATCCTCAAATAATATCTTTGATGACGGATGATCCTGTAGATGAGATTCGATATACCATTAATGGTTCCCAACCCGATGAAAATTCCATTCTTTATAATGCTCCATTTTTGTTGTCTAATAGTGCTTCGGTTCAAGCCATTGCGCTTGGAACCAACATGATTAATTCTGTTCCTTCATCTTCAACTTACAACATTGCTATCAATGGAAATTTTCCTCCAAATGCAGACGCTGGACCTGATCAATCTTACAATGATCTTTCTACTTTCATACTTGATGGATCTGGAAGCACTGATTTGGATGATGCGCCTTCAAGCTTAACTTACCAATGGTCAAAGATTAGTGGCCCTAGCGGAAACTTACAAAATTCCAATGTGGATATAGCGAGTTTTACCCCAAATACAGATGGCGTTTTCAGTTTTGAATTAATGGTCTCAGATGAAATAGCATCAGATACAGATACTTTAATAATTATAGTAACAAATTTAGATTCTGACCTCGTAGCTTATTGGCCTATGGATGAATCCGAAGGACCGATCATTAAAGAGTTAGTAGATGCGAAAGATGGAGTACCCAATGTAAACGTAGCCTATCATCCTTATGATGGGAAAATTGCTGGAGCGCTTCAATTTGATGGTGTCAGTACAAGAGTAGAAAGCCCAAGCATCAATGTTATAGGTACAGAAATGACAATTAGCTTTTGGATGAATGCCAGTGATTTTAATAATGTAGAAGGTAGAATGCTAAGTAAAGCTTCAGGAATAAATTCTACTGAACATGAATGGATGGTCAGTCAAATTTCTGGTTCAGGATTAAGGTTTCGCTTGAAGACTTCGGATGGAGGTACTTCGACACTTGCAACTGGTAATGGTCAAATTCCCTTAAATGAATGGATTTTTATTACTGCTCGTTACAATGGGACGTCTATGCAATTATTTAAAAATGCAGTGCTGATAGCATCTGCTGGTAAAACAGGAGACATTTCTCAAGCAATAATTCCTGTTGCTTTGGGCAATCAACCAACTTCTGCTGGGGATAGACCATTTTCAGGATTTTTGGATGAAGTAAAAATCTATGACAGAGCATTGAGTGATACTGAGATTTTAGATCTATATAATGACCAATGCCCTAAATATTTACTCATTAAAGATTTGACTTTGACGCAGGATCGCAGCTTTAAGGCAAAAAATTTAATTGAATTACAAAATGTAATAGTTCCTCCTAGTTATAATTTAGATCTGCGTTCTCAAAGCATCATTGTAGGTACAGATACTTTTTTAGAAGGACCATCTTTGTTAGAGATTGATAACAATGTTAGTTGCAATTAAGCAATTCAAAACATGAATTTTAAATTAACTGTTTGAATAAAACGATTAGGATTTTACCAATCGAACGGTCTTTTGATTTTGCTCATCTGCTACTCGAATAAAATAAATACCCGGAATTAAATCATGCGTAGGTACTTTAATCTCATGCTTACCGGCAACAAACTTTTGATTTGAAATAATCTTCAACTCTGAACCAATGGAATCATACATACTGATTCTATAATTCTTATTCTCTGA
>CALGNN010000126.1 GCA_937961455.1 uncultured Saprospiraceae bacterium
GCCATATTATAAGCCTTGCTTAAGGAGTTGAGTTCGATGCAATTTTTTCTGGCATTAGCGATTTGAAAAATGGAAAATTTTTCATCGGTTAGTATAAGACTATAGGGATTGTCATGACATAAAATAATATCATGAGCATCACAGAGTGCAATGAGTTTTGATAAGACTCCTTTCATGGGTTTTCCACCCGTCGGCATGTTAGGATAATTTATCCAACAAATTTTTGTCCTAGATGTGATCTTTGATTCTATATCTCCAATTTTTGGTGCCCAGTTATGTTTACCATCCAAATCAAAATGGACTACTTTGGCGCCAGCTAATTTTGCGGCACTAGAATAGGCAGGATAACCTGGATTTGGAACTAGGACCTCATCACCTTCATTCAAGTACGCCATGGAAATATGAAAAATGCCCTCCTTAGATCCAATTAATGGAAGGATCTCTTTGTCTGCATCGAGCAGTACTTCATACTGGCTTTTATACCAATTCGCAAATCCTTCCCTAAGACCTTGCAGTCCCTTGTATGCTTGATAGCCATGATTAGAAGACTTGGTACTAGTTTCTTTAAGCTGTTGAATGACTAGTGGGTCCGGAGCAAGGTCTGGACTGCCAATGCCTAAATTGATCACTGGGAAGTCTTCAGTGTCAAGCTGCTTTACCTCTCTCAATTTTTTCGAGAAATAGTATTCCTTAACATCCGATATTCTATGTGCTACTTTAAACCTCATAAGGTGATTTTCCACTTTTGTAAATTCCCATGAGAAGCAGATCTTTTGATACACTATTCAAGGCATACATGGTTTCATTGATACTTGTATTTTGGCTCCATTCTATATCAATATGAAACTTATAAGTATTGTGCAATTTTGGAATAGGGACTGATTGAATTTTAGTCATGTTGATTTGTCTAAGAGCTAATTTTTTGAGGACGCGGGCTAAACTGCCTGGGGCATGTCCCGTTTCAAAACATAAGCTGGCTTTATTTGCTTCTATTGAATTGTTTTGAAGCATATTATTTAAGGACCTTTCCTCTTTCTTTTCAAGAATCAAAAATCTGGTAAAATTGTATTCAAGATCTTGCAAATCTCTTTCAATAATTTCCATCCCATATTCTTCTGCGGCTGCCTCTGGTGCAATGGCTCCGGCTTTCAATAAATTTTGATCTCTCACTATCATGGCTGATCCAGCAGTGTCAAACTTTTCAATAAATTGAATTTGTGGGTGTTGGTTTATAAAACCCCTACATTGTTTGAGCGCCATTGGGTGAGAAAATATTTCTTCTAAATCATCTTTAACTGTGCCGGGCAAAGCCATGAGATGATGAGCTATTTTTAGATAGAGTTCACCTTGAATCACAATATTGAACTCTTGCAACAATTTGTAATTAGGTAAAATACTTCCAGCCAAAGAATTTTCAATGGCCATCACAGCTACATCTGCTTTACCTGCAGTTAATAATTGGCATAGCTCTTCAAATGTTTTGCAAGGAATGATTTCATTTGATGTGTCGCTGAAATACTTTTCACTTGCCAAATGATGGAAACTTGCTCTTGTGCCTTGTATTGCTATATTCATACGCAAAAAAAAAGCCCTGACTAAAAAATCAGGACTTTTAAAATTTTATGTTGATACATATATTCTTATTGCCCCGACGGTTTATCGAAATAGCCAAAAAAATAATATGCATTAAAAAATCTATTCATCGTTGCAAGGTTAAAGATAAGTTTGCTAATAAGCAAGAGAATTGTAAAATTCTTATGCTGCGTACAAGTTAAGGGTTATAAATCCTCCATCTTGATTTTTACAGCTAATATTTATTTCGCCGTGCATTTCTTTGTTATTAATATAGCCTCTCACCTTTGCCTTGCTATTGTTTTCTGACACATCTTTGAAAGGTTGATCTAGAAAAAACCACGTGTCTTTTAAAGATCTAAAGATGATATTGCTATATGTCGTTTTAGCAAAAGCTAAATTTTGTTCTTGATGCGGTATGATGATCTCTTTTGAGATGTATTTTACTGTGGGCTTGGTTTCATTTTTCATTTCTGCGGGTTTAAAATTAACATAGTGGTTTAATTCATATTTTAAAGTTGAGGAATTTAGATGCCTTATTCCTCACCTAAAAAGGTGGTTAAGAAAAAATACCTCTTTTGGGTGAGTATCTATTTTGTTCCTTACCCATGTTAATATCACGAGAAGCAAAAAAGTAACCTTTAATGAGTATGTTTTTTGAAATTTATGTGTCGAATTACTTTATGGGAATTTCAATCCTGACTTCGAATCCATCACTTTGATCAATAAAAAAATTAGCCCCCATCATAGCAGATCTTATTTTCATGGTGCTCATACCTAGGCCTTCCTTATTGACTTTTGCTGTATAGCTTCCATTATCTTTAATACTTAAGATGATCTTATTTTTTTTATTGATAAAATAAATATCTACACGATCTCCATTTGAATGCTTAATTGCATTGGTTATTGCTTCCTTGAAAATCATATAAATATTTTGTCGAATTTCTGGGCTGATGAATTGTTTTCTATCTATATTCTCCAAAGTCATATGATAATCTAAAGGCGCATAATTAAATTGTGATGTAGCAAATTCATGCATTCGATCTACAAGGTTTTCATATTTGTCTCGAGTAGAATTCAGCGCCCAAACGATGTCTCTCATTTTACCCATAGCAGCTCGAGTTTTTTCACTTATTTCCAAAAGTTGCCTTTGAGATTCATGTTTAAATTTCATGGATAAGAGTTCACTTTTCATAGCCACACCTGCGAGCATGGAGCCTACATCATCATGAATGTCTCTTGAAATTTTATTTCTCAGTTTTTCAATAGCTATTTGTTTTTCTATTTTTTGTTGGTAATAATATCTCGTGCTTAGATATATTAAAATACCAATGGTGCTAATGAATAATAAGATAAACCACCATGTTCTAAACCACGCTTGCTTGACGTTAACTGGAACGTTTAGCATTTCATCGCTCCATATTCCGCTCCCGGAAGTGGCCTTAACTTTAAAGTTATATTTGCCCGGAGGAAGGCTTGTATATCTTGCTGTATTTTTGATGCTTGGACTTGACCAATCATAATCATAACCTTCCATTTTGTAAGAAAATCGGTGACGATCAGGGTAATCAAAGTTTAGATAAGCGTATGTCATTTCTAACATTTTATCATTATACTTCAAGTTGATCTGTTCTATATCATCTTTGAGAAACTGATGTTGGATTAACTCATTTGATTTGCCTTTTAGAATACTATAATCATCAATTTTTATTTTGATGTTTTTTAAATCATTCTGCTTAGAGGAATATTTGCGAATTAAGTTATCAGGATTAAAGATGTATAACCCGTTGTTCGAGCCCACAGCAATTTGGCCATTTGATAATTTTACAAAGGCTCTGACACTCCCATTAGTCTCGATGCCTTCCTGCACAGAAAAGTTACCAGACTTTTGTTGATTAAAATTGTGAAAGGCAATACCACTTTCATAGGCAAGCCATAATAGACTATCTCCAAATGGTATCATTTTGCTGATCTGATCATTCGTGACAACATTTAAAGCTAAATAATGAGCTAAAGTTTTTTCTTCAATGTTAATCAATCCAACTTCATTTGAAGTTCTGAACCAAAGTTGATTTTCTCCTATAAATTTAAGTTCTTTCGTTTCTGTACCAAGGCTTATTTTTTTGTTTTGATATTCAAATTCAGTGTTGTAATACTTAAAGCTGTTTTCTGATACATTGAAATAAACAATACCTTTCAAAGTGCCTAACCAAATATTCCCCTCAGTATCTTCAGTCATTGACTGAACCTTGTTAATACTAAAATTAATATTGCCAGCAGGGTCTTCATAGTTTTTCAGTAATTCAAAATTATTCTTATCAGCTTTTCCAAATAGATAACTTTTTTTATTTAATAATCCTGAATACCATACAGCTCCGTTTTTTTGCACTAAGGTGTTTTCAATAGCTAGAATGGGCGTTTTCATTTTTCTAGCCTTGAAATTTTCATCTAAACTATAATAGCTATTCCATGTACTATACACTTTTAAATTATCATTAAAACTCATATGGACGGATTCCATAGGGCTGAAAATGGGAAGGGTTTTAATCTCCTTTGTTTTCAAATCAAGTTGATGGGTGAAAAAAGATTCTTGCAAAATGAGTCCACCTTTTCCATCCTCATTTACAGAATGGATTGAAGAATTTCTAATCGCGAAGTCATTGTAATAATTTAAAATCTTATCTAGTCCCGGGTTATTCACTTGCTGGTAAATGGGATGATTTTTGTCTTTGGTGTTGTTTAAGTGAGATTCAAAATAATTTGTCTTTTCTCTAATTTTAAATATACCTCCATCCTTATGAGCCCATAAGTTTCCAAATTCATCTTGAGTCATATTATATATATCAGAATCCGACCCTTCTAAGCCGGATATGATAGATTTTCTAAAGTTGAGAAATTGATCTATTGTAGGATCGTAGCAAACTAAATATGAGGCAGCACATCCCATCCAAATTCTTTCTGCATCATCAACATGTAAAAATCTTAAGCTGAGCATGGTGCCCACTTCTTGAAGGCCCACTCTTTTATTTTCATTCTCTGCATTGATCTTGCAAGTAGTTTTGAATTCAATTTTGCCTGATATTTTTTGATCTTCAAATGATCTTGTCTCCCAATTAAATATTTGAAAATGCTTCTCGTAAATCCGCCAAAGGTTTTTTCTATTATCTAATCGAAATTGAGCACAGTCTTTAGTTTGTAGAAATGATTCTTGATTTGCAACATCTAAATGGGTTTCTTTTCCTTCACTATTAATGATGGTCACACCTCCCATTCTCCAAAGAAAAAACAGATTGCCATCTTTATCATCAAGTTCATAGTAGGTCCAAAAAACTCCTTGGTCTCCAACATATTCATTCAAATCAAACATTTCCACGAAGTCTCTACCATTGGTTGATTTATAAACAGGTTGATGCTTGTTATCCCAAGTTGAGGTAAACAGCCAAATATTATTTAATTCGTCTTGATACAAATATTTGAAATAATCTCTTCCTGGAAGCTCCCAGAGATCTTGTACTTCTTTAGTCCTAGGATGCACAAGACTTAGTTTGTTGTCATTCAAAAATAAAATACGATCTTCAAAAAAAATGATCTCGCCCAATAACAAATAATCATCTTTCTCTTTACCTATTATTTTATCGATTCCAACGGCTGTAATTTGATGACCATTATATCGATAATAATCTTTATCATCATGAAACCATAAATAACCATCCTTGTCTTTCTTAAATTTTGTTAGAGCTCCATGGTATGGAAAAGCGATGTCGAATTTTTCAATTTGGCAAAAACTTTGACTTATGCTTAAAGTGAAGCATACAATTGCAAACCATAAAATTTTACATAAAATACGCATCAACTTATTTTGATTTAAAAAGCTTTAGCAAGTATTTATGTGAGCAGCCAAATTTATTCTAGCAATATACACTTTCATAAGACATTATTTTTAGTGATGTCTGGTCTTATGAATAATACAGTTTTTCGAAATCTTTGTAAAAATGGGGATATGATTTGGCTACACATTCTGCATTGTCAATTTCAATAGGTCCTGTTGCATTCAAACCAGCAATGGCTAAACACATAGCAATTCTGTGATCATGCCTCCCATGTACTATTGCTCCGCGTATAGGTCCTCCTTCAATTAACATCGTGTTTTGTTCTTTCCAAACCTTTATGCCTAGTTTAGAAAATTCTTCTTTTATAGTCGTGTATCTATCACTTTCCTTGTGGGTTAATCTTTCTACTCCATTAATCCTGCTGATCCCTTTGCAATTAGCTGCCAATGCTGCAATCGGAGGGAATAAATCTGGACAATCCATTGCATCAAAGTTGAATGCATGTAATTCATTTTTTTCAATTACCACATTTCCATTTTCAATTAATACAGTGGCTCCTGCTCTTTTAACGGCATCCAAAATTGCAATGTCTGCCTGAACAGATTCAGGGTTAATCCTAGATAAAGTGGCTTTGCCCGAGATGGCCGCACCGACAACATGAAAACTTGCACCACTCCAATCGCCTTCTATTTCATAAGATCTTCCTGTATAATTTTGTGAACCTTGAATGTTGAATATTTTATAATCCTGATGACTAACTTCTACGCCAAAAGAATTCAGGATATCAATGGTGATGTCTATGTAAGGTTTGCTGCTTAGATTGCTTACTTCGATCTGAGAATCCCCTGAAATTAACGGCAGTGCAATTAATAATCCTGTTAATACTTGAGAAGTCTCAGATCCATCAATCTTAAATCGACCTCCTTTAATGGGTCCTTTCAATTTTATGGGTATGTAATCTCCATTTCCTTCAGCCCATCCTCCAGCATTAACAATACCTTCTATGATCATATGCATGGGTCGAGTCTTCAAGGAGCCTGAACCAGTCAGGACTAATTGTTGGTCATAGAGCGCAGCAATAGAGGCAAACAATCTGAGGCTGGTTCCTGATTCACCAGCATCCAAAGGAAGGCCAGTAGGCACTCCTAGTTTTTCTATTGTAATCTCATTATTAATTTGTTCAACTTTGCAACCTAAATTTCTAATAATATCCATTGAAGCTAATCCATCTTTTGATAAAGAGGGGTTGCTTATAATGGATTTACCTTTTGCAAGTGAAGCAATAGCCATAGCCCTTTGCATATAACTTTTAGAAGGAGGTATTGCTATTTGTCCTTTAGCTGTTCCTTGCTTGATTAATTTCTTCATGTATCAAATTGGCGATTTCTTCGATTGATTTGTCTGTAGTATTTACAACAAGATCAGAGCAAAGTGCATAATAATCTCTGCGTTCAACTAATAATTTATTTATAACAATTGATGGTTCTGGGTGATTTAATAAAGGTCTTTGATCTCCGCGGACTCTTGCTAAACAAGTTTGCGCATCAATATACAACCAAATACAAATGCAGTTATTCTTTAGTAATTTTCTGTTTTCAGCTTTCTTAATAATGCCACCTCCTGTTGAGATGATTTGGGATTCTGAATCGATTAGTTTTTTTAAGGTCTCTGTCTCAAGATCTCTAAAGTTCTCTTCTCCGCGGTCTTCAAAGATCGCCTTGATACTTGTTCCTTCAGATTTTTCGATCTGCTCATCAGTGTCCATATATGTCCAATCACTTATCTTGGAAAGCTGTTTCCCAACTTCTGATTTTCCCGAACCCATGAATCCGATTAAGGCAATTTTTTGTTTTGCAAGATGATTATGATGAAAAGCTTTTTCCCAATTCTCATATGAGGCCTTTTTTTTGGTAAAATGATAAAAAGCTTCAATACCTTGATGAATAAGCCAGTCCTTACCGGTGATTAATTCTGAATCTGGATGTTGTAATTTTTCTTTCCAAATTGAATTTTTATAGATCGCATCAAACAATATTTTTTCTTTATGAAGGATAATTTTTGTGCTATCTAAAACTTGGCTTGATATCGTCGAAATAATGATATCATAATTGTCCAATTGCTCATATAAGTCTTGATATTCTAGTGCCTTTCCTGAAAATTTATCTGCAATTTTTTTGGCCTTACTTAATGTTCGGTTGCATATCGTAAACGACAATTTGTTACTATGCAAGGCCATTGCGGCTGAAGATGCTGCTCCGCCTGCACCAATGATTAGAATATTTGGGTTTTTTAGTTTAGCAATCTTCTCTTGTAAAGAATTCCATACGCCCGTGATATCAGTATTAAAAGCTTTCCAATCGTCTTCATGAGCTACTAAGGTATTAGCCACGCCTAATTCAAGCACTTCATTTGATTTTCTATCAGCATATTTTACTAACTCAGCTTTGTATGGAGCTGTGCAATTGATTCCTTTAAGCCCAAGAGCCTTTGTAAGAAAAATTGCATCACTAATATCAGCCGAAGCAAGTCTTGTATAATGAGCATCCACATGCTGTAAAGTAAATGCCGCATTCATCAGTGGAGGACTTTTACTATGCAGGATGGGTTTTCCAATCACTGCATATAATTTAATCATGGAGTATTTTTCTGATAGAAGTAAAATCTTCATGTGAGAGTTGCCCAGGTGCAGTGGCGTCTTTATCTAGGCTAACATAACTGAAGGGTGCACCTAAATCAAGAGCGGCTAGTCTTGAAATTTTAGCAAATTCCCCCATGCCTATGGCCACTACATTATTATAATGATAATAGAGTGAAAATATTCTACTCAAGGCTTCAGCATTTGGACATTGACAAGCAATTTTAGAAAGATCAGCTCCTTTAATAAAATGTTGTTCAATATATTTTTTTAGGACAGGTAAGGGTGGGGTATGCTCGTAATTGTGATAAGATATAATAAGCTTAGTCCCTCGTGCTTTTATTTCTTTAATGAGTTCATCGTTAAAAGAAGCTTCATTATTCATGTCTAGATCAACTACAGCCGCACCATTATTTATACCTGCCAACAACAAAGATTTTCTTTCTTGCTCCGAATGATTTTTAGATTCCCGACAGGTTATGATACACCTTTTTGAATGGCTTAAAAACGTTTTTAGTTGGTCTTCAGTCCATAAAAGTTTATCGAGTCTCAATTCGACTAGGTCAAATTGCTTCTTTAATTCTTGTGCTTCTTCAACGGAAGCATTTCCTAAACTTAAACAAATCATATATTTCTTAAACTACTCAAAGTTGTTAATGGAATTCTTTCGATACTTGCTTGACCGATATTTTTTAAAAATATATAGTCAATGGAAGCATCTACTTTTTTCTTGTCTTTAGCTATCACATCAATCAAGGATGCAAATGGAAGGTCTGAATTAATGGGCATATCAAATGCTTTTATGGCCTCGCATAATTGTAAATAAACTTCTTTGTTACAATATCCTAATTGGTGACTCAATTTTCCTGCCATTTGCATTCCAATAGCAATGCTTTTACCATGCGATAAGCCACTCAATTTTTCAATGGCGTGTCCATAACTATGTCCAAAGTTTAAAAGTTTTCTGATACCAGATTCATTTTCATCTTGATTTACGATGTCAACTTTAATTTGGGCAGCAGTCTTTACCAGCTCTTTTAGGATCGTATCATCTTTATTAAGAATGGCTTGTTTATTATTCATGAGCCAATCAAATCGTGAACCATCTCGAATAGCAAAATGTTTCAGCGCTTCCATTATGCCATCCTTTAAAATTTCTTGATCTAGACTTTGTAATAATTCTGTGTCACAAATTACAAAGGAAGGTTGATTTATGGTGCCAATAAGATTTTTGTATTTATCCAGATTTACGCCATTCTTTCCTCCTATCGCTGCATCTACTTGTGCTAAAAAACTACTTGCAATAAAACCAAAAGGAACACCTCTGTAAAAAGTGCTAGCCAGATAACCTGTAATATCCGTTATCACGCCTCCACCAAAACCTACAATAAAGCTATGACGGTCAATTTTTTTATCGAGAAGTTGTCGATATAAACTTTCAATGGTTGCTAAGGATTTTTGAGATTCTCCAGCTGGTAAAATAATATGTGGATGTGCTTGAAAAAAATCAGGGTAGTGATTGTAAACATTATCATCCGTTATAAAAATGACTTTACGAGTCGGAATTAAATCACCAACATTTTTATATGAATGATCTGTTAATATCTTACAATTTCGATTTGCTCCTTCTACTATCATAATCATACAATGTTATATAAAATTTATATCCTAGTATGTCTAATTGCAATAAATATTGAAAATCAGGGTTTATTTTATTATTATTGTAAAACGTGTAAGAATTTCTAGCAATATTTACTTTTTGCTGAGAAACTACATCAAATCCTTTCTTACTTACATTGAAAGAAAAGTGATATGGCTATGTTTATGCATAGCCATTTTTTTTGCCTTCCTACCATCTTAGCATTTTACTATAAATTTAGTAATCAATGACTTAAGTATTTTAAAAAAATATATTTAAAAAATAACTATATTTTACTTTTTTTAATGATTGCCAATTATTATAATTGTAATCTCATTATTGAGGTACAAAGTTTCGTTCTTTATCAATATTAGATTATAGTATTTTGTGCGTTCAAAAAAATCCTCAATGATACTAACGAGACATCTAGCAGTAGATGTAGCTGAACAAAGAAAATAATTTTGCTTGCGAAATTATTTGAAAACAAATTGCAATAGTAATCGAAATAGTGTGAAGATTTAAATGAAACGAGTTCTCAGCTTGCTGGGAATTATGAAACATGAAATTGCAAAATGGATTGTTTCTGTGTGAACTATCTAAGAGCATTAAGTTGAAATGGAAACATGGAAATGAAGTGCATCCAATCTGAGATAAGGAAACACAAAAAAATTGGGTTAGCGAAAGCTAACCCTTTTTTTATTTTACGATATGTTTATCTCTTTTTTACAAAACAATAATCTTCCCAAACTTAATAGAGCCATTGGCAAAACGAAGCTTAATCGTGTATGCTCCAGGATTTAAAATACCCTTTTCAAAATTTGAATTATTCAGTCCTCTGTTGACATTGATTTGATCTCTTCTAACCAATTTTCCATCGTTCTGATAAATTGATAAGATGGCCTGTCCAGCTTCCTCTGCATGGAAGCTCAAATTACTGGATTCAAGAATTGGATTTGGATAAACCAATAGTTCATTAAATTCATCTGGACTGACGACATCTTCTCTTTTTGAAAAGGCTAAATCTTCCAAAGACAAGGATACACTTTGTGATTGCAAGGGTACCAATTTGAATGAAATAGTATAGATATCTTCAAAATTACATGTTATTGCATTTTGCGTTGATGTAAACTGATCTACATGGAAACTATATGATTGCTGGTTTTCATCCAAAATTAGGCTTGTATAAAATTGTTCTTCCCAAGTCTCAATGCCTTTTTTCATAATGCGAATTTCAAGGCGCCCATCACCTGACGCATTGAATTTCACATTGTTAAATTCCGTCATATCAACTGGAGCAAAATGAGCATTGAATGCCCTGTAAATAAACACCTCTGATGTTGTTTCAGCTTCTAGCATTACATTTCTTTCAATATGAAGTGCCTCATCGATTGGATGAATCGCAGACGAACTGACTTCCCAAGTCACGACTTCAGTTTGTTCATCATAATTGATTCCCCAAGGTCCATCTGAGAAAAATATATCATCAGGTAATCCGCCACCCTCAGTCTTTGAAAGCCTGAGACCTGCATTGAAAATAGTACCCGTTTCGATTTCGATAATATTATTCGCCCTTGGGTTCAATGTAAATTCTGTTGTAAAATCTTCTTCTTCACTGGTTTCGCTTTTAACGATTCCTCCTTCCAATTGCCAAGATGTTTTATAACTGTTGTTTTGGATTTCTAATCGTAATTTTCCATTCTCGTACTTACCTTTTTTTACATAAGTGCTTGGTGCTCCACTACAATTGTAACTATTGATTTCTAAATTATCTTCCATGATGTTTAACAAGGACTCAGCTAGTACAATGAGATCATCAATCGAGTTAGACCATATTTGAAAGCTATAGAAGTTTTCACCTCCAGGATACCTATCTAAACTCCAATGTGATTGTATGTCTGCAAAGTCTGCCCCATTCATTCTTAAAGAAATACTTGTTGCAAAGACTATGCTCCCATCAGGATTTTTGAAAATGGTATTAATAAATTCTTTTTCATTAAAATGTATAGGTGCAATGTTTAAAATTTCTGCACCCAATAATCTATCACAAATGTATTTCGTGTGTTCATAAACGCTGCCCTGAGTGTGAAGTCCTAATATGGTTGCGGTTCTCCTGTCAGCTTTGTAAATATCAGTTGCATATACAGCATTGGCATTGGTTAAATCAATCAGATCCGTTGGGGTACTTATATAAGTCTCCGTATTTTCAATTACGTTAATTGGAAAGAAAGAAGACAAGGTTTCTAAATCTTTATTACCCACGTCAAGGATGCCATAAGAATCTGTTCTTTTAATTCTTCTTTCCGGACTTGGTCCGCTTAATTTTTTATTGGATCTCTGATTTTGAAATTTACGCTGAGCAATCTTTTCTGAAAGTCGATTATTAGATTCCAATCCTCCTTCTTCCCCTCCAGAAGGAGAATATTCCGGACAACCAGATGTATTCAAGCAAGCCGCATCATCGCAATCAACCAACCCATCACCGTCGTCATCAATTCCATTATCGCAAATCTCTTGAGGTACTGGCGCTGTAGGACATCTGGCACCATCGTTACTAGAACTGGCAGGTCCAAATGCAAATACGGATGAGTATAAATTATCTTCAGAAGTAATTTTATGCGTTTCGTTTATTTTATAAATCGTCCCTGTTGAATTTGCAGATGCATATAGGTTGCCATCTACATCAAAGTAGCAGGCTCCAAATACATAATTAGTTTCTGGAATGATGCTAGCTACTCCTAATATTTGAACTATACCAGTTGAAGGATCAATTTTAATCACAAAGTTTGATCCTTTCGCAATGGTATAAAGGTATCCATCTACTGGATTGAAAGCCCAATCGGCAATGGTATGATTCTCTGATAAATTAAAAGTGCCTAACAGGCTTAAATAATTGGGAGATGCTGGATCTACATCAATCATATAGGTCGTTACACCTCCGGGTTTTAAATAATAAATCCCATCCTCATTAATATCACCGATATAAGAGTTTGAGCTGGTAAGACCATCAATTACGAATGTCTCAACTGTGTAATCATTGCTCACTCTTGCAATGGCTTTGTCAGGATTGCTTACTGAACCCCAAATGTATTCATCTTTTGGATTATAAGCTGTCGCATTTATAGTACCATTAACAATGTTTGATGCTTCTAAAATTGTTTGTCCAGAAGCTAAGTCTACAGAATATACATCGTTTCCTTGAAATAGATATGCATATACTTCACAAGTGAACGGTCCATTCGCTTTAAGGTTGAAATTTGTAAGGAGGAGTAAGTTTACGATAATAAGTATTTGAGTAAGATTTTTTTTCATTTCTGTTTTATTAGACTACAAATATTAATACTTACTATGTCCCAAATGTTCCTTTTAGATTTTTGACTAGAAACCTCCGTTTTTTGGATGATTTTAATAGAAAAGTTCTCCTTAAAGCTGGTATAAAGCTGATTTATGAAATAATAGCATGACAGGAATGGATTAGCTATATTCACAAAACAAAGATGTTAGCTATGACTTATAAATTTTTTCCTCCTTTTTTTATTGGGGTTTTATTGATTGGATTCCTTACAAATTGTGAGCATGAAGCAGCGATTACAAATTTGTCAGAGCCTATGGAGATTGTTTTAGAGAAGGAAGCCACTAAAGCATTAGCTGAAAAAATCAGGAAAGAAGTAAATGTGGAATTGGATGACGAAATAACGCTTGATCTGTGGGCTGTTGATACTTTGAGTCCAGATCCCATAGCTATTAGTATAGACGAGCAGGGTAGATTGTTTTTTAATCGTGCTGTACGACTAAGTAATTCTGAATTTGATATAAGAGGTCATAGAGATTGGATGACTGCTTCCATTTCGTTTGAAACTCCTGAAGATAGGAGGACTTTTATCAGAGAAACCTTTTCTGAAACCAATGAGCAGGGCAAGAAATTTTTGAAAGACTTAAATGAAGACGGAATATTAGATTGGAAAGATCTGAAAGTTGAGAAAGAAGAGGTTTGGTTTATTGAAGATACCGATGGGGATCAGATTGCCGATAAAGCCCGTAGATATTTACAAGATTTCAATGAAGAAATTACAGACCTTGCACTTGGGATTGAAGCGCATCGAGGAAAAGTCTTTGTAAGTGTAGGTCCCGATCTATGGAAAGTCGAAGATCAAGATGGAGATGGCCAAGCTGATAAAAAAGAATCTTTAGCTCATGGTTTTGCTGTTCACATTGGTTTTGGAGCTCACGGATTATCTGGAGCTAAGATTGGACCCGACGGAAGAATTTGGTGGGGAATAGGGGACATTGGATCCAATGTAGTTGATCAAAAGGGCAAACGCTGGAAATATCCAAATCAAGGCGTGATCGTTCGTGCCGAACAAGATGGGTCAAACTATGAAGTTTATTCAGCAGGTTTAAGAAATACCCATGAATTTGTTTTTGATAAATATGGCAACCTCATAACAGAAGACAATGATGGAGACCATGAAGGCGAACGCGAACGTTTGGTTTACTTAATTAATGGTTCCGATTGTGGATGGAGAATCAATTGGCAATTTGGAAAGTATACGGATCCTGATAATAATAAATACAAAGTATGGATGGATGAGAAAATGCATATCCCAAGATGGGATGGACAGGCTGCCTATATTTTACCTCCAATTGTAAATTATATTAATGGTCCTACTGGAATGGTGTATAATCCTGGTACTGCTTTAGGTCCAGAATGGGAAGATCATTTTTTTATCGCAGAATTTAGAGGAACGCCTGCTGTATCTCCAGTACATGGATTTTCACTGAAGCCTAATGGAGCAGGATTTGCACTTGATAGAACTAGGCAATTAGTTAAAGGTTTACTTCCATCAGGTTTAGACTTTGGCCCAGACGGCGCACTATATATTGCTGACTGGATCGACGGCTGGAATACCAATCAACAAGGAAGAATCTGGAAGATGGATGTAAAGTCCCAGGAGAATGATCAAATCAGAAAAGAGACGGCTGCCATTATCAAATCCGATTTTTCGGTAAAAGATCATGAAGAACTCAAAAACTTACTTGGGCACAAGGATATGAGAATTAGACAGGCGGCTCAATTTGAACTCGTTGATAAAGGCTCAGATTGCATAACTATTTTTAATGCTGTGATGAACAACTCTCAAAATCAAATGGCGAGAATTCATGCTATTTGGGGCCTAGCACAATATGCACGATTGAATCAAATTGATGAAGTGGTTGCTTTAGAATCTTTACTTGAGGATGCAGATGTTGAGATCGTAAGTCAAGCTGTTAAAATGCTAGGTGATGTTAAGTTTCATGCCGCTAGCTCCAAGATTATACCCCTCTTGAAGCATTCGAATAAAAGATTGGTCTTACATGCTACTGAAGCTTTAGGAAGATTAGAATCAAAAGAAGCCGTACAAGGGATTTTGCAAATGCTAGAAAAAAATAATGATGAAGATACTTGGCTAAGGCATGCTGGAATGATTGCGCTTGGAAGAATAGCTGATGAACCAGCTTTAGCTGAACTGAAAGATCATCCTTCTGTAGCTTTGAGGACAGCTGCCATTGTTGCATTGCGTAGAATGAAGAGTCCTAAAATTGCATTATTCTTAAATGACCCTTCAGAATATTTAGTTACCGAAGCTGCAAGAGGAATCAATGATGACTATTCTATTCCTGAGGCATTACCCCAATTAGCAAAATGTCTTGATGAACCAAGGTTTACTAATGAAGCACTTATTAGAAGAGCGATTAATGCAAACCTGCGAGTAGGTAAAGCTGAGAATATTGAATTGCTTTCAAGGTATGCGAATAACAAAAACGCCAGTGAAGAACTAAGAGCAGAAGCAATCGCTGCGTTAAGTACCTGGGCAAATCCTTCACCCCTAGATAGAGTAGATGGAAGGTATAGAGGTGCACAGGAAAGAAGTATTTTAGATGTAAGAAGTGCTTTCCTAAAATTACATTCTAGTTTATTAGCAGATGAAAATGAGCTGGTGCAGATTGGAGGTTTGAATGCTTTGGGCAAATTAGGCATGGTGGCTATTAATCCCATAGTATACGATCTTTTTAATAGCAGCAAATCCTATGATGTGAAAGCTGCATGCCTTAATACATTGCAAAAGAATGAATATAAAGGGATGAGTGAGTTGTTGGATCATGCATTCAAAACTAATTCTTCTCAGTTGAGAAGTACAGCCTTAAGTTTGCTTCCCTTATCAAATATCACTGATGAAGCAGCCATCCCTATTTACACAGGAATATTACAAAATGGAACCCTTAAAGAAAAGCAGTCGGCCTATGCAGCCTTGAGTAAATCAAGATCAAATAATGTCTTTGAATTATTATCCACTCAATTGGAGCAACTCATAGCAGGAAATATTCAAAAAGAAGTGCGACTAGATTTAATTGTTGCTGCTGAGAATCAAGAAGATGAAAGCTTGAATCAACTATTGGCTAAGTATCAATCAATCAAAAAACAAAATGACCTTAGTGAATTCGCTGAAACGCTTCACGGAGGAGATAGCCGAAAAGGAAGCAGTATATTTTATGAAAATGAAGCTGTTCAGTGTGTAAGATGTCATGCAGTGTTTGAATATGGAGGAAATGCGGGGCCAGTATTGTCGGGAGTTGGTAAGCGATTAACGAGCGAGGAAATTCTTGAGTCTTTAATTCTTCCAAGTAAATCATTTGCAAGTGGTTACGAAATGTTAAGTCTTGATATGAAAAATGGTGAAAGTATCGCTGGTATTGTGATGAAAGAAACTGAAAATCAATTAACCTTAAAACAAGGAAATGAGTCTATCGTTGATGTTGATACAAAAGAGATTACGGAAAAAAGAACTGTGCCTTCTAGTATGCTATCTGTAAAAACCATTCTATCGAAGAAAGAGATCAGAGATTTGATCAGTTTTCTTGAAAGTCTCGAGTAGTCTGTTTAGCTAAATAAATACAAATAGTATCTTTGCCTTTCTAACAAATGAATGAAACTTATCACATAAATGAATCGGGATATTATGGTGCCTTTGGAGGTGCATTTATTCCCGAAATGTTGTACGCAAACGTAGAGCGTCTGAGAAGTCAATATTTAGAGATCATTGCCAAAGAATCCTTTCAAGAGCAATTTACTGAACTCTTAATTGATTATGTAGGTCGACCTTCACCCTTGTATTTGGCTCATAAGTTGTCAAAAAAATATGGTGCAAAAATTTATCTCAAAAGAGAGGATTTAAATCATACAGGTGCTCATAAAATCAACAACACCATTGGGCAAATTCTTCTTGCAAAAGAATTAGGCAAAAAGCGAATTATTGCAGAAACTGGAGCAGGGCAGCATGGAGTAGCAACAGCCACTGTTTGTGCTTTAATGGGAATCGAGTGCATTGTTTACATGGGATCGGTCGATATCGAAAGACAAGCACCCAATGTGTCTCGAATGAAGATGCTGGGCGCTGAAGTACGGCCTGCTGAAAGTGGCAGCAAGACGCTCAAGGATGCAACCAATGAAGCCATTCGTGATTGGATTAATAATCCAGTTGACACACATTATATAATTGGTTCAGTAGTTGGTCCTCATCCTTATCCTGATATGGTTGCCCTTTTTCAATCAGTGATAAGCGAAGAAATGAAATGGCAGTTGCAAGAAAAAGAAGGAAGAGATTATCCAGATTATATCTTAGCCTGTGTGGGAGGTGGTTCAAATGCCGCAGGGTCATTTTATCATTATTTAGATGAACTGCGGACTAAACTATATTTAGCTGAAGCTGCAGGTAAAGGCATTGATTCGGGGCATTCCGCTGCGACAAGTATTTTGGGATCAGAAGGAATTATTCATGGTAGTCGCACTATGTTGATGCAAACACCAGATGGTCAAATCATAGAGCCTTATTCGATTTCTGCAGGTTTAGATTATCCTGGAATTGGGCCTATGCATGCTAATCTCATAAAGCAAGGAAGAGCCAAGGTGATTCCAGTAACAGATATTGAAGCCATCGATGCAGCCTTTGATCTAACTAGAGAGGAAGGAATTATTCCAGCTTTAGAAACAGCACATGCTTTTCATATGTTGAATAAAATTGATTTTCGAAAAGAAGATATCGTTGTGGTAAATGTTTCAGGAAGAGGGGACAAAGATCTAAGCACCTACATTAAATATTTGAACCGACCACACAATGTTTCAGATGAATAGGATAGAGGCTTTATTTACGCGTAAGAAAAAAAACATTCTCAATATTTATTTTACTGCTGGATTTCCTGAATTAGATGCTGCAGTATCTGTAGTAACTTACTTAGATCAGGCTGGCGCCGATATTGTTGAATTAGGAATACCTTATTCTGATCCCTTAGCAGATGGCCCGACGATCCAAGAAAGTGGAACCCTAGCATTGAAGAATGGAATGACCATTGATTTACTTTTCCAACAAGTGAAAAAAATACGAAGTCAAAGTGAAATTCCGATTGTACTAATGGGCTATTTTAATCAAATGTTGCAATATGGTGTTGAAGACTTTTTAGATCAGGCTGCTTCCAATGGGGCAGACGCCTTGATTATGCCAGACCTTCCCATGGATGTCTATAAAAGCGATTATCAAAGTATGTTTGAAGAACGATCTCTTGGAATTTCATTTTTGGTTACCCCTCAAACTTCTGATGAAAGAATTAAAAGGGCAGCAGAGCTTAGTAAGAACTCATTCTTATATATTATTTCAAAGTCAAGTATTACAGGATCTGCAAGCAACATTTCCCAAGTGCAAATTGACTACTTTAATAAGCTAGAAAAATTAAAAGCAGATACGCCTTCTTTGATTGGATTTGGAATACACAATAAAGAAACATTCTTAACGGCATCTGCCCATGCAAATGGAGCCATAATTGGAAGTGCATTTATAAGACATTTGTCTAAATATGGTTTTGAGCAAGATAGTATTTCTTCGTTTATAGACGGAATTTTGAAATAATCAATAATTCGTTTTCACCTTCTTTATTTCACCTAAAAAATAATAGACCTAAAAATTAGAAATGGTCAATGAGCTTAAATTTCGTTTTGCAACAATTAGTGATCTGCCAAAGATTACAGAAATTTACAATCAAGCGATCAGATCAAAAAATGCTACAGGTGATTTAACTGAGTTTAAGGAAGAAGATCGCATAGATTGGTTTAATAAATTTTCGAAAGATGATTATCCCATCTATGTAGTTCTTTACAAAAAAATAGTGGTTGGATATTCAACCATTTCTCCATATCGTCCAGGGAGAGCGGCGATGTCTCAGGTAGCTGAAATTTCTTATTATATCGATTACACATTTCACGGAAAAGGAGTGGGCACAAAATTAATTCAATTTGTGCTCGAAGACTGCCCTAGAATAAATAAAAAATATTTACTCGCAATACTGCTTGACATAAATAAGTCCAGTGTAGGAATTTTGGAAAAATTTCATTTTACCCAATGGGGGCACTTTCCAGAAATAATAAATCTTGATGGCAAAAAGTGTGGACATTTGATTTATGGATTGCACGTATATTAATCACTTCAAAAAAAATGAAGGAGGACTTTGGCAATTTTGTTTTCAAAAAACTAAAGTCAATTATTAAATTTAAAAATGAATCATGAGATACATTTATGAATCAGTAAGTCTCAAGTACAGCAGTATGAGGGGAAGATCTAAAGAAGACTATTTGGAAATCATCAATGCAAAGGGCAGTCAAGGTTGGAGGTTTGTTTGCTTCTCTCCTATACAAGCTAGGCCTAAAGGTGTTAAAGGAATTGAATTAGTGTTTGAACGAGCCATAGAAGGATAAGGTGCTTGAGTGCACCCGAGAAAAGGTAGTTGTGATTTAGTGTTTTTATTAACCTAAAAAACAAATAAGAATGATAACTACAAAAAACAAAATAGCCTTGTCCATTAAGTTATCGGTATTAATTTTTTCTATTTCAATTAGCACTCAAGTAGGTTTTGATTATTATTCAATTGCGGTTAACTTAATATAATCAATTATTTTTTTGTACCCAAAACTGGAATGAACTAATTTTTGTTAATCATAAAATTTCGATTTGGAAACCATGACACATAATTTTATTAAACCTAAAGAGACAATATTTAAAATATGAAAAAAGTATTGATTGTTGGAGCATCTGGAATGATTGGAGGTATCATCTTGCGAGAAGCATTGGCTGATGATGCAATCAATTCCGTATGTAGTATTACGCGTAAAAGTCATGGCATTCAAAATCCTAAATTGAAGGAGATACTCCATACAGATTTCATGAATTATAAAGGAATAAAAGGAGCATTTAAAAATATTGATGCAGCTTACTTTTGTATTGGGGTTTATACAGGCGCAGTCAAAGATGACTTATTCAAAAAAATAACTGTAGATTTTGCCAAAGTTTTCGCGGATGCAGTACATGAAGGAAGTCCGAAAGCTTCGTTTAATTTTTTAAGTGGTGCGGGAGCGGATCTTACAGAAAAGAGTAGAATGTCTTTCGCACGCTATAAGGGCATGGCTGAGAATCATATCATATCAAAAAAATTTAACGCCTTAAATATTTTTAGACCAGGATACATTTATCCTGTTGAAAAAAGAGTGGAACCCAATTTATCATATCGACTTTTTAGATTCATGTATCCCGTTGTCAATTTTTTAATGCCTTCAAGTTCAGTTACCTCAGAAGAATTAGCTTCAGCAATGTTTAAAGCGGGAATGGAAAAAATGAACCATGGAATTCTTGAGAATAATGATATTAAGAGATTGCTATAAAAAAAGCATCTCGCAATTCTAATGAAAGAATACGAGATGCCCGCTTTCGCTCGAAAATGATTTTTTGGAATTACACTTTCTAGTTTAAGTTGGACCAGGATGCTCCTGTCCAGACTTTCACTTTATCATCTGATGAGTCATAGTAAATGGTTCCTTTTGTTGGGGATGCAGGGGCAGATCCAGGCGTTAATTCCATGAAGTCCTTTACATGCATGGATCCGTTTATTTTTACTAAATCATTATCAAATTCTCCATATATAAGCGGTTCTGCATCATTGGTGTTTTCTATGTATAATTTGTTTGAACCAGAAGCATTTGCTCCAGCCTCATTACCAATAAGTACATTGCCATCACCACCCGTGTGGCTTATACCAGCACCATATCCAAGAAAAGTATTATAACTTCCGGTAGCCATAAAAAATCCACAATCTTGGCCGAGAAAAGCATTTCTACTTCCATTGCCTAATCTACCTGAAGTTCTTCCTACATAGGTGTTCAGTGTACCTGTGGAATTAAAATACCCAGCACCTGAACCAATGAAAGTATTTCTGCCACCGAATCCATTTGAGAATCCAGCATTTTTACCAATAAAAGTATTGTCACCCAATCCGCCATCAATTGCATTACCAGCATTTTCACCAAGCAATACATTTCCCTCTGGTGAACTTAGAGTAATTTGTTCGTCAAGATTGCCATTCATACTTGTGCTAATTGTACGAGTCCAAGTGCCATTTGTAAACATAAAAAGTGCTGAGGCATCTGTATTGTATAACATGAGTCCTTCCGACGGACTTACAATAGCCGTCATTTGTATGCTGTCCATTCTTGGGACAAGTAGCCCTTTGCTGGTAGAACTTAATTCTAGAATCGAAGAGCTGTTTGGAGTCTGTGTACCTATACCAACTTCTCCTGCGGGTGCTACAGTCAAGCGAGGAGTTGCATCGGTAACCAAATGGGTGCTACCATTAATATTTCCTACATCAGTTCCAAAATCCATGGAAAAATCATCGTTGTATATCCCATAGTAGCCTACAAGACCTGTATTGTTATGCACCTCCGTCCAATTGTCTGTAAGGTTATTTTTAATAACTAAAGGAGAATATGCAGGTGAATCTTCTATAAAGATTGACCCTTCAGTGAATTCAAATTTTCCATTTTTATCCAAAGTTGCAATAGTATTCCCGTAGCTTGACCAGGCAAATAGTTTTCTATTGAAAGCAGGGCCAGTTGATTTGCGCGCATCAAAAACTATTAATGCTGGATCAGAAAAACTGTCATCTTCTGATTGACCCAATAAGATTAATCCGGATCTATTGTCTTCATTGATTCCTCGAATAACAGGAATAAAAGATGCAGTGCCCGTTCCATTTTCTATAGTTAATGAATTATCTGCACCTTTGTCTAAAGCCTTAAATGTAGCTAATACTCCTGGGTCTGTATCTGGAATTACTTCTAAAATCGGTGTGGTCACTTTGCCTTGTCCAGATAAAGAAAAACTAAGGCAAATTGAACTAAGCATTATTAAGAGGCGGTTTTTACATTTTTTCATAGTTTGTTTTTTGTGATTAATTAATAGGGTATCGTAAGTCGGACACTCTCTTATAAACTATCGGCATGAAAGGTTACCCCTTATATTTCTTTTAATTAATAATTTAGCTTAGCAGTAATCAGATTAAGTTTGTAGAACATATTAAAACGCATCACGATTAATAGGAATGTATGATTGGAAAAAATCCTAACATTGCTTTGATAGGAGCAGGAATAATGTCCGCCACGCTTGGCGTCCTCATTAAGAAATTGATACCGAACGCAAAACTGATCCTCTTCGAAAGATTGGATCAAGTTGCTGCTGAAAGCTCTAACGCTTGGAATAATGCCGGAACCGGTCACTCCGCTTTTTGCGAATTAAATTATACACCCCTACGAGATGGTGTGGTTGATATTTCAAAGGCACTTCGTATCAGTGAGTCCTTTGAAATATCAAAACAATTTTGGGCTTACTTGAAGAAAACCGACTGGGTGGATACTCCATATCCTTTCATTAATGACATTGATCATATGAGTTTTGTTTGGGGAGAAGAAAATATCAGTTTTTTGCAAAAGCGATTTCGATCGCTTTCCAGCTTTCCCATTTTTGAAGACATGCAATATTCAGATGATTTTCAACAAATTAAAAATTGGATTCCATTAATGATGGAGGGAAGAAATGAAAGAGAAGAAATTGCGGTTACGAAAATGGATATTGGGACAGATGTAAATTTTGGTGCGATTACAAAGTCCATGATTGCATACCTCCAAAAATTTGATGATGTTGAAGTATTGCTGTCACATGAGGTAAAGCAATTCAAAAAAATTGATAACGCTTGGTTGGTTGAAGTGACGGATCTCGAAAATGATGAGGATAAGACCATGGCAGCAGAATTTGTTTTTATCGGTGCTGGTGGTGGAGCATTGCCTTTATTGGAAAAATCTGGAATTCCTGAAGGAAGAGGATATGGAGGATTCCCTGTAAGTGGTCAATTTTTGCAATGTACAAATCCAGAGGTCATTCTTAGGCATGAAGCGAAGGTGTACGGGAAAGCTGCTACAGGTTCTCCGCCCATGTCAGTACCTCATTTAGATACAAGGATGCTTGATGGAAAAAGGTCTTTGCTATTTGGTCCTTACGCAGGTTTTTCCACTAAGTTTTTGAAAAACGGTTCTTTCTTAGATCTACCCTTGTCCATCGAAATGCATAATGTTTGGCCCTTGCTCGCTGCAGGAGTTCATAATATTGATTTGACCAAATATCTGATTAAGCAGGTGACTCAATCAAAAGAAGATCGATTTGAGTTTTTGCAAAAATTTTATCCAGAAGCCAAAATTGAAGACTGGGAATTGATAACAGCTGGACAGAGAGTTCAAATAATTAAGAAGGATGAACAAGAAGGAGGTGTCTTAAAATTTGGTACTGAAATCATTGTCAGTGAAGATAAAAGTATGGCAGCGCTTTTGGGGGCAAGTCCAGGTGCCTCAACTTCAGTTTCGATCATGTTGGATGTATTAAAGCAATGTTTCCCTAATCAAATCGAAACAGATGATTGGAAAAAGTCCCTACAAGAAATGATTCCAAGTTATGGTCAATCCCTTATTGAAGATGGAGATCTTTGCTTGAAGACCAGGGCTTATACAACAGAAATTCTAAAACTTGCTTAACACTTTTCAATTACCATAGCATATCCTTGGCCAACACCTATGCACATGGTTGCAAGTCCATATTGTTTGTCTTGTTCATGAAGTTCCAAGGCCAGACTGTGGCTGATTCTTGTGCCTGATACTCCAAGTGGATGACCGATCGCGATAGCACCACCATTGGGATTGACCCTAGGGTCTTGATCTTCTAATCCTAAAGCTCTTGTACAAGCTAAGCTCTGTGCGGAAAAAGCCTCATTTAATTCAATGACTCCTATTTCAGCCAATTCTAATCCAGCCTTTGCCAATGCTTTTTGACTGGCTTTAACTGGCCCTATGCCCATAATTCTAGGTTCAACTCCAACTACTGCAGAAGAAATAATTTTAGCTAGCGGTTTTAAATGATATTTTTTTACGGCGTCTTCTGATGCAATAATTACTGCTGCTGCTCCATCATTTAAGCCACTGGCATTTCCAGCAGTCACGGTTCCATTTTCTTTGAATACCGTTCTTAATTTAGCAAGGGTTTCGACATTACTGTCTCCTTTGATAAATTCATCTTTATCAAAAATGATTGGGTCAGATTTTCTTTGAGGAATGGCAATGGGAACAATCTCTTTTGCTAACCTTCCGCTTTCTTGAGCCATAGCAGCTTTTTGTTGTGACCATACAGCAAAGGCATCTTGATCAGCTCTGTTGATATCGAATTTTTCAGCAAGGTTTTCCGCTGTATTTCCCATGGCTTCTGTTCCATATAATTTTGCCATTTTAGGATTGATAAAACGCCACCCAAAACTGGTATCATAAACTTTCATGTCACCTCCAAATGCCCTGCTTGATTTTGACATAGCTAAAGGAGCTCTTGTCATGTGTTCAATGCCCCCACTAATTATAAGATCTGCATCTCCAGCTTTGATAGCTCTATTGGCATGCACGATAGCTGACATGCCTGAAGCGCATAGTCTATTGATGGTTTCGCCAGGTACGCTAAAAGGTAAGCCAGCTAATAAGGCAGCCATTCGGGCTACGTTTCGATTGTCTTCTCCAGCTTGATTGGCACAACCTATTATGACATCATCATAGGCTTCTATAGGAATTGATGGTGCCTTTTCGACAAGAGACTTTATGATAAATGCCAGTAAGTCATCGGTTCTGATTGTGGATAAACCTCCTCTAAATTTTCCAAAGGGACTCCTAAGCCCTTCTACTATAAATGCGTCTTTCAATGCTCTAGTATTTAATGATTCAAAGATACTTTAAAGCCTAACAAAAGGGATTTCAATTTGTTAAATTCTATATTTGGATTATAATAAGAAATATGGAAGGAAGAGTACGTATTGAAATAGAAGATCACATAGCGATCGTGAGTTTAAACCGTCCTGACAAACTCAATGCATTGGATGATGAAATGTTTCACGCCATTATTGCATCAGCAAAAACGCTTGAAGAAAATGCTTCTATACGAGCAGTAGTTCTTAAAGGTGAAGGACGTGCTTTTTGCGCTGGAATTGATTTGTCCAGTTTTAGTTTTGAAGGAGCAAATGATATAAACTCTGATGCCATCATTTCTAGAACTCACGGCATTGCAAACAAATGGCAAAAGGTAGCATGGGCTTGGAGAGAATTATCTGTACCAGTTATTGCAGCGGTTCATGGAGTGTGTTTTGGAGGAGGACTTCAAATAATGCTCGGGGCTGATATCAAATATGTTCATCCTGAAACCAAGCTGAGTATCATGGAGATGAAATGGGGAATTATCCCAGATATGGCTGGCACCCAACTGATGCGCCACAATATAAGAGAAGATGTCATTAAAGAGTTGACTTATACACACAGAGTGTTTTTGGGTGAAGAAGCAGTTCAACATGGTTTTGCCAGTCATCTTTCTGAAAATCCCTTAGAAGATGCCTTGGTACTTGCGAAAGAGATTGCGTCTAAAAGTCCTAGTGCAATTGTTAGGGCAAAGAAAGTTTTAAACAAGGCACCTTATTTACAAGAGGCTGAAGGTTTGCAGATGGAGTCAGATGAACAAGACCTCTTATTAAAGCAGCACAATCAAGTAGAAGCTTTATTTTCTCAAATGCAAAAAAGAGAAGCAAACTTCCACGACTTTCGAGAATCATAAGTTTGCAAAATGGATATTAAGACCTCATATTTTGAGACACAAAAAACGGCGAGATATTCCACCTATGGAAAACTCTCAGATCAAACAAAATACTTTTGGTTTGGTCTTCATGGCTCTAAAATGCAATGCGAGCAGGTGCTGTATAAATTCAAAGATTTCGACCCCAATGAACATTTTGTTTTAGCTCCCGAAGGATTGAATCGATTGTATTTGGATGGCTTTGGGGGAGAGGTAGTCGCAAGTTGGATGACGAAGCGAGATCGACTGAAAGAGATTGAAGACTTTTCTAATTACCTAACACAACTTTATCATAAGTACATTTCTCAACTAGCTCCAAACACTAAAAAAATTGTTTTCGGATTCTCTCAGGGTGGTACCAGTTTATTTAGATGGCTTCATCATAGCTCAATTGAAGTGGATGAAATCATTGCCTACTCTTGTTGGATTCCAGAAGATATAGATTTGAAACTAAGTAAGACTCCTCTTGTGGATCGGAAGATGCTATTCACTTATGGAATACAAGATCAATTTCTCACTAGAGAAAATATAGAAAAGGTGCAAAAGGTGATAGATAATAACAGTTTAAGTTTTACCATGGAACCTTATGAAGGAGATCATAGGATTAGCAAAGATCAATTGTTGAAAATATTTAAAGACTATCTTAGATAGGCACTCTTTTTTAAGTTGGAAGTAAAAGCAAAAACAAAATTGGTATTCAATTATGAAAATTTAATTTTGTAACCAAGCATGAAAAAATATATTTCTAAAGCACCTGCGCGTATTTGTCTATTTGGTGATCATCAAGACTATATGCAACTGCCCATTATTGCTTGTGGTATAGATAGATATATTACAATTGAAGCGGTAGCCAATGATCAGGATTTTCTATTAATTGATAAGCAAGATTTGAATGAGTCTGAGAAGATTCAATTTTCAGAACCATTAGAAGCAATCGATAAAAATGATTTTTTGCGTATAGCGATGAAAGTTTTAAAGTCCTATGATTGCATCGTGGATAAAGGCTATGACATTATCATTTCTGGTAACATTCCTATTAATGCTGGTTTGTCTAGTTCATCGGCATTTACAGTAGCTTGGATTCAGTTTTTAGTCGAAGCTTTTGGAATGAATCAAAAACTAACAACTCAAGTTTTAGCAAAATTGGCTTATGAGACTGAGGTGCTTGAGCGTAACTCTTCTGGTGGTATGATGGATCAGTTTACCATATCTTATGGAGGTTTGATTTATCTAGATACGGAAGCTGCTAAAGTACATACATTAAGTGCGAATCTTGGAACAATGATTGTCGGAGTTTCTGGAGCTCCTAAAGACACATTTGGTACCTTGGCAGACTTAAAAGGCAATGCATGGAATGCGATTCATCAAGTTGAAAAATTGTATCCAGACTTTAAGATTAAGGAAGCGAATCTAGAAGATATTGATACATATAAACCCTGGATAACTAATGAGTTTCAAGCGGTGTTTGAGGCAGCGATCGGTAATCATATGCTTACCCAGAAAGCAAAGGAACAACTAGAAAAAGCAGATTTTGATTTAAAAACCATAGGTGATTTGATGAATGAACATCATAGATACCTCAGAGATTATTTGATGATAACCATTCCTTTGATAGATAAAATGGTAGATGCGGCCTTAGGAGCTGGTGCCCTTGGAGCAAAAATTATTGGATCAGGAGGTGGTGGCTGCATTGTTGCATTGTGTGAGGACAAAAACAAAGAGGCTATTATTCAAGCAATAAAAAATGCCGGTGCCATAGACGCCTTTGAAGCAAAGCAATCTAGAGGCGCTGCCGTTCAGCTTATTACTTAGTGTTTTTATTTTCGTAAGACACTTTCCCTTCAAGATAATTAAATTCCCAGGGACCTTCTCGCCTTATATTATCTGCTAATCTTTTATGAGATATGCCTGCTCGACTTAAAGTTGTAGACAAAATCTTGATGAGCGTTTCTTCATCTGGCCATCCAGTTAGATATGATTTATTTCCTAGACTAAGAATAGGCTCTGAAGGTATTCCATCCAGCGTCAATTCTTCAGTCCAAATTTCAAAAGTTCCAAAATCTTTAAAAGTCTTTTTTGTCCCTTTTCGGAATGTTTGAACCTGTGTTAATTTTATTTCCTTATCAAATATCTTTGAAACCGAATCTATATTGAGTTTAAAATCTTCAGTTTTAGTATGACTACGAGGGCCAAATAAAATTTGACCTTGATGACTTTTAATTTTGCGACTGAGTGCTTCAGATATATTAAACAAGCCTGGTAAACATACCAACTTATATTTTTTAATATTTGTAGAATCTGCTGAAATAATATCAAGGGATACACCCAGCTTTCGCAAGGCACAATAGTAGGCAAATACCAATTTGAAATAATTGAAATCCTGTCCCTGTGGCTGCACTTCCCAAGCCCAGTGACTTTCATAGTCGAAAACCAATGCTACATCATTTTCATTTTCATGAAGCTTTTGAATTTGGTCTAATGCTTTTACTAACTCTTTGATTTCATCATAGGCTTTAGCTGGCTCATTGTCGGCACGCTTCAATGCTGTATGCATTTGCTCTTGGGCAAATGGAGCCTGTCTCCATCTAAAAAAAGCAAGAAATTCTGCCCCATGAGCCTTAGCTTCTAGTGCCCACATTTTTACCACTCCTGGATCAGGAGCTGGATTGTAAGGTGCCCAATTTACTGGGCCAGGTTGCTGCTCCATTACCGCCCATCGTCCTCTCCCAACACTTCGATAAAGATCATGATGAAAAGCTTGAAAATCAGGATCACCACAGAATTGATGTTGCGCTTTGAATGCCTTCGATCTATCTGATCGGTCTTCTAAAAATCCCAGCGGATAGCTGTCCCAAGTAGCAAAGTCTAGATCTTCACCAAGTTGGAAATGATCAAAGTCAGTTATACGACCCATATAATTATGCATGATGGGTAAGTTGCTACCATGGCGAATTGCGGTTACTTGAGCCTTGTTCCATTGGACGACTTGATCAGAACTAAATCTGTGAAAATCTAAACGGTGAATAGGGTTGGCTTCTGTCACTGTAAGCATAGGGAGCGCAATTTCATCAAAGTTGGAATATTCCATTGACCAAAATGTATTTCCCCAACGTTCATTCAAAATTTCAATGGATTGATATTTTTGTAAAAGCCATTTTTGGAATGCTTTTTCAGCTATAGGACTATAAGATCTAGTGGTATCATGACATCCATATTCGTTGTCTACCTGCCATGCCATTATAGTTGGATTGGAACCATATCTTTTAGATAATTTCTCAGCCATTTTTGCAGCCAATTCTTTATAGCCTTGATGTGAAAAACAATAATGCCTTCGAGAGCCAAATTTGCGAGGTCGGCCTCCCATATCATAGCCAAGCATATCTGGAAACTTATGTAGAACCCAACTTGGAGGTGTTGCTGAAGGGGTGCCTAATATAATTTTGAGCCCAGCATCGCCTAATATTTTTATGGAACGGTCCAACCACTCGAATTGGTATACACCTTCTTTAGGCTCTAATTTACTCCAAGCAAATTCTCCAATTCGAACAATTGACAAACCCAGGTTTTTCATCTCGAGGGCATCTTTCTCCCAAAGTGCTTGGGGCCATTGTTCAGGGTAATAACACACGCCAAGTTCCATTAAGTCTCTGTAAGATTTTTATTACCAAATACATTTTTTGCATCCCATTGAGCTTTATTGCCGAATATAAATCTATTGATAAATAAAGCTGAAGACACGCTAAATATTAAAGTGATGGCCATCATGTGTATATAGTTTCCGCCTGGAAGTGTAGGCCAAACTTGAGTGAAGAATGCATAAAGCATAACACCTAGTATTACAGAAATAATTACAGACTTAGCTTCAACATTTTTAAATAATAATCCAACAATAAACGCTGAAAGAATGGGCATAGAAAGGTAGCCATACAATTCTTGAACAAGGTTGATCAAGTTTTCTGCATGTAGAAAAACAGGAAACATGATGAATGCTAAGATGACCATTACAATAGAAACAATGAATGATAATTTTTTAACTGCAGGTTTCTTATTGATGTAGGTTTCATGAATATCGCAAACCCACAGCGCAGCTGAGGCATTCAAAATTGAATTGAAAGTTGTAAGAACCGCAGCAGCAAGTGCAGCAGCAAAAGCACCTGTTAAGAAAGAAGGCAATAATTCGCTTACAATCATTCCATAAGCTTTATTATTTCCTATTTCGCCAAATAGTTTATAAGAAATGATGCCTGGTAAAACGATAATAGGGGGTATAATGATCAATCGAATTATGGCGGCTGCCATGATACCTTTCTGTGCTTCTTTTACAGAAGGAGAGGCCATAGCTCTTTGGGTTATAGTCTGATTGGTAGACCAATAAAACATTTGTATGAATAACATTCCAGTAAAGAGGGTGGGGAAAGGAATTGGTGAATCATAGGCGCCTATCATAGAAAGACGTTCTGCGGGAATGCCTGAAAAATCAAAATCTATCGCCTTCAATGCAACCCAAACTACAAATCCTGCTAGTGACAAAAGAAGGATTCCAGAAAATGTATCTGAAACTGCTACTGCCCGTAAACCACCAAAAACTGCGTAGGCTGTTCCTACTAATGCAAAAGATATTGCAATAAAATAAATGTTGAGATCTTCAAGTCCAAACATCTGTTGCATAAATAATGACCCTCCGTAAAGAATAGCAGGAAGGAAAATAAAAACATTACCTGCTAAAAATAATGCTGAAATTAAAGCGCGTATATGGGGGTCTTTGTATCTTCTTTCTAGTAACTCCGTTGTTGTGGTACACTTGTATTTATAGTAGATTGGAATGAAAATAAAACAGAGCATCATAAGACCTACAGTAGCAGCTAATTCCCACCAAGCTAAAAGAGCCATTTGATTTCCATTCATACCGACTAGTTGGTCTGTGCTGAGATTTGTCAGCGTGATAGACCCTGCAACGAAGTACCATTTCAAGGATCCACCTGCCAGGAAATATTCTTTTTCGCCATCTTGATCGCTACGTTGCCCTCTACAATATAAGTATGTAACCAAAGCAATTAACAGCGTTAGTCCTAAGAAAACTAAGATTTGAGTAGATTGTAATTTCATAAATTTTGGAGTGGAAAGCAGATTTAATATTGTATATATACAGCGCTTTTATTATTAGAATAAAAAAAGCAAATTAGTAAATTATTTATGACGTTCAGAAAATTATTTTTGTAAAGCCTGTTTTTGCTATGTCGATTCTTGTCCAAAACGATAGAAATTTTGCCTTGTCAAATCGTTATTTTAGTTATGTAATATCCGTAGAAGAGCAAGATATATTAAGGCAAAAATATTACGGCCCTCCATTGGCTAAACCTTGGGAAGTATTGCCTGTAAATCCAAAATTACACAGAGAACTTTCATCTAGTTTTGAAGGAATTAAAAATCTAAATTTGAATGAAGCCTTGCTAGAGTATCCAACTTATGGCCGCTCTGATTATAGACTTCCAGCCTTTCATGCGCAGAATAGTGATGGGAATTCCATTTTTTCATTTCACTACAAATCCTACAAAATTTTAAAAGACAAACCTGAACTCAAAGGCTTGCCTTCAGCTCGAGGTGGAGATTCTGAGACCTTAATGATTTGCTTAGAAGACCAGCATTGGAATATTACATTAGAATTACGATATACCATCTATGAACATTATGGAGTCTTGGCAAAGTCGTCAAGATTTCTTAATAAGGGCATGCATGATATTACCATTCAAAGGCTAGCCTCTTCTTCTATTGGATTGCCAGCAAAGGATTATGAACTGCTTCATTTTTATGGAACATGGTCCCGAGAATTCAATGAAGAACGGATCAATATGCCAAGGGGAAGATTTGTAATTGATAGTTCTCGAGGAAGCTCAAGTGCAGCACATAATCCATTTCTGGCAGTAATGGAAATAGATACATCAGAAGATCATGGTCATGTCTATGCAAGCACTTTAGTTTATAGTGGGAATTTTGCCATCTCAGCTGAGAAGGGTGAATTTGAGGATGTACGAATTATAGCTGGAATTAATCCTTTTGATTTTAGATGGAATTTGAAAGCAGGCCAGCAAATTGATACACCAGAGGCACTCCATGTTTTTAGTGAAAATGGTTTAACTGGTATGAGTCATCAATGGCATCAGTTTATTAGAGATCGCATTTCACCTGCAAGATTTAAGAATGAAAGTAGACCTTCATTTTTAAATACTTGGGAGGCTTGTTATTTTGACGTGAATGCTAAAAAGATATTAGAGCTTGCCGATCAAGCTATAGTGCTTGGAGTAGAGATGCTCGTTTTAGATGATGGGTGGTTTAAGGGGCGAAATGATGATACAAGTTCTCTTGGTGATTGGGAAGCTGACAAAAAGAAGTTTCCTTCTGGTATTGAACAGCTCGCAAAAGATGTACAAGCGAAAGGTTTAAAATTTGGGCTATGGTTCGAACCTGAAATGGTGAATCCTGAAAGTGATTTGCATCGGAATCATCCAGATTGGATATTACATGTGCCAGCAAGAAAATCTTCCTTGGGTCGAAATCAGTTGACACTTGATCTTTCTCAGTCAGTTGTTGGAGATTATCTCTTTGAAAAAATAAGTGAAATACTTTCATGTGGTTTTATTGATTATGTGAAGTGGGATATGAATCGGTGTATGACAGAAATTGGATCAAACCAGCTTCCTGCTATTCAGCAGGGAGAAATTGCACATAGGTATATATTGGGATTGTATGCCTTATTAGACAAACTCACAAAAGCCTTCCCTTCAATACTCTTTGAAAATTGCGCTAGTGGTGGAAATCGTTTTGACCTGGGAATGCTTTCGTTTTTTCCTCAAACATGGACAAGTGATATGTGTGATCCAATTGGACGACTAGAAATTGTAAATGGAGCTTCCTACTTATTTCCCAATGATGTGATGGCAGCTTATATTGGACCCTCACCAAATCATCAAAATGGAAGAATCAGTTCTATTAAGTCAAGATATCTAGCAGGTTTCTTTTGCGCATCAAGGGGAATCTCACTTGATATCCCAAACTTAGAAAAAGAAGAGATTGACAAAATTAAAGAATACATTGCTTTTACCAATTTCACTAGCCAAGAAATGCTTGGTGGTAGTTTTTACAGATTGCTAAAGGAGCCGCATAAATTTTGTTGGCAATTTATTACCTCTGATGCTTCCAAAGTGTATCTTCTGTATTTTCATATACTCGCTGCAACTAATATGTCAATTCCTAGAGTACGTTTAAAGGGATTGAATTCCAAAAGCCAATATTACTTAAAACAAGAAGATTTATTGCTGAGTGGAGACACGCTAATGAAACTTGGCTTTGAGTTACCATTCTTAACTAATGCACCCAATATAGCTGCACGGGAGGTCCTAAAAAGAGATTTTGTTGGAATGCTGTATGAGTTTCAAATAAAAGACACGCCTCAATAAAGCTTTTTTTCTACGGCAAAAAATAATTTTCAAATAATTTTATCATTCAAATGGGATTGTTCTCAGAATATCTTATTATTGTATAATTCAAAATAGTACAGTATAGTACAGTACAGTTGCAAACATGACCCTTATTTCTAAAATTGAAGTCCTGAATGATCTAAATGCTTTAACGAAGCAAGAAAAAATAGTCAATGGGATTATTGAAAGCATTAGAGATCAAACCTTGAATCAAGGTGATATGCTTCCATCTGTAAATGAACTGTCTAATAAACTGGGATTCTCTAGGGAGACTGTTGTCAAAGCTTATCAAAATTTAAAAGAGAAAGGCATAGTTGCATCCAAGCATGGATTGGGATTTTTCATTAGTGGGAGTGTACTAGATCAGAAACTGAGAATTGCGATTGTGCTATATGGCTTCCAATCCTTCCAACAAGATTTTTATAATGCTTTTCGCAAAGAGTTGGGCCCACAATATCACTTAGATGTATATTTTCATCACAACAATCTTCAAATGTATCGTTCCATTTTGAGCAGTATTAGGTTGAAGTATGGCAAGTATGTGATTGCTCCTATCCAAAATGAAGAAGCTAAAAATAGTTTGAGTGGTTTTCCAGATGATAAGCTTTTAATCATTGATAGATACCAAGAATTAGGTGATGGTGTTTCATACATCTCACAAGAATTTGAAATGTCTTTGTCTATAGTTTTTGAAAAACTAGAAAAGCGCATTTTAGAATTTAAGCATTGGGTACTGTTCTATAGAGATGATGTAGATTATCCAGAAGGTATTTACAAATCATTCATGAGTTTTTGCAAAAGCCATCATATTCAGCCAAAAATTTATAAAGAATTTGAAGATTTGAAACTAGAAGAAAATCACTTCTACTTCACTGTGGGAGATGCGGATTTATGGTTGCTTTTAAAGCAGGCAAAACAACAGGATTTAAAATTAGGGAAGGACATTGGGATTTTATCTCATAATGATTCACCTGTGAAGGAAATTATTTCTGGAGGGATCACCACCTTTTCTACAGACTTTAAACTAATGGGCCGAAAGGCTGCCAAGAGTATAAAAGATATTGATCAGATCAAGGAGATAACACCTTGCTTACTGATCAGAAGAAACTCACTTTAATTTACTAAAAGCAATGATTGCGCAACACCACTCATTGCTGATTAAACTTTCGATTATGAAATATGACATGTACAAAAAAAGGAACTCAGCTCCTTTGCGGCTTTTAAAAGCACTGAGTGTTCTGATCATTTTGATGAGCACTTGTATACTCTCTTACGCACAAACTATCGAGGGAACCGTCCTTGATGAAACTGGAAGCCCAGTGATAGGTGCAAACATTACCGTCCCTGGAACTACAACTGGAACGGTTACTGATTTCGATGGCAAATTTAGCTTAGATGTACCTGAGGGAACAAAAAGTGTTGTCATCTCCTACATTGGATACCAATCAAGAGAATTGGTTTTGGATGGTAGCTCTAACTATGCTATTAGTCTTACGAATGATAATGAACTGCTAGATGAGGTCGTAGTTATTGGCTACGGCGTACAAAGAAAAAGCGACCTAGTAGGTTCTGTTGCTTCCTTAGATGGAAAGGACATTCAAACACTGGCTGTGGGAAATCCTACTTCTGCACTGCAAGGTAAAATGGCTGGAATACAAATTGAAAACAACGGAGGTGCACCTGGTGGTGCGGCGAATGTTTTTGTAAGAGGAGTTAGTTCTCTAACAAACTCTTTCCCATTATATGTCATAGATGGAACATTCGCAGATAATATGAATTACCTAAACCCAAAGGATATTGAATCCATTGAGGTTTTAAAGGATGCATCCTCTGCTGCTATTTATGGTTCACGAGCTGCTAATGGTGTTGTAATCATTACAACTAAAAATGGATCGTCAGACGGTACTACTAAAATCAGCCTTGACTTGAGAGCTGGGGTTGAAGGACCTTCAAAGATGCTTGAGCTTTTAGATGGTCCACAATTCGTGCAATATAGAAATCAACTAGAGGCAAATGATAATACAGGATTTGTAATGCCATCTGGTCTTCCTAGTACAGACTGGCAAGATCTTTCGCTGAATTCAGGCGGTATTCAGGATTACGGTCTGTCACTATCAGGTGGTTCTGAGACTGCTAAATTTTATATTTCTGGAAACTATTTTGATCAAGATGGAATTTTGGTGGGTTCAGGATTTAGGAGACTCAATGGTAGAGTAAATAGCCAATTCAAGTTTGGCAAGCTTACTATAAATGAATCTTTGTCATTGGTTAATGCAGATCTACAAGAAAATAATTGGTTTGGATTTGATGGTGCAACTGCTCCCATCCTTGCACAGAATGTTCCTGGGAATGATGGAGGGTTTGAAGCGCCCAGTTTTGAATTGCACAATTTTGGAGGCCTCAACAAGTATGGTCTGGCTAGTTTGGAAGACAATAATCTTAATACGAAGAATGTATTTGGAAATGTGAATTTTAACTATGAACTCACAGAAAACTTATCAGTTAAATTGAATTACGGAGTTGATTATATCAATCGTCATGCAAGATCATTTACTCCAACTTATTTTATGAGTAATTCAGATGCAGTAATTAATGTAAATGAACAGAATGACTTAACTGAAGTCAGAGGAGAAACACTATTAACCGTATGGGAACCTACACTTTCTTATAATTTGGATCTGCGAAATAATGGAAACTTAAATGCTGTAATTGGATATACTGAACAAAAAATTGATTCCAAAAACATTGGTATCTACGTTCAAGGTTTACCAAGTAATGGAATCCAAGTAACAGGAGCAGCGGCTCCTTCGAATGTTCAAAATATTGGAGGTGTGAGTAATGTAAGTGGCTTGAAGTCAGTCTTTGGAAGATTGAATTACAACCATGCAGATAAATACTTGTTGCAATTTACCATGAGAAGAGATGCTTCTTCAAAATTTGCTCCTGAGTTTAGAGTTGGATATTTCCCTTCTGTTTCTGCAGCATGGAAATTACATAATGAACCATTCTTTAACATTGAAGCAATTAATAGATTAAAGATTAGAGCGGGATACGGTACTTTAGGTTCTCAAAATATTCCTGATTATTCATACCAATCTGTTTTCGGTCTAACATCTAATACATCATTCGGAGGTGTAGTAGCAGCAGGATATGCACAAACACAATTTGCATTGGAAGATTTAAAATGGGAAGAAGCACAAACAACAAATATTGGCGCGGATGTCGGTTTGTTAGAAGATAAGTTAAGCTTCAGTGCAGAATATTATGTGAAGAATGTAAAAGATGTTTTAGTCGGTGTAAACATTCCTTCAACTGCTGGAACATCATTACCTGTCATTCGTAATGCAGGATCAATCCAGAATTCTGGTTTTGAATTTGATGCGATTTATAAGGGAGGAAATTCTTCTGCTTTTAAATATCAGTTAGGCTTCAATTTAGGAACATTCAATTCTGTAATTACAGAATTACCTAATCCAATCATTGGACCTTCAACAAGTGAAGATTTGACAAGAGTTAATAGATTTATTGAAGGCGAAGCTCCTGGGGTTTATTGGGGATTTATTGTTGATGGTGTCTATGCTGATCAAGCTGCAATTGACGCAGATGTAAATATCTCAAATGATCCTGTCAGAAAATCATTAGTGCAACCAGGTGATTTTATTAGAAGAGACATTAATGGTGACGGCGTGGTAGATGCAGAAGATCAAACTGTACTAGGAGATCCAACACCTGATTTTATTTACGGAATCAATTTTTCAGGATCATTCAATAAATTGGATTTTGGTGTATTTTTTAATGGTGTGCAAGGAAATGAAATTTATAATTTGAATAAATTTTATAACATCTTTTGGGCTGATGATAATAAATTGTCTACAGTGCTTGATGCATGGACTCCAACAAATACCAACACAGATATTCCAAGAGCGACAAGTTTGGATCAAGCTGAGAATAGAGCACCGAGTTCCTTCTTTGTAGAGGATGGATCCTATTTAAGATTGAGAACTTTAGAATTAGGTTATACCATTGATCCATCAATCATGCCTTCACTTTCTGGATTAAGAATTTTTGTGTCTGGACAAAATCTTTTGACCATTACAGGCTACTCTGGATATGATCCAGATGTTTCTTCAACCAATGGAGGACGAGCAAATAGAGATACAGGATTTTATGGTAATCGTACGAATGTGAATCCACTCTTAGGGCGTGGATTGGACGCAAGAGCTTATCCAAATGCGAGAGGATTTATGTTTGGTATTCAAGCTAATTTCTAACATCTTAATATTAATAAAATGAAAATGAACAAGTTTTTCAAAACCATATGTTGCTTGATGTTAGTCATGACACTAACCCAAAGTTGCAACGAAGATCTTTTAGATCAAGTAAATACCAATACCGTTTCTACAGGTAATTTTTGGCAAACTGAATCTGATGCACAAAATGCAGTAAACGGAATGTATCATCCCATAACGAATACTTTCTTCTGGGGAAGAATAATTCACACTAGCGCTATGTTACGATCGGATGTATTCAACATTAGACCCTTTGGTGTAAATACTGCAATGTCGACCTTACAAGGAACACCTGGAGTGGCAAGGTGGGCTACTGAGATTTGGCAAGAGCCTTTCAAAACCATTTACAGAGCGAATGCTATCATAGAAAATGTTGGGAGTGAAATTCCAAATGCAGATTCCTATGTAGGCCAAGCTTATTTTATGAGAGCCTTTTCTCATTGGTATCTATTAAATCTTTTTGGTAATATTCCTTTAATTACGAATACACCTCAAACAGATGAGGACTTCTTTCCTTCACAGGCTTCACAAGATGCAGTATGGGATCAGATTATTGCTGACCTAGCGGAGGCACAAGCTAAATTGCCAGAGTCTTGGTCTGGCAATGATGCAGGTAGACCTACAAAAGGATCAGCTGTGGCTTTAAGAGCTAAGTCTCATTTATACAGAGGGAATTGGGCAAATGCAGAAGCTGACTTTCGGACAGTAATCAATAGCAATCAATATAGTTTATTGTCAGAATTAGATTACATGGATAATTTCGGCCAGTTCAACGAAAACAATGCAGAGTCTGTCTTTGAATTACAATTTTTAGGTATACAGGCATTTTCATGGGGTGTAGATATTCCAGGAGTAGGTACCATGGGTAATTTTCATATTGATTATGCTCCTCCTACAAAATCTCCAGATCAATCACATTTTGTGAATTCTTGGGTGAAAGATTTGTTTGAAGCAAATGGAGAAACCATTAGAAGGGATGCAACTTTGGCTTATGACTATCCTGGATCCCTGGGTTACGGTGGTGTTGCTTATTTAGATGATTTTGCAGGAGATATTGAGGTCGCAAATAATGATGGTATGGAGCCTATCTTCACCAAAAAATATGCAGGTCTAGATATAGGAACAAGAGAAAATGTAGATTTCCTAGGAACAAATGTTGGAAACAATTGGAGGATAATTAGATATGCTGACGTACTATTAATGATGGCTGAAGCATTAAACAATCAAGGAAATACTTCAGAGGCAGAAACTTACTTGAATCAGGTGAGAGCGCGTGCTCAAGTAGCGGCTAAAACTGGTTTGAGTCAAACAGAAATGACTCAAGCAATCATTGACGAAAGAGTATTAGAGCTAACAGGTGAAGGACATCGATATTTTGACTTGGTGAGATGGGGTTTAGCTGATGATTATATGGGCGCAAACTCCCTACATGGAGATCACCCAAAATCACTAAGTGGTGGGACCTTTACATCTGGAAGAGACGAATACATTTGGATCCCTGTGTCAGAACTATCCTCTAATAGTAAGTTGGTGCAAAACCCAGGTTACTAGAAGTTTGTATTTTTATATGTTACAAATTGACCACCCCATTAAGTGGGTGGTCATTATTTCACATGTATAAATATTCTGTATTATTATTTCTGTCGTTTTTTGTTTGCTTATTTGAATCCTGTGAGAATTACAATATGCTTCATTTTGATAAAAGCAGTTGCTTTAATCCTAGTCATGAATTAACATTGGATTTTGCCAATATGATAGATACGGCAGAATTAAGTGTCTTCGATTACCATTATCTGTATAATGGCGCAGGTGTTGCAATTGCAGATTTTAATCTCGATGGCATTAAAGATATTTTTCTAGGTGCGAATAGTACATCATGTGCCTTGTTGCAAGGTAAAGGAGATTTGGCTTTTAAAAATATAACTGAACAAGCAGGCATAAAAACAAGTGCGTGGGTAAATGGGGTCTCAATTGTAGACATTAATCATGATGGCAAAATGGATATCTACTTATCAGTTGGAGGCCCAGAATGTAAAACTGCCAGTTGTGAAAATCTACTCTACTTAAATTATTCAACAGTTGACACTTTTAAGTTTGTAGAATGCGCTGAAAAGTATCAGCTGAATACACGAGATTACAGCCAACAAGCTTTATTTTTTGATGCAGATTTAGATGGCGATTTAGACTTATATCAATTACAAAATTTCGTCGATCCAAAGTCTAAAAATTATCCGCAACCAAAACGCTATTTTTCAAATAAGAGTTTTGATAAGTTTTTCATAAATCTTGAAATAGAAACAGGAACCATAACATTTGTGGATAAATCTGATGAATGGAATGTTAATACTCCAGGTTTTGGTTTGGGAATTGCTATGAATGATTTTAATGGAGATGGTTATCCTGATCTTTATATAGCCAATGATTTTATCACAGATGATATATTGTACATTAATCAAAATGGAAAGGCATTTCTTGATCAATCTAAATCCCTATTAAAACATACGAGTTACAATAGCATGGGAGTCGATATCGCTGATATCAATGGTGATTTAGAAGATGATATCCTGGTGGTAGATATGCTTCCAAGTTTAAATAGCAGACAAAAGACCATGCTCGGTGCTATGAACTACGATAAATTTCTTCTCTCGAAAAAAGAAAATTATAATGATCAATACATCCGAAATACCCTTCAAATAAATAATGGAAAACTATCAGGTACATTAATGCCATTTTCAGATCTTTCACAATTTTATGGGATGCATGAGACGGACTGGAGTTGGTCACCGCTTATTGCCGATTTTGATAATGATACTGATGCAGACGTTTTTATTAGTAATGGTTATGGTAAAAATATAACAGACTTAGATTTTGTAAATTATAACTCCAATCTTGTAGGCTTCGGTGATGGACAACAAATCAAAGAGCAACTAATCGCTGATATCAATCAATTACCTTCAGTTGAACTGTCGAATCACTTCTTTATCAATCAAGGAGATTATAGTTTTTCAAATTTAAACCATTTTCAAAAAGGAATAACCAATGGAGTTTCTTATGGAGATTTAGATGGAGATGGAGATCTCGATTTGGTGCAAAATCATATTAATAAACCTTCTAGTATTTTAATAAATCAAAGTAGCAACAATTACTTAAGTATTCGATTGCAAGAATCATCAACTAATATCAACGCCATTGGTGCTAAGATTAAACTGACATTAACTAGCGGGAAAACCTTGCAAAAATATCTTGCTCCAGTGAGATCTTATTTGTCCAGTATGGATTATGATCAAATTTTTGGCCTCGCTCAAGATTCTGTAAAGCAGATAGAAGTAATTTGGCCAGATCAGAAACGAACGAGCATTGATACCTTAACGGCGAATGAAGTAATTGTTATTTCAAAAGACCTGAAGACCATTCAACGAGAAAATAAAAGTGTTCATATGGGTTTAATTAGCCAATGTGATACTTTGATATACAAAGAACAGAATTTATTATCACAGCATGATTTTAGTATTCAGCCTTTGTTGTTTAAATCCTGTCTAAGTGAAAATATAAAATTAGCCTCAAATGATAAATCTATTGCATTAGTCAATGCATCAAAACAGCTACAGCTGATGGCTAAAAATAATCTACGTTCAGTAGAGGATATTTATGATTTGACTGGATGGATCGTTTCTGATATAATGTTTGCAGATGTTAGTGGTAATGAAAAAGAAGAAATTATAATTAGCTGCGTCAAACAAGAATTCCAAAAAGAAGAATCTAAAATAGTCATCCTCGAAAATAATGGAAATGAATGGTTAGAGTCGAGTTCAATAAAGCTTCCTGTTGGCGTTTATAAAATGAGCTTGCAAACAAATGCTCAGAATCAAACACCAAACTTAGTCCTCGGTAGCTATCCTTTGGCTCATGACTATCCTGTAAACAAAGGCCAAAGTATGATATCCTTTGAACTAAAGAACCATGTCATTACTCCAAGTGCACTTCCATGGGCGGAAAACATAGAAGGAAACATCACAGATATTAAAAATCAAGATTTAAATGGTGATGGACTAAATGATTGGGTCATAGTAGGCGAGTGGATGAGTCCTCACATTATATTATCAAATGGTGAGCTTGATCATTCCTTTGAGATATTGACTTTTGATTCATTAAGAGGATATTGGCAGGATATTACATTGGGCGATTTAGACGGTGATGGTGATATGGATATCCTACTAGCTAATTTGGGAGCAAATACCCGCTTGCAATGTGATTTCAAAAGCCCGATTTTTATTGTGAGTAGTGATCTTGATGAGAACGGTAGTGTTGATCCAATCTTATCTTATAATAATGCTATCGAAGCTCGCAGTTATACCTATCATTCTAGGGATGATATTACGAAACAACTTCCTTCACTAAAAGAACACTTTCAGGATTACACTAGTTTTGCACAGGAGGATTTCAACTCTATTGTAAATCGATTTGAAAAAGCTGTTGAGACTAAGGCAATAAATTTTATGTATTCTATTATTTTAGAAAATCAAAATGGGACATTTGTAAAAAGAGCACTCCCGCTTGAAGCTCAATGTGGAATGATTAATGATTTTGGAATAGCCGATTTCAATAATGATGGTTTGGAAGATATTTTAATCATTGGTAATCATGATCAAGTTGAAATTCATAGTGGCAACTTAAATGCTTTTCACGGCTTAATGCTATTGAACAAAGGTAATTTTACCTTTGATGTGCTTGATGCAGAAAAAACGGGTTGGTACATCAACGAAGAGGCTGAGTCCTTTCATAAAATTAATAATGATCAATATTTAGTTTCAAGCGCTAAAGGCTTATACCATTTACAGCAAAAATAACATGACAAGAGGACCTGCATATTTCAGTAATATTAATCGAGAGGAAAGGATTAATCAAGCCAAGCAAAATACTTTTGACCTTATCGTAATTGGAGGTGGTATAACCGGAGCGGGAATTGCCCTAGATGCTTCTTTGAGAAATTTAAAAGTCTTGCTACTCGAAAAACTAGATTTTGCCTCTGGAACCAGCAGTAGGTCTACAAAACTGATTCATGGTGGTTTGAGATATCTAAAAAATTTAGAGTTTGGACTCGTAAGAGAGACTGGAGTTGAAAGACATATAGCACACAAAAATATTTGTCATTTAGTGCACCCAGAAAAAATGCTCCTGCCCATAGTTAAGGACGGGAGTTTTAATAGACACTCTGCCAATTTAGCCATTGGCGTATATGATTTGTTAGCTGGAGTTCCTAAGGCTCAAAGAAAGAAAAAAATGAACAAGGCTCAAACCATTAAAGAGGAGCCTTTAATAAAGTCCGATATGCTAAAATCAGGTATCGTATATTCTGAATATCGAACTGATGATGCTCGACTGACTATGGAGTTGATAAAGGCTGCAGTTCGCAATGGAGCCACAGTTTTTAATTATATGGAGGTCAAAGATTTTGTCTATGATCACGGAAAAATACAAGCAGCTATTTGTGAAGACCTCTTAGATCAAACACAAGTAAGTTTTACCTCTGATACCATAGTTAGCGCAGCAGGACCTTGGGTGGATGAATTAAGAAAAACAGACAATCCTGATACCAGCTTAAATTTACACCTCACAAAAGGAGTACATATCGTCTTAGACAAAAAAGATTTAAATATTCAAAGAGCCATATATTTTGATGCTTTTGACGGGCGAATGATTTTTGCAATTCCAAGAGCTGAGAATGTTTATGTTGGAACAACAGATACCAGCTTTAAGGGAGACAAAGATGAATTGCTTTGCACCCTTGAAGATGCTCAATATTTAATTGATGCTGTAAATGCTTTTTTTGAAATAACACCTTTGAATATTAATCATGTCAATTCTTCATGGACAGGCTTGCGTCCCCTCATTCAAAAGGAAGGGAAATCGCCTTCGGAATTATCAAGGAAAGATGAAATATTTATTTCTAAAACTGGACTTATTTCAATTGCTGGTGGCAAGTTAACAGGCTTTAGAAAAATGGCAGAAAGGGTAGTAGATCTGGTTTACAAACTGAATAATAAAAACAAGACCGCCTCTAAAACAAAAAATTACAA
>CALGNN010000127.1 GCA_937961455.1 uncultured Saprospiraceae bacterium
AATAAAAAAGTGGAATTTTCAGATCCATTACCTACATTCCCAAAATCAAACATAAAGACGACTTCATTAAATGTAGTCGGCACGCCAGTAAAATCCCAGGTCAAAGTTTCCCATTCATTTGAGCGTGTGGTTTGAACATCTCGTTCAGTACTGGCGCCACCACCTTCTAATTTAAATTTAACGATGGTGCCAACAGGGGCCGTCGTAAAAACCTTCATGGTAATCGAATTCATGGTAGTAAAATCAAGATTAGCTTCTAAGGCTATTTTACTTCCTGCCCATATCTGACCTCCATCTCGAATTATCTGGGCTACTTTATTACTGGTATTAATTCCGTTTGATTGAGGATTGTCAATGACTGCGGCAGTCCCTCCATCAAAATCAATGAAGTCTGCTGTTGTAATATTCGATTCAAAATTTATTGGTAGGGATTGACCGTATACGGAAACAAAACCTAATAGTGTAAATAAAAGTGTCAATTGCTTTTTCATGTGAATATGTTGAATCTACAAGTTCATCAAAATAATTGGCTTTTTCCCAATTTGCCTTATTAGATGAATTTGGTCGAAATAAGCCAACTAATAGAGTTTTATGATAGCACTTTATTTTAGTCAAAAATCCAGCTTCTCTAGTTGAAAGAAAAATTCAAAATAAATTGATGAGACAGCTCTCTTTATTCAATAAGTATAAATTGCTAATTTCGTTTTACAAAAAAATAATCCTTGTCTAAGAAAATTCTAGTAATTAGTGATTATAGAAAATATCACTCAACAAGACCTGAGGCAGAAATTTATATTGGTCTAGCCAAAGAGGGATTTAATATTACTGTTATGACCTTCCCCGAGGCTGGTTATATTCCAAAATTTAAGGAAGCAGGAATTAAAGTCATTCCATTTCATCCTGTTAAAAAATTTAATCGTTCAGAAATTCAAACGATTAGAAAAGAAGTAATAAATGGAGGCTATGATTTTATCAACCTCTATAATAATTACGCAATAATAAATGGTCTAAGAGCTGTAAGGGGAATCGATATAAAAGTCATTTTATATCGAGGTTATGCGGGTAATATAAAGTGGTACGATCCTATTTCTTATACAAAATTTTTACACCCAAAGGTGGATCGGATCATATGTAATGCACAGGTGGTGAAGGATTATATTGATAGTGTTCCTTTTTTTAATAAAAAGAAATCTATTGTCATCCATAAGGGACATGATTTAAAATGGTACAATGATATAGAAGCTTTGGATCTACGTTCTGAGTTAGGCATTTCTTCAAATGCTTTTATTGCGATTAATATTTGTAATAATCGAACGATGAAAGGGATCCCATACTTATTAGAAGCCTTTAATCGATTAGAAGGACAAAAAGACATCCATTTAGTAATCGTTGGCAAGGGTATGGAAACCCAAGAAAATCTTTCTATCATAAATAAAGGGAAGATGAAAAAACAAATTCATTTAATGGGATTCAGAAAGGATGCACTTAGACTATTAAAATCAAGCAACGCATTTGTTTTATCATCTATTAAAGGAGAAAGTAATACCAAAGCATTGATTGAGGCAATGGCTTTAAAGAAAGCATGTATTATTACGAATATTAAAGGCAATGAACATTTATTGGAGCATGATAAAAGTGCCTTGATAGTCCCCAAGAAAAACGCCCTTGCTATAGCAGATGCTATTGCTCAATTATTTAATAATCCTGATAAAACAAAGGCATTAGGAGAAGGTGCTCAAAAGCGATTTATTAGTGAAATCCATATCTCTAAAACCATTGCGGAAATGAAAGATTTCCTTTTACATTTGTAGTCATATGCAAGATAGACATCGCGATAGAATAAGGTATTTTAAAGAGCAAGGAATCACGACTCAAAAATATGTTATTCCCTATATCGAATCACATATGAAAATCACTCCAGATAAACGTGTCTTAGAAGTAGGCTGTGGAGAGGGAGGAAATATGATGCCATTTATTGAAATAGGTTGCGAGACTTTTGGGATAGATATTGGGGTCAATGCCATTAAAAATGCTAAACTATTTATTCCTGAAAATACTACTAAAACCAATTTCCATTTAATTGCTGACGACATATATAATATAACTACGAATCAGATTGGAACCTTCGATGTAATTTTTCTAAGAGATGTTATTGAACATATTCATAATCAAGAAAAATTCATGGCTTTTGTAAAGCAATTTTTAAAACCTGAGGGGGTGATGTTTTTTGGTTTTCCTCCATGGCGCATGCCTTTTGGTGGGCATCAACAAATTTGTAAAAACAAATTCTTAAGCAGCTTACCTTATTATCATTTATTACCCAAATCTATTTATACCCGTTTATTAAAAATGGGTGGTGAGCCTCAATATAGAATTGATAATTTGACTGAGGTAAAAGAAACTGGAATCAGTATTCGAAGATTTGAAAATATGGTCGATAAAGAAAATTTCGAATTTTTAAAAAAGGATTTATTTTTTATCAACCCTAACTATGAAATCAAATTTAATTTAAAACCCAAAAAAGTTATTAGTCCTTTTTCTACTATTCCTTTTTTTAAAGATTTTTATACTACTTGTGTTTATTGTTTAATTCGTGTGAAAGTTGATTAAATAATAATTAAATCATTTCATTTAAGGATCCTTTTATTTTTGCGGTAGTGTAAAATTTGCATTTTAAGAAAGAATAATATTCGATTATTATAATGCACTTCTTATCAATCCAGCACCTTACAAATCAAACTCAATCGTGTCTCCAGGTTTTACATTTTTCTTCTGATTCTTTTTTGCTGGTGCCTTTTTAGTAGCACTCTTTTTTGCTGTGGACTCTTTTGCAGGCGGTGCTGGTTTGTTAGATGTTTCTTCTTCGCTTACTTCAGCTGCCGTTTCTACTGCTTCTTCAAATAAATCTTTAGGCCCTTCGATTTCCGAAATTTTGATGATCTTCTTATCCATCAATTTATTACCCAGTGCTTTCCATCCTTTCACATCTATAAACTCAACTAGATTAAGTGACTGTTCGGCACTACCCGACTTCGTTCTGAAGCTGTAGTTTACAGAAGCCTGTTTATTACCTGTTGCATAATAGAGTTTAGAATCTTTGTGCTCTGTTATGAATGGGAATCTTTGATCAAGGGTAGTTGTATCAATTCCAAATCGCTTCACCATGGTCCATCCCTTTTCACCTTCGAAGTAGACACAGCTGATCACAAAGTCATCTGTTTGCTTCCCTATAAAAAGTGCTTTATTCATATCGAATTTTCGAACCATGTCTATCTCTGAAATCTCATAGGTGCCATCATTGTAAATTGCAATGAGATAATCACCTGTATCAAACTCGCCAAGAGACAATCCTCTTTCTTCGGTGTTCAGTTTTCCACTTACTTGATCTACCCATAATTTAAGTGCTCCTAATGTGGATTGTCCTTTCTCTTTTTGGATCACTTTCCTTATGGGATACTTCGTCACTACATTTCCTCCAGAGCCTCTTCCTTTAATGGCAAGCTGACTAAAATCAAAGTCAAATAGTTTTTTCTTTGCTTTACAAGCTGGTGTCAATTGAATGTTTACAATCTCAGACTCTCCATTAGGATTGGCGGAAAAATATACCACCCTCGATTTTGGATGTCCTTTGGTGAGATCATACTCTTTAGCTCTTGTCACACCTTTTACATTAAATCTTTTTGCCATGGCTTTACCCGTCTTCCCATCGACATAGATCATATTATAGGTAGTCCGTTCATCTCCTTTCTTCCAAACATCTGTGTGGAGGATATTTTTACCCATGAAAACTTTATCGGCAATTTTATTCACCATCATTTTCCCATCTTTTCGGAATGCAATGATATCATCTATGTCAGAACACTCTTTCACAAACTCTTCCTTCTTCATGCCAAAGCCAATAAATCCTTCTTTCCTATTGACATACAATTTGGCATTACTGGCAACCACTTGCACCGCTTTCACAGAATCGAAAGTAGTGATCTCTGTTCTTCGTTCTCTTCCTTTACCATACTTTTCTAAAAGTCTTTCGAAGTAAGCTACGGCAAACTTGGTTAAGTACTTTAAATCATGTTTGACCTGCTTTAAATCATCTTCAATTTTTGATATTAATTCATCAGCTTTAAAAGAATTGAACTTGGATATTCTTTTAATTTTAATCTCTGTTAATCTAATAAGATCCTCTTCTGTTATTTCTCTATGCAGACTCAGCATGCCCGCTTTCTTTTTTGACTTTGAAGAAGGAGTGATGACATACTTTTTAAGTCCTTTATCGATTGCTTCCAGAACTGCCTCCCAGGTTTCGGCTTCTTCAATGTCTCGATAAATTCTTTTTTCAATAAAGATTTTTTCCAAACTTGAAAAGTGCCATTTTTCTTCTAGCTCAGATTTCTTAATTTCTAATTCTTGTTTGAGCAGGTCTTTAGTTCTATCAGTAGAAATCTTTAACAATTCTTCGACCTTTAAAAAGTGTGGTTTATCATCGATAATGACACAAGCATTTGGAGAGATAGAAACCTCACAATTGGTAAAGGCATATAAAGCGTCGATGGTCAAATTAGGCGAAACACCAGGAGCTAATTCGATAGCGATTTCAACATCCTTAGCTGTATTGTCAACAACCTTCTTAATTTTAATTTTCCCCTTTTCATTTGCTTTGACAATGGAATCAATGAGTTGGGTGGTGGTCACACCATATGGAATCTCTTTGATCAAGAGTGTCTTTTTATCTTCAATTTCAATTCTGGAACGCACTCGAATCTTTCCTCCCCTCTTTCCACTTTTATAGTCTGTCACATCCATCATACCTCCCGTCTGAAAATCAGGGTAGATTTTAACTCGTTTATCTTGTAGCATTTTTATAGAAGCTTTGATCAGCTCTATAAAATTGTGAGGCATGATTTTAGTTGAAAGACCAACGGCAATTCCCTCTGCTCCCTGTGCGAGCAAGAGTGGAAATTTCATAGGAAGATGGACCGGTTCTTTTTTCCTTCCATCGTAAGAAAGCTGCCACTCTGTCGTCTGAGCATTGAAGGCTACTTCTAAGGCAAATTTTGTGAGTCTTGTTTCAATATATCGAGGAGCTGCTGCAGAGTCGCCTGTTCTGATATCACCCCAGTTTCCTTGAGTATCGAGAAGCAGGTTCTTTTGACCCAGCTTGACTAAGGCATCTCCAATGGCTGCATCACCATGAGGATGAAACTGCATGGTTTGGCCAATTACGTTGGCTACTTTATGAAACCTACCATCATCTATGTTCTTTAGGGCATGTGAAATTCTACGTTGTACGGGTTTGAAACCATCATTCACAGCTGGAATTGCTCGCTCTAGAATGACGTATGATGCATAATCAAGGAAATAATCTTTATACATACCATCTAAATAGATGGTATTTGTTCCGTTTTCATTCGTTTCACTACTAGTGGATGGTCCTTTTGGATTTTTAGACTTTGCCATAGTTTTTCTTCACTAATTCTATTGATTAATGAGCAAATATACATGATAAAATTGTTTTATATGAAAATTAAGGGAATACTAAACTTTCGTTATAGCTGTGTTAAACAGCTTTCACTTTTAAGCAGCATGACTTACATTGTAATCGTTATTATGACGCAACTCGTACAATTCGAGTATGTGTCGATCAAAAAAATATTTGTAAATTCATTAGTATGAATATAGCGATTGACGTATTACGTGGTGAACAGGATTTTATCACTGCATGCGTAAACAAAGAAAAATGGGCCCTAAAAAAACTTTACGAAGACTTCTATAGCAAGATGCTTGGGGTTTGTATGCGCTATTCTAATAATCATGATGACGCATTGGACATACTTCATGAAGGCTTTATAAAGGTTTTTAGGAATATATCTAAATATCAGCCAGGCACTTCTCTGAATGCTTGGATCAGACGTATTATGGTTAACGCGTCTATTGATTTTTATAGAAAAGAAACCCGAAGAAGAACAGAAGATCTTGAGACCGTTTACGACGTAAGCATGAAAGGTGCTGATGCTGTTTCACAAATGACAGCCAAAGAAATCTTAGAATGCATCCAAATTTTGTCACCAGCTTACCGATCTGTATTTAACCTTTATGTGATTGAAGGTTATTCTCACAGAGAAGTAGCAGACATTTTAGGAATTACTGAAAGTACTTCCAGGTCGAATCTTGTTAAGGCAAGAATTAAATTAAAACAGTTAATAGCGATTAGACAAATTGGTTAATGAAGGATAATTGGATTGATGACATAGTGAAGAAGGCTCTGGAGGATTACCAAGCTGAAGACCAATCTCAGATGAATTGGGATCAGATGGAGCAAAAGATTGATGCAGAATTGACAGGCATGGATCCTTTAGATGATTTTGTTAAAAATGCTTTAGGAGATTTTACCCCTCAATCATTCAATATGGATGATGATTGGGCTAAGATGGAAGCTAAAATTGATTCAGAGCTTATTGACCAAGATCCATTAGATAATATTGTTAGAAATAAAGTTTCTCAATATACGCCTGCTTACGATCCAAGCAGCTGGGAAAAACTTTTACATAAAATAGAAAAGCAAGCAGAATTTGAAAAGCGGTATTTAAGGATAAAAGCCTTAGAAGCCACTTTCGTATTCATGCTCTTATTGACCTTCTTTAATATCTACCCAGATATCATTGATAAAAAGGATATTTTTTCTGCTGAATATTTAAAAGAAAAAATACTAAGTAAAGAGACGGCTCAAGATGTCATTAGCTATCATGATCAAAAATCAGATGATGCACTTGAAGCAAGAAATTTACAAACGATAAATTCTAATCTTAATCAAGAACCTTTACAGCAAAATCAGCTTGGAAATACAATTGTTAAAAACAGCCCATCTATAGCAATTGAAGAAAGCACTGTTACTCCTGTAGTAATAGATCTTGATCAGACAATAAATAATAAGCCTTCATTATTAGCAGCGAATAATGTTGAGAATGCAATTGCAAATCAAGCTTATGTTGCAAAAGCCGAACATGTAAAGGGTGGCATTGATTTAATGCCTACACTTAAATTTCAAGATGTTCAGTTATCAGAAACGCCTGTAATTCTTGCTGATAAAAACTTAAGAGTTACTTTAAGTGAACGATCCAATCAGAGTTTATTCTTGGTGGATCCATTAGAAAATGAAGAATTAAAATCTCTATATACAGTCTTAGATTTTCCGAAGCCTAAGGTTAGAAAGAAAACCAATATCAAAGTTGGTATTTATGCTTCAACAGATCTAAATTTAGCTACAATAAAAGAAACCGAATTTTATACTAATTCAGCTAATAAAGTAAGCTTTGAAGAAAAGAAAGATCAAACCATCGGATATGGTACTGGTATTTCAATATTGGTTGAAAAAGGTAAATTAGGTATCCATTCTGGCTTGGCTTATTCTAACAGACATTACAACCCAGACAGGACACAATCTCTTAGATCTAGCGCTCGTCATCTAGGAACTACACATTTTAAAAGAGTATCTCATCAGATGATTCACTTACCTGTAAACTTAAGCTATGAAGCTTTTGCAAAAGGTAGAATGAAACTCTATGGTTTAGCTGGTGCAAGTTTATCTATGGTAGCTCGAGCATATTATGATGTTATTACAAAGTCGGCTTTACCACAACCATTATTGCTTGGTGAAGAAAGTGAAGAATTTGGAAAGCAATCAGCTTTGCTTAGAGATAACTTTTTGAAAGACTCAAAGTTTAATGAAAACTCTTCTTTAACCGTAAATCTTGGTTTTGGAACAGAATATAAACTGAGTCCACGATACAGCTTCTTTGTCGAGCCACAATATAAGCATCAACTTAGTCTAAATTCGATTGGAGCAAATCAGAAGGATGACATCAATACGGTATCCTTATTGCTAGGTACTAGAATTGCCATCAGATAATAATTATTGTTCGTTTAGCTGCCAATTATATTCTAAATAATCAATCGCTGCATCTTCATTGATTTTTACATCAGCGTATTGATTAATGTAAGCAATCACAGATAGCTCTTCTGTAAAGTCTCCTTTAAACCAAGTAAAGTATTTTGAAAGCATAGCCTTGTCTTCGCTAATTTCATTTCTACTTGGATTATTAATAAATTTTTTAGCCGCATCTTCTAACTGAGTTTCAAGCTTTTCAGCTGTGTATGCTTCATTTCTTAATGGAGCACAAGAAGCAGAGGCACAATTAATGGCGAAATGGATTCGAGGCTCTTTAAACTTTGGTCTAATGATCCCATGCTCAATGTTATTCAAATCATAATTGGCATTTTCGATGTTGATGAATTTGATATCCCAAACGGTATTTACAAAGGGAACTCCGTCCTTAATATCTTTAATCGAAGACACCGGATAATTCCTGATGATTAACTGCACTGTATAAGCATTGTATGCGTTGATCCAGTAACTCAACTGTTCTTCTCTAGACCAATTCTTTTTATTTGGGTGTGCGCTGTTTAAGATGTTGATGTATTCATTAAAACGCAATGAATCTTTGATAAAGCCTTTATAATTAACCAAGCCTTCATCATCCACATATGACTGGAGTAGTTCATCCCAAATTTTGTGACTTACAGGTTGAGCGTCTGACTTATAATCTGAAACTTTACAAGAATTTAAAATAGCCAGCAGGAAGAAGGCTATCGAAATGTTAATGGCATATTTCATCATCTCAAATTTGCATTTATTATCTGATTAAACTTAAACAAATAATACTTGATTAAGATGTGTCTTAAGCGTCGCAGTGAAAACAATTGGGCTTAAAAATGCAATCTTTAAAAATGTTTAGGCAACTGGTTTAATACATTTTTTTCGAACGATCCATATCTCTTTGAACGTCTTTTTGTTTAATGCTATCTCTCTTATCATGTTTCTTTTTACCACGAGCCATAGCAATCTCAAGCTTAGCCAAGCCTCTATCAGAAAAGTATATTCTAAATGGAATCACAGAATATCCTTTCTCTTTAATCTTTCGATGTATCTTTTTTAATTCTTGCTTTTTGAGTAACAGTTTTCGCTCACGCCTTGGTTCGTGATTTTGATAACTCCCTTGTTTATAAGGAGCGATGTACATAGACCTAACATATAATTCATCTTTTGCAAAAATGCAATAGGCGTCTGTTAAGTTTGCTTCCCCAGCTCTAATGGATTTTATTTCAGTTCCAGTGAGCACCATTCCTACTTCAATTTTCTCTTCTAGAAAATATTCAAATGCCGCCTTTTTATTTTTTATTTCTTTCATTACAATTTTTCCAAAATGAAGTCCGTCATTTTTTGATATAGGTGCAGTCGTGCATTATTTCCATAAATACCATGATTCCTATTTGGGTAGAAATAGGTATCGAATTGTTTATTGGCAGCTATGAGTGCATTAGCCATCTCTGTAGTATTTTGAAAATGCACATTGTCGTCTGCGATACCATGCACCAACAAATAATTTCCCTTTAATTGATCCGCAAAATAAACAGGTGAATTCTCTTTATAGCCTTCAGGATTTTCCTCTTCTGTTCGCATAAACCTTTCTGTATATATGGTGTCATACCACTTCCAATTGGTAACTGGAGCCACTGCAATGGCCGCTTTAAACACATCATTGCCTTTCAATAAACAAAGGGAAGACATGTATCCGCCGTAGGACCATCCAAATATCCCAATCCTCGAGGCATCTGTATAAGGAAGAGATCCCAAATACTTAGCTGCTTCAATTTGATCAATGGTTTCATATTTACCTAATTGGAGGTAGGTCATTTTTTTAAACTCTTCTCCTCTTGCTCCAGTTCCTCTATTATCAACACAGGCTACGATATACCCTTTTTGTGCTAACATTTGAAACCACCAATAATTTTGTCCCTTCCAAGAATCCACAACTTGTTGTGACCCTGGACCTCCATATAAATACATGAAGACCGGATAGTCAATGGTGTCGCTAAAATTATTTGGCTTAATCATCCAACCATTGAGTTGCACATCTTCTGAAGTATTAAAACTAAAAAACTCAACAGGAGACACATTATGTTCTTCTTGAAGGCCCGCGATTCTCGCATTATCTTCAATGACTCTAATAGGTTTATGTGCTGCATTTCTTACGGTATAAATGGCTGCTTTGTTAATACTAGATTCATTCAAAACATAGTAATCGAATGTACTACTGAATTGTGCGCCAAAAGTTCCTATGCCCGGCGTGATGATTGTCGGACGCTTTCCTTTTAGATCAACTGCATAGATTTGTTTTTCCATAGGATTTTTTGCTGCAGCTTGATAATACACAAGTCCTCTTTTTTCATCTACTCCGTAAAACTTTGTTACATCAAATTTTCCATTTGTCAATTTTACTTTTTGCTTTCCTTTCAAGTTGTATAAGTACAATTGATTGTAGCCATCTTTTTCCGATGACCAAATAAAATGTAGATTGTCCTTAAGGAATCTAAGATCATCGTGAATGTCGATGTAGTATTTATTTTTTTCTTCTAATAATACTTCGGTCTCTCCTGTTGCAGCATTCGTCTTAAGTAATTGCAGATGATTTTGGTGCCTGTTCATTTTAAAAACAACAAGTTGGTTTGGATTGTTGGTCCAGACAATTCTAGGAAAATACATTTCTGCTTCTTCTCCAGTTTGAACTTTAAGGGTTGTTCTAGTCGCTAAATCAAAAATATGAGCAGAGGTCACTGCATTTTTTTCGCCTACTTTAGGATACTTAAACGTTTCATAAATTGGATAAGAATCATCATTATACAAAGTCATGGTAAATTCTTTCACTTCCCGCTCATCAAATCTTAAGAAAGCAATTCTTCTTCCATCAGGAGACCACCAAAAAGCTTTAGCCATCGAAAATTCTTCCTCATACACCCAATCGGCTGCACCATTAATGATTTCATTGAATGACCCATCCTTGGTTATTTTAATTAACTCTTCGGTCTCTAGATCCCTTACGTACAAATTATTTTCATAAACAAAAGCGACCTTGTCAGCCTGAGGATTGAAGGTGGCGTACATATGTTTACCATCAGGAAAAATGGGAATAAGTTTTCTTTTGTCTACTGCATAGAAGAAGGCTTTTGATGATCTTCTGTAGATGGACTCAGAAGCTGTCTTGATCATGATTTGAGATTCATCATCACTAAAAGCATATCCATCTAAGTCACCTTTAAAATTATAATTCTTGATCTTATCAGCATTGAATAAGGCTCCTACCTCATCGCCTGTAGTGAGATCATATTTCTTGATGCTATTGTCTTCCAGTCTGGTATAATGTTGTCCGTCGTTTAAAAAATTAAACCCAGGTACCGATTTAGCATAAAATTTATAATTCTTCCAAATATCCTCTAAGGTGATATCAGTATTAACTGCTTCTTGTGCGCTTATGTATAATGGTAATACAAAGAGTACTATGAGTATTTTTTTCATTTGATAAATATTGTATTGCTTAAACGTATGTAAGTATATATTAGCTTTTCGCGCTGTAAATATATAACCTTTTGCTTGTATGAAAGACCATTGTGCTTCTTAGCTACAAGTCACGCAGGTTTGGAGAATCGAGAATGATTATATAGCTTTCCTTCTACAATTATTTATATGATTACTGGTTATAGCAATTACCTAAAAAATTTCAGTCTTGTTTTTTCTATTTTTCTTTTTGGTTCTTGCCAAAATGAGAAAAGTGAAAAATCAAAATATGCTTATCAAGAACACAAGGACCGTTACCAAGTGGCTTTCTTAATCATGGAGGGAGTCTACAATACGGAATTGACTGCACCATTTGATATTTTTCATCATACCAGATATAGAGAAGGCATAAAAGCCATGGATGTTTTTTTAGTTGCTAATACTAAAGAAGCCATTTATAGTTTTGAGGGTATAAGGCTGCTTCCAGATTTTGATTACACAAAAGATGCGCTTCCTCCTATAGACATCCTTGTGGTGCCTAGTGCGGAACATCACTTGGATAAAGATTTGGAAGATCATGTCATGTTAGAATTCGTTAAAAAAACAGCTCAAGATGCTTCCTATGTCATTTCCCTTTGCGATGGAGCCTTTGTCTTAGCAAAAGCAGGAATATTAGAAAACTCGGTTTCAACTACTTTTCCCTCTGATGTCGAAGCCTATCGTAAGATGTTTCCACAACTTGACATAAGGGATCGTGTATCCTTTGTACATGACGGAAAAATGATCACTTCACAGGGTGGAGCTAAGTCATTTGATCCTGCACTTTATTTATGTGAAAAACTATATGGACCTGCTGTTGCAAGGCGATTAGCGCAAGGTCTCGTTATCGATTGGAACAGCGAAGCAATAGAGAAAATCATCATTGATTAAATTCTGTAAACTGTTTGTCAAATTAATTTTCCTTCGATTTATGTAATTGTAAACTTAATCTCATCATATGGTCTGTAAACAAAAATTCAGATCATGAAAATCTTCACACAGACTATATTTTGTATAATATTTTTAAGCCTATCTATCTTGGAAATTCAGGCTGTTCCAATGATCCAAACCATTGATGATATAGAATCAAAAATTCACAAAGCAATCGTTTTTAGTCAGGGAGCACAGGTTTTTCGAACGGCAACAATCGATGTGCCTGCTGGGCTATCTGAATTGAGATTTGTAAATATCAGTCCTTCCATCAATAAGAATAGTATTCAATGTAAGGCCCCAGAAGGAATCAATATTTTGTCTTTAAGGCACAGAATTGATGTGTTGAATAAAGAAAAAAAATCAACCGAAATAATAGCGGCAGAAAATAAAATAGCAACATTCACTAATGATCTGCAAAAACTTCAAGCTCTTTCAAAAGTATTAGATGATGAAGAGGCTTTACTAAAAGCAAACATGAAAGTTGGTGGATCGCAGACCGGTGTGGATGCCTCTGAACTTCAAGAAGTGGCTAAAATATACAGAGATCGAATGAAGGCTATTCGCTTAGAAAAATTAGCGCTTTCGAATCAAATGATTGAAATAAATAAAGAAATTGCTGATCTCAAATTGATTTTGTTAGAATGGAATGCCTCTAACCAAGAAAAGAGTTTTACTGAAATTATCATTAAGGTGGATTCAGAACTTAGTGCAAGAAAAAGTTTTGAAATAAGTTACGTAATCGCTCAGGCAGCTTGGGTAGCAGATTACGATGTGAGGGTTAAAAATGCACAGAGTCCTATCCTGCTTAATTACAAAGCTAAGGTGAAACAATACTCTGGCGAAGATTGGGAAAATGTAAAATTGATATTATCTACAGGAGAACCCTATCGAAACGGAGATAGTCCAAAAATGGAACCTTGGTATTTGGGCTTCAATCAAAGACAGTACAGTTTGAATTTTGATGCGAATAAAAATCAGCTCAAAAGCATAGGTTCATATGATCCATCAATTAGAAATATATCAGGCATAATCACGGACTCCAATGGAGAGCCGCTCATTGGTGCTAGCATTCATATTAGTGGAAGCAATTTGGGTACAACAACGGATTTAGATGGAAGATACCAATTGAATATACCTGCAAATTACAAGAACATTGAAGTTAGTTATGTTGGATATAGCTCTAAGACACTTCCTATTTATACTAGACAAATGAATGTCGCTTTGGATGATGGAATGCTATTGGATGAGGTCGTTGTAATGGGTTATTCGTCTCGAAGCAAAATGAGGCAAAAACGTTTTCAAACTAAAGATAAGGAAGAGGCTATTATCCCAGCTATAAGTACTGTTGAAAAAACCACCTCCGTAGAATTTGAAATAAAGGATCCTTATACGATTAAAAAAGATGGAAAGGCATACACTGTAAGATTAGATGATTATGAATTAAAGGCTGACTACGAATATTACTGTGCCCCAAAATTGGATCCAGCAGTTTTTCTTACAGCCAATATTCATGATGCTGATCAATACCATTTGCTATCAGGAAATCTTAATCTCTTTTATGAAGGGACATATCTAGGAAAGTCTTATTTAGATGCCAATCAAATTACAGATACTATGAGCCTTTCTCTTGGCAGAGATCGAAACATTGTAGTTAAAAGAGAAAAAAATATGGAATTTAATAAACGAAAATTCTTTGGCACAAAAAGGACGGATACCAGAGCGTGGGATATTGAAATAAAAAATAAAAAATCTATTCCCATACATTTAATCATTGAAGATCAATATCCAATTTCAAAAGAAGAACAAATCCAAGTTGATTTATTAGAATATACAGAAGCTACAATAGATCCAGAAAGTCATATACTAAAGTGGGAATTGGATTTAAATGCCTTCGAAGAGGCAGAAATAGCTTTTTCTTATTCCGTTAAATATCCAAAAGTACGAACGGTTTATTTAGAATAATGATTACTCAAATAGCATGGTACAGGCCAAATTCATACCGAAGGATTTATCAGTGTTTTTTCCCATGACATCGTGAGAGCTATTTAGTGTGAATACCATTCTGTCATTAAACTCAAAAGCAAAGCCAGGAAACAAGCTGAGTAGGCTCAATGGCGCGTCAGCAGAATCAGTTATGTTTTGATAGCCAAAGCCGATAATGGTTCTAATATTATCATGGAGAAAATAAGACCCAAATTCTGCATTGATAAAGTAAGCTTGGTAATCAAAGCTTGAAGGATTATTGAAAAGATCTTGGTATTGAAAATTTATATTTATAGAATAGGAGTCATTATGACTAATAGAACCTATAATACCCGCAGCAAATTTGCTTTTCTCATCTAAGCTCAAATTATCAGGATTATAAATTCTATTACCTAAAGGAACATTCACCCCTCCCATGGCTGAAATTTTGAGTATTCCAGCATCATATAAAAATGCTTTTATATCCAATTGGCTGTTTGAAAAATCAGCATTGAACATCCCACCAATTTCAAAATTTTTGGCAAAACCATAAGTCACCCTCCAACATAAACTGCTGGATAAATCATGATTAACTTTTTCTAATTGGGTTCCATCCTGCCCCCACACTGCAGCACTGTTACTAAAACTAAAGTTAGGTTCAAACTCTATGGTATGCAAGGGTAAGGTCTTATAAGAGAAGGCATTCAAATTGTCTGCATAAAGCGAACTAATTTGAGCATTTAATATATTTACTATTCCAATGAATAGCATACAGAAAAAATATTTCATGTGCGCAAAAATGGCAAATCAAAATGGATTAACAAAAATAATTAGAAGGTTCAATCAAGTTTAGCTTCTTTAAAGCTGAATCCTACTCCATGAATATTTTCTATGGAAATCTCTTGATCATCTTTTAAATATTTTCTCAATTTTGAAATGAAAACATCTAAACTTCTTCCCATAAAATAATCATCCTCTCCCCAGAGGGTCTCGAGGATGTGAGAACGTTTTACAATCTTATTTTTATCAGAGACCAATATTTTTAAAAGATCCGCTTCTCTTTGTGTTAATTTTTGCTGGTGATCATTTTTTTCTAAACACAAATTTCTATAATCAAATGTATAGGAAGATAGTTGATATTTATCCCTAGAGTCTGGACCAGTGATCGACTTGCGCTTTAAAAAAACTTCAATTTTTAAAACGAGTTCTTCAATGCTAAAAGGTTTTGTGATGTAGTCATCCGCTCCTAGTTTTAAGCCCTTGATTCGATCTTCTTTCATGGATTTTGCGGATAAAAACAATATGGGTGTTTGAAGATCATTCTCCCTGATTTTTTCCGCGATGGCAAAACCGTCTACGTCAGGAAGCATGATATCAAGAATGCACAAGTCATAATTGTCTTTTCGAATACTTTCAATGGCGCTCTGTCCATTAGTTATATGTGTAATATCATATCCTTCCCTTTGTAAATTATCTGTAGTTAAAAATCCTAGCGTTTCATCGTCCTCGACATAGAGTAATTTGGCCTTCTTTTGTGTCATTCTATTTAGGGATTTTAATTTTAATTTCTGTAAAAACTCCTTCTTCACTGTCAATATCCATTTTCCACCCGTGCTGTTTAATCATTTTATCTACATAAAATAAACCCAGTCCAAAGCCTTTCACATTGTGCACATTTCCTTTGGGGACGCGGTAGAATTTATCTCGAATTTTTGTTAGATGTTCCGCATTTATTCCAATGCCTTCATCATGGATGCGGAGAATGATATTTTTATTTGTTTCATCTAAGCTCAGCTGAATCTTTGCATCTTGCTTTTTATACTTATAGGCATTGTCTAACAAATTTTTCACGCAATTAGATATATGTAGTTCATCTCCAATGACCAATGTATTGTTTGTATTGATCGTTACGCCAATATGATCATGATCTTTAAATCTCAATTTGAGATTACTTACCTCTTCCTTTATTATTTCGTTTAAATCAATTTGAGCAGATTCAAGTACTAAATGATCTTTTTCCAATTTGGCAATATTTAGAATCTTCTCTACGTGATTATTCAACTTGGCATTCTGTGTTTTTATAATCGTGGCGTATTTGAGTAATCTTTGATCTTGCTGCACATCCTTATCTTTTAAAAAAGCGTCGCTAGCTATGTTAATAGATGAAATTGGCGTTTTAAACTCATGAGTCATATTATTGATAAAGTCTTTTTGCATAGCAGACAATCGTTGTTGTTTTAAGAGGGCAAAAAGCACATAGATGAGACTTAAAATTGCGATAAGAGTAATGATGGAAAAAATGATACTGTTTTTGAGTTCGGAAAGAATCATGAAATTCTTTTCTGGAAACTTTACTCCAAAATAGTAAATGAATTTATCGTAGGCTGGAAGGTCACTGGAAGGTTTGGCAATGGTTTCACTGGTCTCATTTACTTCACAATAATTACCATAAAGCATTTTATCTGAATTACAGTCATAAATCCCATACTCAAAATCTGTATTGAGTGCCACTTTATTAAATTCCCTTTGGAGATAGTGTTCTAATACATTGGCATCTATTACGTCATTGAGATTCACTACATAATAGTTTGATGAGATTTGCTTTAAGATGTCATTTACGGGAAGTGTGCTTCTATTATAAGTAGCCATGGCTTGGGCTACATTCATTAAAGCAATAGATGCTGTCTGATGAAATTCACGCTCCTTTACATCAAGCGTTTGTTTTACCCAATAGGCTTGCATCGCTACAACTGCAATGATTGAAATCGTAGCTAATCCAGCAATCCAATAGAGTATCTGATGCTTCATTATTAATGTAATATGCAAATAATGCAAGAAGTTCAAGACAAAAGTAAAGCAATGTTTTAGCGCATAAAAATGGATTAACAAGTTGTTAACAAAGCTTCGACAGCCATTAACATCATTTTAGTTTGCAAGACTTCATATTTGTATCGACAATTATTTTAAACAATTAATAAAAAATATTTATGAAAACGATTTTATGGATGTTTATACTTCCATTATTCTTAACTGCTGGCCTTACTGACGAATCTAATACCGACAAAGAATTAATAAGCTGGGAAACCACCACCTACGACTTTGGTGAAATCCCTGCAGGAACTCCAGTGGATGCTCGTTTTCTATTACAAAATAACAGCGATCAACCATTAGTTATTTCAAATGTAAAAACCAGTTGTGGATGTACAGCTTCTGATTATACAAAGGAGCCTATTGCTCCAGGTATGGAAAGTAGCATTACTGCCACATACAATGCTAAAAAAGCCGGTCCTTTTACAAAGACTATTAGTGTCTTTACCAATTTTTCAGAAGAAGCGACGATTCTGAAAATCACTGGCACGGTTCAAGAATAAGCCAGCAATGAGGGGGAGCCCCTGGATTAGATCCGGCTGGCTTCCTCTTTTTTTATTTTCTTGTTACATTTAGTGTATGTTTAGAAAATTCTTTCTACATGCATTTTTTTTATGCCTCCTCATTTCGAGCCATTTCTTAATGGGACAAAGTGGGGAAAACCCATTTAATATAGTTCCAGGTAAAAAAGTAGAAGTTGTCACTCCGACACCAGAAAAGAAAATCATTCCTGAAGCACCTGCAGCTGTTACTCCAGTCAAAGAAGATGAAACGGTCACAGAAAACAAAAGTGAACTTTTAGAATCGAAGCCTGTCATCGTTCCAGAGATAAAAGAGGCTGCAGCTCCTGAAAAAGAAATCGAAAGTCCTGCTGAAGAGCTTGTAGAAAAAGAAGAACCAGCAGCAGAAATCATATCTGAGCCCGAGAAAACTGAAGTTGCAAAAACTCCAAGTAAATCGAGCTATTCAAACAATCCATTTGATATTAAGGCAGGTAGTAACAACAAAAAAGTTATCGTCGAATCTGCACGTAAAAAACAAACTCCAAAGGCAGAGGTCAAAGAAATAATGGTCAAGCAACCAAGCATTCCAAATACTGAAATAACAGAAAAGGAAATAGCAGCTGATATAGCATCTAATAGTATTGCTGAAGAAAAAAAAGAGATTCTAGCTAGTGACAAAATAGCCTCAGATGATAAGCCTTTAGTTGATAATAAAGCGCCTATTAATATAAAAGAAGATGAAAAGGGTATTGTGAAACAGCTCTTGGTGAATCAATCTGATTCAGGATGGAATGATAGATATATGTTATATGGCATATTATTGTTCATCATGGTTGCTTTGACCTTGATTATAAATATGAATAGACGTTTTATATCAAAAATATATAAAGCGGCAGGAAACGAGAATGTAGCAAAATTGAGTTTTAGAGAATACCAAAGTGGATCAAATTTGCAGTATTATTTGAGCTATGCACTCTTTATCATCAATATGAGCATATTTATTTATCTACTTCTTACCTCCCTTGGTGCTCAAAAAAATCTCATTAATTTGTTTTTGTCTTTTGCCGCGATTTTGGGTGTTTATATTGTCAGACATGGTGTCTTAAGCTATATGGGAATGATTTTCCCTCTTAAAAAAGAGGTTTCTTTTTATAGTTTTAATATCTTTTTATACAACATCCTTTTTGGTATGGTTCTCATTCCAATAAACGCTGTACTTGTTCTGGGTCCTCAGAGTATCAACAAATCTATGCTCGTGACAGGTTGTTTAATTTTCTTCATATTCTTCATTTTTAGACAGTTAAGAGGTTTAAGTATTGGAAGAAGCTATCTAAAATCCAATCAATTTCATTTTTTTACGTACCTTTGCAGTGTTGAAATTGCACCAATTCTAATTCTAATAAAATACTTAATGTCCTAATAAGGTAGTGTAACTTTATTTGGGCGGTATTTTTGATGATAAAAAACAACTAGATGGCAACAAGCTTAAAAGAGCAGAATCCAAAGGATACTTATCGCCAGGTGAAATCTATATTGGTTTCACAACCTAAACCTGAAAGATCTCCCTATTACAAATTGGAACAGAAATATGATCTCAAGATTGATTGGAGACCATTCATTCATGTTGAACCAGTGTCAAGCAAAGAATTTAGAAGATTAAGAATCAAATGTGATGATTATTCTGCTGTGATTTTTAATAGCAAAAATGCGATTGAACACTTCTTTGATATGTGTAAAAGAATGCGTGTTCAAATGTCGAGTGAAACAAAATATTTTTGTTTAACAGAGGCAGTGGCGAATTATTTACAAAAATTTATCATCTACAGAAAAAGAAAAGTTTTTGTAGGAAAACGAGTGATTGCAGATCTTGCCACTTATTTAAATAAACATAAGGAAACGGAGAATTTTCTACTTCCATGTTCTAATCTTGGATCGAAACATATCACCAGTTATTTAACTGAACATGGCTTCAATTATCAAGAAGCTATGATGTATAAGACTGTGAGCTCTGATTTATCGGATTTAGCAGATATTACTTATGATGTGTTAGTATTTTTCAGTCCTTTAGGTATAAAATCTTTGTATGAGAATTTTCCAGATTTTCAGCAAAACAATACCAGAATGGCCATTTTCGGAAATTCTACTTCAAAGGCAGTTTTAGATAAAGGCCTCACGATCAATATTCATGCGCCGAGCAAGGAGAATCCTTCAATGACGATGGCTATTGAGAACTACATTAAGAAAACTAAAAAATAAGATATAACAAAACCTAATCATTCGGGATGGCATTTACTTGTCATCCCTTTTGTTTTTATAGCAATATGTGCAAGTACTTCAAGTTAGATATCTATGCAAAATATTGATAGTTCCATCTTAGCCCATTTACTTAAGCAACTTCCTGGAGCTGATGCACAGTATATTATGGCTCCCCTGGGTAGAAAAGAATATGCCAATCGAATCGACAATTATACTGATTCAGCTGTCATAATTCTTTTGATTCCTACAGCAGATGGACTTGTATTTCCTCTCATAAAAAGAAGTTCCAAAAACCCAAATGATAAACACGCAGGTCAAATCAGTTTGCCGGGAGGCAAAAAAGATTTAGAAGATCAGGATCTCAAACATACTGCTCTAAGGGAATTGGAAGAAGAAATAGGTATACCTTCAGATCAAGTAGCACTTGTAGGTGCATTATCTACTTTAAAAGTACCCGTTAGTGGATTTATCATTCACCCCTTTGTTGGGATATATTTGCCAGAATCGACACCAAAATATACCAAGCAAATATCAGAGGTAGATGAAATACTAGAAGTCAAAATCGCAGATCTTACCAATGATCAAAATGTACTTCAAAAAAACATCAATGCAGCTAATGGAATACTAATAAAAGATGTGCCGTACTTTCAATTAGCTGGAAAAGTCGTCTGGGGAGCTACTGCAATGATATTGAGTGAAATGAAAGAATTACTAAAAAATTATCGAACTTGAGTATAATAAATTTACAGCAATGAAAAGCATCCTTATTTCCATCACATCTTGCCTTTTTCTCTTTTTAATGTGTGCGCCTAGTAAAGAAAAGCCAGTGCCACAATTAGACAAGGTAAAATTACCTGAGGGTTTTAAAATTGAATATTACGCTAAAGGAATTGAAAATGCACGATCCTTAGAATTGAGTCCTTCTGGTGTTCTTTATGTAGGTAACAGAGGGAAAGATAAGGTATACGCTTTGAAGGATACTGATGGTGATTTTAAAGTTGATGAAACACATATTATTGCTAGCGGATTGCACATGCCAAATGGAGTTGCTTTTCGCGATGGAGATTTATACGTAGCAGAGAGAAGTAGAATTTTAAAATATCCAGATATAGAAAAAGATCTTTCTAATCCTCCTGCTCCAGAAGTCATTTACGATAAATATCCAACAGAGGATCATCATGGATGGAAGTATATTGACTTTGGACCAGATGGAAAACTTTATGTTCCTGTTGGGGCACCTTGTAATATTTGTGATTCTGAAGATGAGGTATTTGCGAGCATCACAAGAATGGATGCAGATGGATCTAATGTAGAAGTCGTACAACATGGGGTAAGAAATACAGTTGGTTTTACTTGGCATCCAGAGACAGGTGATATGTGGTTTACCGATAATGGAAGAGACTATATGGGAGATGACATGCCATCCTGTGAATTGAATCGAGCACCTGAAGACAACATGCATTTTGGTTATCCATATTGCCATCAAGGTGACACCTTAGATGATGAATTTGGTGCGGGAAAATCTTGTGATGACTATACGGCTCCTTCATATAATTTGGGCGCTCATGTTGCACCTTTGGGATTAGAATTTTATCAAGGCAAACAATTTCCTGACTCTTATAATAAAAGATTATTCATTGCAGAACATGGTTCATGGAATAGAACAGAGCCTGTAGGATATCGTGTTAGCATGGTGACCTTAGAAGGAGATGAAGTAGTTGATCATGGAATTTTTGCTGAAGGATTTAGACACAATGGCACTAACTGGGGAAGACCTGTTGATATGGAATTTTTACCAGATGGTTCTATGTTATTATCTGATGATTTAGGAGATGCGGTATATCGCATTTCATATTCGAACTAGTTTTCAGATCCAAATAATTAGATGATCCCAGAGCACCATTATATAAATCGGAGTAATTGGCTGAGGGCTGCAGTCCTTGGAGCCAATGACGGCATCCTTAGTACGGCGAGTATTGCTATTGGTATTGCTGCTGCTACAAGTTCTAGAGAATCTATTGTGATTGGTGCTGTAGCTGGTATCGCCGCTGGTGCATTTGCCATGGCAGCTGGTGAGTATGTATCCGTAAGCTCGCAATCAGATATAGAAAAAGCAGATCTCGCTAGAGAGCAAGAAGAGCTCATCAAACATCCAGAAGAAGAACTTCATGAATTGGCAGAAATATATGTGGAGCGTGGACTTAATGAAGCTTTAGCTTTACAAGTTGCAAAAGAACTCACTGCCAAGGATGCATTAGAGGCGCATGCAAGAGATGAATTGGGCATCAGTGATTTAACCGCAGCGAATCCCTTACAAGCTTCTATTGCTTCTGGGGTAGCCTTTACACTCGGAGGAATGTTACCCGTTTTAGTTGCAGTGTGGGGATCTTTAGAAAATATGATCGTGCTGCAATATGTATCGAGCATTTTATTTTTAGGCTTCTTAGGTGCGCTATCTGCTTATACGGGAGGTGCGCCTATTGGAAGGGCTGTGGTAAGGATCATGTTTTGGGGTACGCTAGCGATGGGAGCGACTGCCTTGATTGGGTATCTTTTTGGACTGGGCTTTGCGCTTTAGTGGATTGGGGCAAAAAGCAAGAGCGTTGTTTGATGCAAAGAAAACAAACGTTGCTTGACGCGTCTCGCTTCAAGCTATTCCTGCACCGTCTTAAGCGAGACGCATAAGACAACCAACAATGGATTAAGGCAAATAGCATGAGCGTTGCCTGACACAAAGAAAACGAACGTTGCTTGACGCGTCTCGCTTCAAGCCTTAATGTAAGCTACAAAGTAGGTCACCTCAAAGAATAATTTTACATAAATAATTATTTTGGCTCTTCAAGAATCAAGCACTATGACCTACATTATTTACAAAGACTTATATTTTTCAACTCACACTATTCATGAATGGCAAAATATTTTGCTAATAAAAAACATTCCAGAAATAATATTTAACGCGTTCCAATATCTAACTAAAAATGAACAGATAAACATTTATGCATATGTAATTATGCCTAATCATTTCCATTGGATATACCAGATAAAGGATCCGTATTCTAATTCAAAAATAAAGCATACTCTTCTAAGTTTTACAGCTAAAGAAATATTATCTCAACTTGGAGCACTTAAAGAATATTTTCTTGTAAACAAAGAGAATAAAAAATATCAAGTCTGGAAATCGCCTTCCTTAAGTGTAGAAATTCAAGGAAATAAATTCTTCAATCAAAAATTTAATTATATCCATTTGAATCCTATTCGTGCTGGACTTGTCTCTGCTGAAGAAAATTATATCTATAGTTCATGGAGACATTACCTTCGACCAGAAAGTAAGCCAGAATTTCTCACTCTGTGGTAACACAAAGTTATGAACCCAGTCTTAAGCGGGACGCATAAGAAAACCAACAATGAATTTGGGCAAAAAGCAAGAGCGTTACCTGACGCAAAGAAAACGA